>DCHD01000045.1:5761-13197 GCA_002315565.1 Solobacterium sp. UBA1761 | reverse complement strand
GGACATTTTTGAATTGCAATCATATGAATTATTGGTCAAACCAAAATCGGTTTGACCTTTTTTCTTGCATTATTTATAATTTTTAAATAAAGGTGGTCGAAATGAGAAATGAACTATATTTCTAATAAGACCGGGAGTAACATTCTTTCTGGCAAATTAAAGGAGGAAAATATGCGAGCAATTTTAGCTGCTGTTAAATTAAAAGATAATCAATATTTTACAGAAACACTTGATGAGTGCAGAAACCTTTGTGATGCTGCAAATATTGAAATAATAAACACTCTGACTCAGGCTTCAGAGAGCATTGATCCAAACTATGCCATAAGAAAAGGAAAGCTTGAAGAACTCAAACAGCTTATAGAAGATGAGGAAGCTGAACTTGTTGTTTTCTACAACAATCTTCCTGTTACAGTAGTATCAAATCTGAAAGACTATCTGGAATGCGAAGTAATGGACAGAACAAGTCTGATACTTCATATCTTTTCTACCCGCGCCAAAAGTAAAGAGGCCAAGATTCAAACTGAGATAGCACGTCTGAAGTATGATATGCCACAGCTTTTAAAAGACAATATGGATGAAGACAAACAGCGTGGTGGTACCGTCAACAACAGAGGTGCTGGCGAAACAAGAAGCACGATTATCAGAAGACAGATGGAGTCAAGAATCAACGACTTAAAGGTTGAATTAAAGAAGCTTGAATCACGCAAGGATACGGAATTTGAAAAAAGAAACAAATCAGAACTCAAGAAGGTGGCTCTTGTCGGTTATACCAATGCCGGGAAGTCATCTTTGATGAATAATCTCTTAAGAAGAAATGAGAAGGCTGATAAAGTTGTCTATGAAAAGAATCAGCTGTTCGCAACACTTGATACAAGCATCAGAAACATTACATATAAGAAACATGAATTCCTGCTGTTTGATACAGTAGGTTTTGTAAGCGATCTGCCACACGGCCTTGTTGAAGCGTTCAAATCAACTTTGAAGGCTGCCAGTTATGCAGATCTGTTGGTGCATGTCATGGACAGTTCAAATGAGAACTACCTCTTACAGGAAAAGACAACACTGGATACTTTAAAACAGATCGGTGCTGATGGTATTCCGATGATCAATGTCTATAACAAGTGCGATCTGATTATAGAAAAGAAGATGTCCGATGGCATCTATATTTCGTGCAAAGAAAATATCGGTATTGAAGAACTGCTGGAAAAAATAGACGCGGCATTATATCCTAAAGAAGTCAGTGAAAAACTGCTTATCCCTTATTCTAAACTTTCACTTGTAAACAGATTCAGAAATAAAGCTGAATTTGAACGCCTGGAGGATACAGAAGAGGGAACTGAATATCTGATTCACTCTTCAAAAGAAACTATAAAAGAAATAAAGAAAAATCTATGATTATTACCCCTTTTAAAAGAAACTGGTGGATACTGACCGGCATTACTGTTATGTGTGCTGTTTTGATGGGATCCATGAATGAGAAAACAGTAAGAACAATTCTCTGGGCAGCTGCCATCATCAATGCAATCTATTTCTATGTCTACAAGTATTTTCTGATGCATGATGAGCCATATATGAAACTGATGGATGACTATGGTTTTGACAGACCCAATCCATATGGTGAACTGTTTCCTTTACAGTTCTGTAACAGTGCCATCTTTACTTTACCTTTGATTCTTCTGACAGGAAACCGTGCATTAATTGCCTATGCGGCACTTGGTTTACCGGTAAGTACATTCTTGGGCGTTTCATTCCCATGCCTCGGCTTTGCCGGATATGATTTGAAGGAAAAACGCATCAACGGTTTCTATGTAACTCATTATCTGCCGATGTTTATGGCGCTTTCATTATGGACTACTGGCATGTATGTACCTGAATACAAAGATGTGCTGCTATTTGCGCTGTGTTTTATTGCCAATATCGCGTTAGCCCATATTGCCAATCTTCTGATCAGAAAGTATACAGTGTATAAAAAAACCAACTACTTCTTTACAATGTCACCTGATGGTAACGCCGGACTGGAATTCTTCTTTAAACTTATTCCTTATCCGTTCTTCTATGCATTTCCGGCAGCTGGTATATTTATGGTTCTGTATCTTGTGGTTATCTTTATCTATAAACTTATCTTTTTACTGATATAGCATGCTGAGGACAAAGTTCCTGACAACAGTAGCAGCGGATACATTTCTTATAGTTATAAACGGGAGGGTTATCCTTTCCGTTTTTAAATTGTACGGCTTTTCCGTCAACCGGGCAGTGTGACACGCAGACACCGCATTTGATGCACTTCTCAGTATCAATATATGGTCTTGCTGTACCGCCATTGAGATGTGACCAAAGCTGCAGTACGTTGAATCTGTCTTTTTCACGCTGTACATCAAAATCTGCTTTGCCGTATTCTCTGAACAGTTTTGTGATGGTTACAGGTTCCGCCTTTAAGTCTTTTACAAGAATGATGTCTATTTTGTCAAAGTCACTGTTTCCTAGACCTAGAACATTTCCGTGGACGATTGTAGGAACGAGTTCAGGTTTCAGGTTAATTAGTCTTGCAAATACTGTATCAAGGGCAATCGGGTCGGATGACATGAGAATAACATTCATGTTTACCGGTTCGCCGCTTGCCGGACCGTTTCCTTCCATGGCGGTTATGCCATCCATAATATGAAGACGCTGATGGGTTGATTTGTGAATGTCACAGAGCATTCTGGCAAAATCACTGGCTGTTCTGTATTCGACATGACTCTGGGCTTTACGGAATCCGCAGATAAGTCCGTACATGTTCTTTACGGCGCCGGTAATTCTTTCCAACATGTGAGTCTTCATCTTGGAGATACCGATGATGGCATCTGCTTCATAGGCGTCTTTGGTTATGAAGAGTCTTTTGGCAATGCTGCCTTCATTTACTTTGATGCAGACTTCTTCATTCATTGGCGCCACCATTGCACCATAGAGTTTATCTTCATTCAGTCCAAGTTTTAAAAGAGCAGACTGTCCTGAACCATTGGCGCAGGAATCACCGATTTTGACATTGGCATATTTATTCTCGCTCAGTATTCTTAATACCGCTTCAATTACTGATGGGTTGGTAGTTATATTGCGTTCTGTTTCACTTGGATAAAGGAAGTTAGGTTTAACAAGAATCTTTTCATTCGGCTTAACAAAAGAGTCAATACCACCGATTGCTTCAAGTCCTGATTTTACGGCTTTATAGACCTGTTCTTTGCGGTATGAATCACAGTATACAACCGCAACCTTGCTTCTTTTTGACATACTTAAATTATACAAGAAAGTATATTTAATCACTTAATTTTGATTGTGTTTTATAATAGTGGTGTATTAAGCGGAGGTAGGTTATGATTCTTGCATTAATATTCAGTGCGATTGTCGGTTTTCTTGCCGGCAAATTCATGAACACCAGAAAACCTTGGTATATCAATATCCTGTTGGGTATGGCTGGTGGTGCAGTTGGTGATTTCCTTTTCGGACTGATAGGCTTCAATGCCAATGGTCTGATCGGCAGCCTTATTTCAGGGGTTGTCGGAGCATGTGTTGTCATCTGGCTGGCACGTAAGATTTCCAAGTAAAAATTCTGATTCTGACACCTAAATAACTATTGAAGTGAAAGACGGACATAATAAATTAAGAAATTCTTTTTCTTGTTTTTGAGTCTGTATTTCATATGCAGACTTTTTGTTTGCAGAAAGGAAAAACATGACAAGAGTAGCAGTTATTTCAATTATCATTGAAGATATTTCTTCAATTGAAGAAGTCAACAGAATCCTGTTTGACTATCGTGATTATGTAATAGGGAGAATGGGCATCCCTTACAAAACCAAAAACATCAATATTATTTCAATTGCAGTTGATGCTCCTGAAGATGCAATTAATACTCTGACAGGAAAGATTGGCAAGCTAAAAGGCGTATCAGCCAAGACTAATTATTCGAAGGTATAGAAATGAAAAAGATTGTTGTCTTATTAATGGTGCTGCTGCTTGCTGGATGCGCATCAGAAAAAAAAGAAAAAGAAGTATTAAACATCGGTGTATTTAAAGGACCTACAGGTATCGGAGCGGTTGAACTGATATCTCATGAATATGAAGACTATTCAATTGAAATGTATGCCGAATCAAATGATATGGTTTCAAGGGTTGTCAATGGTGACTTAGACATTGCGGCACTTCCGACTAACCTTGCTTCTAATCTTTATAATAAACTGAATGGTGATCTGGAAGTTATCGCATTAAACTGTCTTGGTGTGCTATATATTCTGGAAAACGGCGAAAGTATTAAGTCGGTTAATGATCTCAAAGGAAAGACGATTCTCTGTAATGGGCAGGGTGCCAATCCCGAGTTTGTTTTAAGATATATTCTTGAAAAAAATGATGTTGAGGCAAATCTTGAATTCAAGGATGCAAGCGAAATAGTGACGCTGATGGCATCGGGCCAGGCTGAAATATGTATGCTTCCTGTTCCGGCATGTACTACAGTCATGATGAAAAACAGTGATGTTAAAGCCGTGCTTGATTTAAGTAAAGAGTACGAAAAGGTAACTGATGATGGTTCACTTCTGACAATGGGTTGTCTGGTTTCAAGAAAAGGCTTTATTGAAAACCATAAAGAAGAAATTGAACTCTTCCTTGACCGTTATGAAGAATCGGTTGATTATGTAAGAAACAATCCTCCAGAAGCAGGAGAAATGATTTTTGAAGCAGGTATTACGCCAAATGCGAAGATCGGTGAACTGTGTATACCTTATGCCGGTTTAACATTTATAAGAAACAAAGAAATAAAGGATGTGCTTGAAGGATACCTTGAAGTACTGTACACTGCAGATGAAAAATCAGTAGGCGGTAAAATGCCTGATGATGATTTCTATTACAGCTATGAAAAATAAATACCTTAAAACACTTATTGCCATAGTATTCTGGATTGGCCTATGGACAGTCATCAGTTTTCTTATTGGAAAAGAGTTGATTCTGCCTTCCCCATTCAAAGTATTAAGGCGTCTGATTGAACTGGTTATAACCAAAGATGTCTGGATCAAGTGTCTTGCATCACTTTTAAGGATTATGACAGGATTTATCTCAGGAACTTTTGTTGCAGTAATGCTTGCCATAATGAAGAAGAAGTGGTTTGTGTCGGATGCGATTATTACACCGTTCATCAGAATCATCAGAAGTACTCCGGTTACATCTTTCATCATTCTTATTATGTTATGGACAGGTATCTCAAATGTTCCGGTTGTTATTTCAGGCCTGATGGTTATGCCGGTGATATTCCAGAATGTTGTAAAAGGAATTGAAGAAACTGATTCAAAGCTTGTAGAAGTTGGAAAGCTCTTCAGATTCACAAAGAAGAAAATGCTCAGGTATATCTATATTCCTTCTGTAAAACCATATTTCCTGAGTGCTGCTTTAACAGCTCTTGGACTGGCATGGAAATCAGGAATTGCTGCTGAAGTAATCGCTCTTCCGCTTAAGGCAATCGGTTCTGAGATGTATTATTCAAAACTGTATCTTGAAACAGCTGATCTTTTTGCCTGGACAGCTGTAGTTATTCTTCTGAGCTATCTTCTGGAGAAACTGTTTGAATATCTGATAGAGAGGGGTGGTAAAGATGAAAATAACTGATCTGACTTTATCATATGAAGACAATATCGTACTTGAAGATTTCAGTATGGAAACAGGTAAAGGAATAACCTGCATCATGTCAAAAAACGGTGGTGGCAAAACTACACTTTTAAGGTATATTGCCGGTCTTATCAAAGCTGATAAAGGAACAATTGTAAATGGTCCTGATAAACCTTCAATGTGTTTTCAGGAAGACAGACTTTTTAAGGAACTGAGTGTTCTTGAGAATGTCATGGCTGTAAATGAAAATAAAGATGATTCAAAGCGTATACTGACTTCTCTTGGTCTGGAAGAAAAGATCAATTCAAAGATTGATGAACTCAGTGGGGGAATGAAAAGAAGAGCAGCTATCGCAAGGGCTATTGCCTATGGCGGAGATATGCTTCTGATGGATGAACCTTTCAAAGGAATTGATGAAGAAAATATGGAAAAAGTATACTCACTGATTCTTTCGCTTGATATACCGGTAATCATTACAACTCATTCACCTGAGGAAGTTAAAAGGCTAAATGCAAAACTCATTAAGTTTTAAAAAATGGAGGTATAAAAATACCTCTTTTTTATGATTTTTTACATGAAAATCACATTGTAAGCGAACCTTGAAAATTGTATAATATTGTCGTTATTGTGGCGTGTTTATCGTCACGTATTAGGAGGATAACAAAATGGCTCGTTTAAACAGTAAAGCTGAAGCTCAGATTGTATCTATCATCGAAAGATATAAAGATGAAAAGACACCTCTAATGATGATCCTTAGTGACATCCAGAAGGAATATGGCTATATTCCACTAGAGGTTCAGGAACTGGTTTCAGACAAGACTGGCATTCCGGTAGCAGAAATCTACGGAGTAGTAACATTCTATTCATTCTTCTCTTTGCAACCAAAGGGAAAATACGTAATCGGCTGTTGTTTAGGTACAGCATGTTACGTTAAAGGCGCTCAGCAGGTAATTGACAAATTCTCAGAGATTCTTGGCATTAAAGCCGGAGAAACTACTAAAGATGGTCTATTTACTCTTGACGCATTAAGATGCTTAGGCGCATGTGGTATTGCACCAGCTGTATCAATCAACGGTAAGGTTTATCCTAAAGTATCAGTTGACCAGGTACAGGGTATCATCAATGAATTAAAGGGAGGCGCTAACTAATGATTAAGACATTTGAAGATTTAGAAAAGAAGCAGTGCGCTTGTACTTCCAATCTTAAAGAAAAGTATGATGGTTCAGACGGTAAGCGTCATGTTGTATTCTGTGGCGGTACAGGATGTCTGTCATCAGATTCTGCAGCAATCAGAGAAAAGTTTGCAGCTATCATCAAAGAAAAAGGTTTAGACGACAAAGTAACAGTTAACCAGGTTGGCTGTTTCGGTTTCTGTTCACAGGGACCTTTCTGCAAGATTTTCCCAGAAGACACTCTTTACAGAATGGTAAAGATTGAAGATGTTGAAGAAATCATCGAAAAGGATATCATCGGTGGTGAAGTTGTTGAAAGATTACTTTACATCGATCCAAAGACTCAGCAGAAAGTTGCAAAGCAGGATGAAATCGACTTCTACAAGAAGCAGGTAAGAGTTGCTTTACACGGCTGTGGTGCTATCGACCCAGAAGAATTAGACGAAGCATTAGGCGCTGGTGCATTCCAGGGCTTAGCTAAAGCTTTAAAGATGGGTAGAGAAGCTACTATTAAGGAAGTACTTGACTCTGGTTTAAGAGGCAGAGGCGGTGCCGGTTTCCCTACAGGAAGAAAGTGGAGTTTCGCTGCTCCTGGTGATGGAGACAAATATATCGTATGTAATGGTGATGAAGGTG
>DCHD01000045.1:5038-5753 GCA_002315565.1 Solobacterium sp. UBA1761 | reverse complement strand
GCATTCATGGACCGTTCAATCCTTGAAGGTAACCCAGTTGCAGTTATCGAAGGTATGGCTATTGCGGCTTATGCAATCGGTGCTGAAAACGGTTATTTCTATGTACGTGCTGAATACCCAATCGCTGTAAACAGACTGAAGATCGCTATTGCACAGTTAGAAGAAGCTGGATTATTAGGCGACAATATCTTAGGCAGTGGTTTCAACTTCCGTGCTCATATCAGACTTGGTGCTGGTGCATTCGTATGTGGTGAAGAAACTGCTCTGTTAAACTCAATCGAAGGTAAACGTGGTATGCCTAGACCTAGACCTCCATTCCCAGCTGTTAAGGGTCTTTGGGGCCGTCCAACTTGTGTAAACAACGTTGAAACTCTGGCTACTGTTCCTTATATCTTAAGAGAAGGTGCTGCTAAGTTCGTTGAATTCGGTACTGAAAAATCAAAAGGTACTAAAGTATTCGCATTAGGCGGCAAAATCAATAACGTAGGTCTTGTTGAAGTACCAATGGGAACTACATTAAGAGAACTTATCTATGACATTGGTGGTGGTATCCCTAATGGCAAGAAGTTCAAAGCTATCCAGACTGGTGGTCCATCAGGCGGTTGCTTAACTGAAAAAGACTTAGATACAGAAATCGACTTCGATACACTGGTTGCACGTGGATCTATGATGGGTTCAGGTGGCGCTATTGTAATGGATGAAGACAACTGTATGG
>DCHD01000045.1:0-5014 GCA_002315565.1 Solobacterium sp. UBA1761 | reverse complement strand
TTGCTAAATTCTATATGGAATTTATCTGTGATGAATCTTGTGGTAAATGTTCTCCATGCCGTATCGGTACTAAGAGAATGTTAGAAATCCTTAACAAGATTACAGAAGGCAAGGGAACTATGGAAGACCTTGACAAGCTTGATGAACTTGCATCAGTTTGTAAGAACAATTCATTATGTGCTCTTGGCCAGACAGCAGCTAACCCAATCCTTTCAACTCTGAAACAGTTCAGAGAAGAATATATTGCGCATATCGTTGATAAGAAGTGTCCTGCACATGTATGTAAGTCATTAATGCAGTACAAGATCGACAAAGAAAAATGTATCGGCTGCGGACTTTGTGAAAGACAGTGTCCAGCATCAGCTATCGTGGCTACTGATTACGTTGCTCCAGGTCATAAACTTCCATCAAGAGTTATTGATTCAGAAAAATGTATCAAGTGTGGCTTATGTATGGCTTCTTGTAAGATCAAGGCAATCGATAAGGAATAAGGGGAGGAGAATACAATGTCAAAAGTTAACATTAAAATCGAAGGTATCCCTTATGAGGTTGATGCCGGACTTACAATCTTAGAAGCTTGTAAACAGTGTGGATACGATATCCCAACACTTTGTACTTTCAACCATGGTGAATGCAATCAGGGTTCTTGCCGTGTATGTCTAGTAGAAGCAACAGGCGCAAGAGGCTTAGTAGCATCATGTGTATACCCAATCAATGAGGGTATGGAAATTACTATTTCTTCACCAAAGGCAGTTGCAGCACGTCGTGCTTCTGTTGAACTGATTCTTTCAAACCACAACAGAAACTGTCAGGAATGTGACAAGAACGAATACTGTGAATTACTTGATGTAGCACGTAGAGTAGGTGCAAGAGACAATAAGTTTGATGGCGCTAAATCTCCAGTTACAGTTGATCAGTTAACTCCAACAATCGTTCGTGATACTTCAAAATGTGTTCTTTGCGGCAGATGTGTTGAACGTTGCAAGAGCGCTCATGGAATCGGTGTTCTTGGCTTTGAAAACCGCGGTTTCAATGCTATGGTAGCTCCAGCAGAGAACCGTCCATTCATTAAATCTCCATGTATCATGTGTGGTCAGTGTATCAACGTATGTCCAACTGGTGCATTAATGGAAAAATCTGAAATCGCTAAAGTTGACGAAGCTATGGCAGCTGGCAAGTATGTAATTGCTCAGACAGCTCCAGCAGTTAGAGCTGCTTTAGGCGAATCATTCGGTATGCCAGTAGGTACTCCAGTTACTGGTAAGATGGTTGCAGCATTAAGAAGATTAGGCTACAAGAAAGTATTTGATACTGACTTTGCAGCTGACTTAACAATCATGGAAGAAGGAACAGAATTCTTATCAAGATTTAAGAATAAAGAAGCATTAAAGAAAGAAGGTAAGTACCCACTTATCACATCATGTTCACCAGCATGGATTAAATTCTGTGAACACAACTTCCCAGAACAATTAGGTCACTTATCATCATGTAAGTCCCCACAACAAATGTTCGGAGCAGTATGTAAGACATATTATGCAGAAAAACTCGGTATGGATCCAAAGGATATCGTAGTTGTTTCAATTATGCCATGTACAGCAAAGAAATTTGAAAAGGGTAGACCAAATCAAGCAGCAGCTGGAGTTCCAGATATTGACTATGCATTAACAACAAGAGAACTTGCTAAACTTATCAAGAGAGCAGGCATCCTCTTTAACGATCTTGAACCATCTACATTTGATGCACCACTCGGAATCTTCACAGGTGCTGGTTTAATCTTCGGTGTAACAGGCGGTGTTATGGAAGCTGCATTAAGAACAGTTTACGAAATCGTAGTTGGAAAAGAAGCTCCATCACTCGACTTTGTTGATGTTCGTGGAACACAAGGTATTAAAGAAGCATCTTATGATTTAAACGGTGTAAAAGTTAAAGTAGCTGTAGCATCAGGACTTGCAAATGCAAGAAAGATAATGGATGACATTAAAGCTGGAAAATCTGATTATGACTTCATTGAAATTATGTCATGTCCAGGTGGCTGTGTAAACGGTGGTGGACAACCTATTAAGACTGCATATGAAAGAAACAACTTTGATATCAAAGCTATTCGTGCTGCTTCAATCTATGCTCAAGATAAGAACCTTGAAATGAGAAAATCACACGTAAACCCAGCAGTTCAAACTCTCTATAAAGAATACTTTGGTGAACCAAATTCACACAAGGCACATGAAATCTTACATACAAAATATGTAAAGAGAGACTTGCATTAATTTTCCAATTTCTATCAAAATACAAAAGGATGTCCAGTAGGACATCCTTTTTAATAATAAAAAGATAGGAGTGGGGAACACTCCTATCAAAATGAGGGGTCCAAAGTAAAAACTTTGGAAATTGGGGCTATTTAATTGGTGTATACACGATGGTGTTTCACCATAAGACCACTTTAGCACATTAACGCGTGAATGTCAAGAATTGCCAAATATAATTTAATCAAATTTTATAAATGTTAATTATTCTCGCGCATGTGCGTGCGCGCGTGTGCCTGCGTACAATCTATTTTCGCGCGCGCGGGCGCGCGTGTGAATATTTGTTGCTTTACTTTATTCTCGGTGTTATAATTCAAGCGTAGGTGATTTATGAGCACAATTGTTGATAAAAAAACTTTAGAAGTATTTCAAGATGTTATCGTTAAAATCATTACTGAGGCAGTAGATGATATTAAGGGTGTCAAACTTGTTGAAACTAAAAAAACTAAAAGTAATATTGTAATTGATTTCCTTCCATCAGATAGAGTGGATGTAACACTTTTAATCAATGTAGATCTTGGAGTTGTAATTCCAAATATTGTTGCAACTGTTCAAGAGAGAGTTATTAAGGAAATTGAGAAAGTTACAAAGTATAAAGTTCATAGTGCTAATGTCACAGTAGTTGGAGTAGAGAACGATTAATCATGAGAAGAGTAGCTAGAGAATCTGTATTAAAATTATTATTTGAGTATTCGTTTTTAGAAGAGTATAACGAAACCACAAAAGAATTGTTTTTACTCGATACATCTTTAACAGATGACGATAGAGATTATATTAACGAAACATATAAGGGAGTAATAGATTCTATCGATTCATTAAAAGAAACAATTTCAAAATATATTACTGGATATACAATTGAAAGATTATATAGATCAGATTTAGTTGTTCTTGAAATTGCTCTCTATGAACTCAAACAAAATAAGGAACCTGTTGCAGTCATCATTAATGAAGCCGTATCTCTTGCAAAGAAGTTCGGAACTGAAAAGAGTGGAGCATTTGTAAACGGAGTACTTGGCAATATTGCAAAAGAATTAAAATAGTGGCTAAATCCTTATAATATTGGATAAATGCGATAAAATAATAAACATTTGTTCGATAAATAAGGATTTTTTATATTAAAAATCGAGTAAAATATGCGAAAAATCGCTGTTTTACTGCAAATATGGGGAATAAAGTGCCGATTATGTTAGATAAACCTATTGTTTCGGAGAATGCGCTTTCTGTAAGCGAAATTAGTGAGCGAATCAAAGCTTGCATGGATTCTCCATATTTTAAAGGTCTAGAGATATTTGGAGAAGTATCTGGATTTAAAGTAACTGGTCCCCATGCATATTTCACTTTAAAAGACGATGAGGCACAAATTCCTTGCACTCTATTTCAATATCAATATAAAGCATCTGAGTTTCTAAAAGAAAATGGACGTCTTCCAAAAGATGGAGATAGTTTAATTCTTCGCGGTGGACTAGATTATTTTGCAAAGGGCGGAAGATTGAACTTCAATGTTTCATCCCTCACTTTAAATGGAAAAGGAAATCTTTTTTTACAATTTGAAAAACTCAAGGCAAAACTTTTAGCGGAAGGACTTTTTGATGAAGCTCATAAAAAAGCAATTCCTTTATATGCTAAAAATGTTTTAGTCCTAACATCTAAAACTGGTGCAGTTATTCGAGATATCGTAACAACGATTCGAAGGAAAAATCCAATCATCAATATTGTAGTTCGAGATGTTCGTGTTCAAGGAGATGGTGCCGGAAAAGAAATTGTTAGAGTTCTTCCAATTGTTGATGAATTAAATTATGATGTCATCATCATTGCTCGTGGTGGTGGATCTCTAGAAGATCTTGCTCCATTCTATGACGAAGATTTATGCAGGGCAGTATATAACTTAAAGACTCCAGTTATTTCTGCAGTTGGACATGAAACAGATTTTTCACTTTGCGATTTTGTTGCTGATGCTAGAGCGGCAACTCCAACAGCAGCTGGTGAACTTGTTGCATACGATTACTATGAAATGGTCCAAGAACTTTCAGTTTGCATGGATCAAATGAAAAAGTATGTTAAGAGTAATTTTGAAAATTCATTAAGACGAGTTGAACTTAATGCAGTTAAGATTCAAAGACTTGCGACATCATTTTATGAAGACAAGATTCATAGAGTTGAAAAAGATTTGGAGAAAATCAAAAACTCTGTTGATAAAAAATATAACGACTTAGAACAAAAGACTTTAAAGGCAGTAGCACTTCTAGATTCACTCTCACCACTTAAGACTTTGTCACGTGGATATTTCTCGGTTCAAAAAGCAGGGAAGACAATTCCAAAAGTTAAGGATTTAAAAGTTGGGGACGATATTTCTATTAAAGGACAAGATGGATCAGTAGATGCAAAGATTACAAATATAATAATTGAGGAATAAATATGGAAAAACAAAAATTCGAAGAAGCATTAAAACAACTAGAAGAAGTTGTTGCAAAACTTGAAGGGAACATTCCACTTGATGAAGCAGTTAAGGAATTTCAAAAAGGAATTGAACTTTCTAAAACATGTATGGAAAATCTAAAAGAAGAAAAAGGAAAGCTTCAACTTTTAATGGATGACTTAAATGGACTTACCGAAGATTTTAAACTTGATTAGAAAATAATAATATTTTACTTGTCAAAGTAACATAGTTTTGGTATATTAATTAAGCGAGTTGCGGGAGTGACTCAGTGGTAGAG
>DCHD01000051.1:27292-37812 GCA_002315565.1 Solobacterium sp. UBA1761 | reverse complement strand
TTTCCACCATTAATTTAATTGCTCCCATTTCTTTCGATTAATATTTCTTTTTCTTTGAGGCAATTACAGTTGCAATACCGAGTGCAGACAGTAAACCAATTATTTTCAATGCATTGTTATTTGAACCAATTACACCAGTATTTACTACTTTATATGGCTGAGTTTCTAATGACTTAACAGTTAATATATATGTTGCTTCAGCTTTTTTATGTGTGCCTGTTTCTTCAGACACTGCCTTTATTGTAGTAGTGCCTACTTTTAGAATTGTTACTTCACCGGTAGATGAATTAACAGTTGCGACAGCAGGGTTACTACTTGAATATGTTACTGTGATTCCAGTTTTGTTTCCCTTTACTGTTTGAGTAAAGTTTGCATCGCCATATGTCTTAGTAATATCTTTAGCAAAATATGGATAGAATGTAATAGTTTTACTGTCCTCATAACTTCCATCTGCATAAGTAACTCTACATAAATAATCTTCTCCAAAAACGCCACTTACAAATTGGTTAGAAGTTTCTCCCACAACATTATCTCCCGATGCTTCTTTCCACTGATATGACGGAACAACGTCAGGATTCTTTTTATCTACTGTAACCGTAAAGTTATTGGAAATATCAGGTTGTTCTGTAATTCGAGAAACTATTTGTAGTTTGTTATTTTCAGCATTGGCTTTCACATAAACGGAATCAACATCGCTGATAAAGTACTTTGTATCATCTGAAGTTCCGTTCGTTGTAAACGTGTATGGAGGGTTATATACGGATTCTGAAAAAGGATCCCAACAAGGACTGATACCGATTTTCATATTGTCACTCGGTGCATTTGTTCCAGTTCCAATGGTTATATAGCTATCGTATGATTCGTCATTGTGACAATTACAAGTGTTTCCATTAGGCGCTGATACGTTATCTGTTACCTGAGCGTTACCGCCTACAGTAAAATTTGGAATATAGCCGTAATTAGAAAAACGTTCAATATAAACACCCCAATAACCGATATTCTTTTGTACTTTTGCATTACCAGTAAGCGTGACATCACCAAGGGCATAGATTCCGCTACCTAAGGTATTTTCTCCTCCTCGATTTCCTGTGATGCTGCCTCCTGTCATAATAAACTTACTGCCTACAATCTCATCACCATTAGAAGCAAATCCAACATAAACGCCACTTCCTTGCCCTTCATCATCAACGAGATTATAGCCAATAATACCACCATTCATGATAAATTCACCAATTTTATCAACATCACCGTCTTTAACGCTAGAAACTCTGACACCTCCACCTACGCTTTTACCAGCATAGTAGGATTTGTTTCCAACAATATTGCCGCCATTCATGGTTATTTTACCTCTAGTTAGAATACCTCCTCCAGCACCATCTAGCGATTTATTTCCAACAATATTGACATTAAACAATGTCACAGTGCCACCTGCGTTATGAATTCCAGATTCTAAGCCACCATATATACATCCGCCAAATAATTTGACATATTTGGTATCATCAGAAATTGTATCTAAAGTATCTATCTTACCGGTTTCCGGTGCGGTATAACCATAATATTTCCATTCACTATCTGTAGAATATTCAAAGTAGTGAGGGGTTTTCTTACAATCAGTTAAAGTTAAACTGTAATCTTTTATTATTTCTATAAAAGGTTGGTCATCCATCATTTTATAATCTTCTATTCTAGTGATGTTATATCCATTAAGGCAGATAACCACGTTGTCACCACGAATATTTAAAGGTTCATCAAACACAATGTCTCCCGTAAGGTAATAATAGCCAGATTCAAGATAATACCAGTATTCTGCTTTACTCTCATCATAGCGGCATTTAAAAGGTGTATAAAGACTTTCATCATTATGAAAATTATCATAATTTAAATTCCCTGATGGCAGTGCAATCCATCCTTGCTCAGTATCATGACCTTCTCCAGTACAATCGTCCTTGCCACAGACACAGTGTTTATGTGTATCAGCTGAAACAACAGTCCCTGACATCGATGTTAGTGACACGCATACAGCAAGTGTAATTATGAACAACAATTTTTTAAATGGTTCTTTCATATTTCTATCCTCCTGAATAAATCAAAATTCTTACAAAGTTGGTAGATGACACAATATGTGTTCAATCTTTTATCCAAGCTTTTCTTTACCTACTTATACATGTTAATTATCAAATATCTAGTCTTGCTTGAGAATATAAGAAAAGTGATGTTTTTATCACGATATAAATTAGATATAACAATGAAAAAACAACCATTACTGTTAATTTCTTGCAGTTATTAGTTGTTAAATCATTAAATCCTACAACATATTGTATTCATACGCATATAATATAGATAATAATATGAAGTATATTACTACTGCAGAAGCTGCTAAAAAATGGGGTTTAACAAGAGACAGAGTTTTAAAACTGGCCAAAAGCGGACGTATTCCTGATGTTGAACAGATAGGCACCCGCTGGATGATTCCTGAAAATACAGTCAAACCAAAAGACGCAAGATTTAAAACCGTAGATACATCAGTTAATGATCAGGATAAAACATTCTTCCGTTACCCGTGTTTTGAAGGAAGAGATATCAACAGTTTTGACCCTCCTTTGACAGATATTGAAATAAAGATTAAAAAAATATCTGACTTATTTCAGGACTGCAAATTCTTAGAAGCTGAAACAGAACTGATATCTTTATCAAGGGAGAAGCTTAACCAGTGTCACAGAATCTATTATTTGCGTATGGCATGTTATATATATCACGAGTTAAGTAAAACCAATGAATTCTTTGAAGCCTACAAAGAGTTATCTATTGAACTCAACAAAGACTTCCCTCATAAAAAAGAGATGTCATCTTTAATCCATGAAATAGATTCCACTATTGGTACTGATAACTACTTCATTAATGAGTTTAAGATAGACCAGACATATAACTATCATAAAAGTTTCAGGGCTCACCTGGCGAGTTTATGTTTACTTACGTCAACAAAATCAAACACCGGAAAACTATCCGTCCTTGATCTGATGCCATATGAATATATCTGTTCTTCAGTAAATGAAGAAGACTCTTATCTCGATGTACAGACAATCCATTTTTATCTTGGAATTGAATATGGCAAAATACTTAAACTTGATGAAATGAAACATCATTATCAAAAAGCTTTGGATCTGGCATATAAATATAATCTTTATTATCAGCCGGCTATGCTTTATTACTATTACGCCAATTCTGTTGACATAGTACTAAAGAATTATCCTGAAGACTTTATAAAAAAGATAAAGAATTTGAGCAAGGATCTTCATAACCGTTATCTCAGCTTTATGAAATTGTCTTCTCTTGAAAACATATACAGCAAACTTCCAAGCAAGGACTATATGTATGTTTATTTTGCTTTACAGGGTTATTCCAATAAAGAAGTTGCGGGTATTTTGAATATCTCAGAAAGTAATGTCGGCAACAGATACAGTATCATCTATCAGACATTAGGTGTACATAATAAAGCTGAACTTGTTGAGTACTATAAGAAATCTACAAGTACCAATATTGTCAGAAATGAGTAGTGGATACATAAATATAAAAACCCAGTTTAGACTGGGTTTTGTAAATTATTGATGTCCTAAATCTCACTAAAATCTTTAAGAGTTTGCCGCTAAATTTCTTTGTTTAATCAGGATAATTATGATTATGTTGCTGATCACACAGATAATAATAGCAATAACCACTTTCATCTATGTATTCTTTATAAATACTACCGATTTGAGGTGTTGTTCCTGATCTTTGGAAATCTACTGCATGTGATGAATAAGTATCTATAGGACTATCTTTTGGATATTGATAATATTCATCGTCTTCCCACCAATATAACTCATCGTTGTCATCAACATTTCTACTAGAGTTTTTATCTTTAATAGTTACACACCAGCCAGTTAAATAAAGCTTCCCACTAGTTGCAATTACATCTTCATTAGTCAATCTGATAACTTCTAATTTTGTTTTCATATTAATGCTCCTTAATTCATGAGAAAACAATCTTCTTTTTATACAACTTAATTATCAAATATCTCCTTATGTTTTGGAATATATGAAAACAGGCTATTTTGTCACAAAAAAAGCCTTACGAAATTGAATAAAATGATTATTTATTTTAGATATATCTCAATTATCTTTTATATCCGATTGCTTCATCAAGATATTTCTGGGCAGTCTTTTCTCCAACCAGCATTATTACCATTTTCAGTCTGTAATTGAAAAACTTACTGTACTCTGAATATTTCAAAGACAGTTCCTTGAGTTCAGGATATATTTCAATATATTCATTTATGGTTCTGGATGGGTCCAATGGTTTATCGCGATAGTACAACATAATATATATTCATTATAATAAATACATGAAAAGAAGAATCACCAGAATACTCGCAACTACATTAGTAATTATTGTGTTTATTCTTTCTGTTTATACCAACAAGGTAGTTGACCATGATTATGAACCTCTTTATGACAAAGACGGTATTTTCTTTCATGACCTCAAGATAGACAATCTCTATGGTGAAACGCTTCTAAAGTATGAAGATGACAAATATTATTCAATACTTGGTACTGATGTATCTGAGTTTCAGAATATAGAAGACTTTTCAATATTGAAAAAGTCTGGTATTGAATTTGTCTATATTCGTGTGGGTTACAGAGGTTATCAGTCAGGCTTGTTATTCACTGATAAACGTTTTGAGTCAAACTACAACAAAGCTAAAGAAGCAGGTCTTAAAATAGGCGTGTATTTTGTCTCATCTGCCACTGATTCTCTAGAAGTCAAAGAAGAAATAGATTTCGTAATAAAAAAGCTCCAGAACAAAGAAATTGACCTTCCTGTTGCCCTGGACCTTGAAGAGATATACTACGATACTGCAAGAACTGATGACATGACAAATGAAGATATAATGAATGTCATAAGCACCTGGTTTGAATATCTTAATGAATATGAAAAAGATGGAATTCTCTACTGTGGCAGATTCTATATTGAAGAACATCTCGTTCAGAAAGAACTGGCTCAGTATCCATTATGGCTGGCTCAGTATAATGACTTTCCTGATTATGAATATCCGTTTGAGATATGGCAATATACTGATTCAGCAGAAGTATCCGGTATCGATACTAAACTCGATCTCAATCTGATGATTAAAGCCAAGTAATCTTGGACTCATCATATCTGTCCTGTAGGGGATTATCTTCAGTAGGATAACCAATCGCAACCACTGCAACAGGTAACAGGTTATCAGTAAAATGGAACCTGTTTTTAAATGATTCAATTGCGCTTTCTTTTGGCGCAATTGCACAATAACATGTGCCAAGCCCCATCTCTTTAGCCTGTATAAGCATATTCTCAATAAAGCAGGCACAGTCTTCATAGATAAACTCATCAATCTGTACATCTTTATCACCCAGTACAATAATAGCTTTACTTGCTGTATCCATCATTCTGTAACTTTGCTCAAAGTCATGGATTGCCATCAGATCTTCTTTCTTTGTGACTACAACAAGTCTCCAGGGTTGTCTGTTACGAGCACTTGGCGCTCTCATTCCTGCTTTGATTATTTCTATGAGCTCTTCTTTCGTTACTTCTTCATCGGTATATTTTCTTACTGACTGTCTTTTCTTTATTGCTTCTAACATAATTCCTCCCTATGAAAAAACAGTGCTATTCAGCACTGTTTTCAACATACTTGATGATGATGTGACGCTTTTCGCCTTCACCTTCAGATACAGTAGCAATATTGTGCATATTCTGCAAGTGCTGATGAATAACTTTTCTTTCGTCATTTGGCATTGGATCCAAAGATGCATTGACATGTGACTTCTGTACTTCTTTTGCAACTCTGAATGCAATCTGCTTAACTTTCTTGTAGCGGTCTTCTTTGTAGTGATTTACATCAATAACAACGTTGACTCTCTTTTTGAATGTAGCATTTGTTGCTGCTCTTACTACAAGATTGATAGCTCTTAATGTCTGTCCGTTTTTACCGATGATGATGGCATTGTTCTCTGCATCAAGAATAACTCTGTACTGCAGTTCATCTTTACCGTCTCTCGCTTTTTCAAGAATGATTTCGATAGATACAGACTGGTTCAATTCCTCAAAATAAGCTCCCAGGTAATTGAAAATGAATTCTTTGATATCAGTTGGAGTATAAGCTTCAATAGTTACACTGTTACCGATATTCAGTAAATGTTTCTTTTCTTCAATAACGTTATAGGTAATGTCTGAGACATTGCACTTATTTAAGGAGGCTACTTCAGCTAGAACTTCATCAATGTTTTTTCCAGTATACTGTTTCATTTTAGTCCCCTTTATAATAGATAATTTTAGATTTCTGTCTTCTTGTTCTTCATCAGCTTATCGATAAGTAAAGTCTTAAGAATCATGATAAGTGAAGAGATACAGTAATAAAGTGACAGAGCTGCTGGCCAGTTAAGCATGATTACAGCAATCATAACCAGCATACCGTAAGTCATCATAAAGTTATTCTGTTTAGATTTAACATATGGCTTATGATGTTCAGCGGCTTCCTTCTTGGCTTTAGCTTCTGCCAGCCATTTTGGAGTTGAAATTGATAAGAACTGTAAGCAGATCATCAGAATATAGATAATGATGATAGGCCACTGCAGTCCTGTGAATGCAGCTTTAGGTGTAGTAGACAAAGTAACGCCCATAAATACGCCTTCAGCAACAGCAGCTGATTTTCTTACTGCTGAATACATAGCAATAAGAATAGGCAACTGAAGGAATGTTACAAGTAATGAACCGATAGGATTTACATCGTACTTCTTGTAAAGGTTCTGCATTTCCATAGCCTGTCTTTGCTGAGAAGCCTGGTCAGTTCTTCCTTCATACTTTCTCTGAATCTTTTCTAATTCAGGCTGAAGAACCTGCATTCTCTGCATTGATACGTTTGACTTGAATGTCAAAGCCAGTACAATCGCATTAAGCAGTAATGCTGTAACTGCAATACCACCTGCTACAGTAATTTTTGGAGTTAAGAAATTGATTGACTGAGCAAGAGGATATACAAGTAATGCAGTCAGGAAACCTTCAGACTGAATCTCTTTGAAAGTTGTAGTTTCATAAATGTAGTTGATTGTTCCATCAGCATTTGTCTTAACACAACCGGTTAAAAGGAATAATAAACAAATTAAAGACAAAGCGAGGATAACACGTTTTTTATTCATAAGTGACTCCTTAATCATACTTATTTATTATAGACTTTTTTGATAAGCTTTTCCAAATCGCTTAGATTATCGGCATAACTATTGTTAAGATAATCCTTCTTTACGATTACAATGAGGTCATTAGGCATATTTTCAAAGTCATAATTTTCGATAAACATCATTCTAAGCTGACGTTTAATCCTGTTTCTTTCAGGAGAGTTTCCGAGTTTCTTGGATACGGATAATCCAACTCTTGAATACTCCATAACTTTCGTATCAAAAAACACAGTGTAGCATTTACTTGACATGCACTTCTTCTTAGAGATGATCTTGGAGAATTCTTCGTTTCTTTTGATACGATATTTGATTTTCATAAAAAATAAAGGTCACTCTCTGGTGACCTTACTAGTACTAAGCTGATAAAACCTTTCTGCCTTTAGCACGGCGTCTTGCAATAACCTTGCGACCACCAACTGTCTTCATTCTAGCTCTGAAGCCATGTGTTTTTTGGTTTTTTCTTTTACTAGGTTGATAAGTTCTTTTCATATTGAACCACCTTTCTAACAATGACAAGAATAATTATATATGGTTTTATTTAACAATGCAATCAAATAAACAAAAGAAAACCACATTTTTCAATGTGGTTATTTTCTTTAAAATGGTGACTAGTACGAGATTCGAACTCGTGAATGCCGCCGTGAAAGGGCGGTGTGTTAAGCCGCTTCACCAACTAGCCAATGAAGTGGCGCCCGAAACAGGACTCGAACCTGTGACCTGCCGGTTAACAGCCGGACGCTCTACCGACTGAGCTATTCGGGCACGCTTAAATAATATAACACGAAATATATTACTTGGCAATAGTTTTGAAAAATTTTTTAAAAAAGCCACTTATGTGGCTTAGTCTCTTCTTCTTCCGAATATTCTGATAATTCTGATAAACAGGTTGATGAAATCCAGATATAACTGTAATGCTCCATAGATCACAAGGTTGTCAGAAATCTCAGGATTGGAATATGCTGCATTGTACATGTTTCTAAGTCTCTGCATATCGTAGGCAATAAGTCCAAGGAACAAAACTACGCCAACTACGCATAATAGCCAGTCACCAATACCCGATCCGATAAAGATGTTGATGATACCACCGATTAATAGCACAACAAGTCCAATCGCAAACAGTGATGAATATTTTGTCAGATCAACTTTGGTTGAATTGCCGATAATTGACATACAGATAAATAACAGTGTAGTCATACCGAACGCCAAGACAACTGATGCACCAGTGTATACCATCAGCACAGTTGAGATATTGATACCGTTAAGTGCTGAATACAGGAAGTATAAAGTATAGGCTGTAGTTTTGCTTAATGAGGTGATTCTTGCACCAAGATAAATAACCACACCAACTTCTGCCAACAGCAACACGATAAATCCAACACTGCCGATAAGATACATAAACTGATAAAAGAATTTTGAGACAAAGAAAGCAATAGTAGTTGTAACTGCCAGACCTATCGCAACCATAAGGAAAGTCTTTGTCAGAAAGTCTTTGAATGATAATTCTGTATCGTACTGATTTACATATTCCTGATTCATAGTGTTACCTCCAAATACATATCTATTTTAATCCTTTTTATTCAATAATTCTTCAAACACAATTGACGCAATATAGAGTCCGACTGATCCTACCACAAAAATAGCCGATCCAAGAGGATACTTTTCTTTATTGGTGTTTCCCTCTTTTTCAATATGGGTTTCAATAACCGGTGTATCGGAATAAACCACGTCAATCTTTTCTTTATAACCTTCTTTACGTACAAGACTTCTGAAAGCCTTTGCCAATGGATCATTTTCAGTTTTATCGAGAGTAGTTTTTTTAATGTTGGCAATCTTCAGTCTTTTTGCTGTACCAAGCGAAGATATGATCGGTATGCCTGCACTATGAGCTTTTTTAACCAGTTCAAACTTTGCCGTCAATGTATCAATACAGTCGACCACATAGTCAACTTCACCTATCTCAAAGTTTCCATCAATGAAACATTCCCTTGTCTCTATGTCACAGTCAGATACTGCTTCAAGGTGTTTTCTGCATTCCAATACCTTTGATTTACCGACATTGAATCTGTCAGTTTCCAGTTGTCTGTTGAGATTGGAAATATCGATAGTGTCAAAGTCAACAAGAATGAGTTTTCCGATTCCGCTTCTGGCTAAGGCTTCTGCAACAAAAGAACCTACGCCGCCAACGCCACAGATCATAACCGTTTTCTTATTTAGTGTTTCAAGTCCTTCTTCACCAATAAGATAGGACAGTCTTTTCAGTTTATCGTTCATACCACTTCTTTATTTCCTCTAATGCATCTTCTTTATTTTCGTACCATTCAACAGGCATCTGATTATTGAAGAAGGTATACTGTCTTTTCGCAAAGTGCTTGGTATTTATCTTTACAGCTTCAATACACTCTTCAAGTGATTTTTCATTGTTGAAATAGTCTTTGAATTCCTTATAACCTATTCCCTGCATGGACTGATTGTCGAAAGTTATTCCTTTATCAAGCAATCCTTTGATTTCTTCTATAAGGCCTTCTTTGACCATCAGATCAATTCTTTCTTCAATGCGTTTATAAAGTGTTTCTCTATCCATGGTCAGACCGATAATCTTGGCATCATAGATCATTTTATGTTCCTGCTCAGCCTTTATTTCAGAGATACCCTTCTGGTGTTTTTCATAAATATTCAAAGCTCTAACCAGTCTTTTGCGGTTGTTCACATGAATCTTTTCTAAAGCTGCAGGATCTTTTTCTTCAAGCAGTTTCCAGATGTCTTCATTGCTTAAATCTTCGTACTGATTATCTTCTTCCTGCTCATCAAAAAATTCATAGTCATAAAGACAGGCTTTAATATACAGACCCGTTCCTCCAACAATTATTGGAAGTTTATTTTCTGAACTTATTTCGTCAATACATTTTCTTCCCAAATCTTGGAATTCTTTTACTGAATAACTTCCATCTGCATCCTTGATGTCAATAAGATGATGTCTGGCTAGAGAAAGTTCTTCTTTGGTTGCTTTGGCACTTCCAATATCAAGACCTCTATAAATCTGAATAGAATCACCAGATATAATCTCACCATTAAAAGCATTTGCACATTTAATGCCAAACGATGTCTTTCCTGATGCGGTTGGTCCAATAATAACAAGTACTTTCTGCATGTCTATATTTTACAATATCAATCAGGCTATGAAAAAAGTCTTCTTCCGAAGACTTGATTTTTAGATGGTGGAGCATAGCGGGCTCGAACCGCTGACCCCCTGCTTGCAAAGCAGGTGCTCT
>DCHD01000051.1:0-27271 GCA_002315565.1 Solobacterium sp. UBA1761 | reverse complement strand
TGGTGGGCCTGAATAGACTTGAACTAACGACCTCACCCTTATCAGGGGTGCGCTCTAACCACCTGAGCTACAGGCCCACTTTATCACTGACTAACGGGTCACCCTTTAGCCGTGCTTTAATATAATACTAAATGGCTATACCCTTGTCAATACTTTTTTAAAAAATGGCTATTTTTTGTATGGATATAATAATGTCACTTAATCTTATCCGTTTAGGTTATAATTAAAACACGCATGAAGAAACTGGTACTTGTGATATTCATTGTTGCCTTACTGTCTTCGGGTTTTACCTACAAAGAAGAAACCCAGGACTCTTTTGACTTGAATTCACTGATTGACTATCAGAAGAAGTATGTAGGTGAAGAAATGGAAGTATGTTCAAGTTCTTCCAGTAAGACCTATATGGACTATAAAGCTATCACTTCCACAACATCTGTACAGTACAGATATATAAGAGAACACATG
This sequence comes from Solobacterium sp. UBA1761, assembly GCA_002315565.1. Classification (GTDB taxonomy): domain Bacteria; phylum Bacillota_I; class Bacilli_A; order Erysipelotrichales; family Erysipelotrichaceae; genus Colivicinus. The sequence goes on along the minus strand of DCHD01000051.1, from coordinate 26,806 downwards.
TCAGTTGATCCTGAAACCGGACTCTTAATTGATGAAGAAGGATTCATCGGTGTAGCACTTGGTTCCTATTTTGGCGATATAGCTGACAGATTCTATATCACACTTGATACAGGAGTAGTGCTTCCGGTAATCATGGTTGATTCCAAAGATGACAGACATGTTTCTGGTGGCTGCGAACATCTAAAAGATGGATCAGTGCTTGAATTTGTCATCGATACCGGAATAGCTGCAGAATACTTCGGAAGATATTCAAACGGCTATATCCTTCAGGGTAACTTCAACAACTTCAGACTGTTCAACGGCTGTATTTCAAAAGTTGAAAAGGTTACTGACGAACTCAACAGTGACTACATAACATATTTCGAAAATGCAGAAGAAGAAATCAATACTGATATCTTCCAGTACGCAAGCGGGTATTAAACAATTATTAAAGACATACAAAAAGGTGCAGTTTGTTGTTGACTGCACCTTTTTTAATTATTTGTCTTCCTCTTTTGTTTTTGCTGTACGAGGTTTTCTTGCTGCTTTTGGTTTTTCTTCCTTGGCAGTTTCTTCTTTTACAACTTTTGCTGGTTTAGCTTCTTTTGCCTGAAGCTTACCGTCTTTGACAATCAGCTTGCCGTCGATGACATCCTGAATTTCTTCAGCAGTCAGGGTTTCATTGGCAATCAGAGCTTCAGCAATCGCAACAAGATCTTTCTTGTGAGATGTGATAATCTTCTTGGCATTTTCATGACATTCATCAATTATCTTTCTTACTTCAACGTCAATCTCATAAGCAACCTGGCTTGAAGCGTTTGATGGAGAGTTATAGTCTCTTCCTAAGAATACCGAACCTGAACCGTTGTCATACTGAACCGGACCAAGCTGAGACATACCGTAGGCAGTAACCATATCCTTGGCGATACGGGTTGCTGACTGGATATCACCAGATGCGCCAGTAGTAATATCGTCGAAGAACAGCTCTTCGGCAGCTCTGCCGCCCATATATGAAGTGATAGTATCGATAAGTTCTCTTCTTGAGTTGAGAATCTTTTCTTTTCTAGGAGTAATCAGGTTATAACCACCGGCATTACCACGCGGAATAATTGTAACCTTCTGAACAATTGCGCCATCCGGAAGATTAAGTCCGACAACTGCGTGACCTGCTTCATGGTAGGCAACAAGTTTCTTTGTATGTTCATCATAGGTTCTTGATTTCTTGGCTGGGCCCATCATTACTCTGTCTATAGCTTCATCGATATCTTCAAGAGATATCTTTTCCTGATTGTGTCTTACAGTCAGGATAGCAGCTTCATTAAGTACGTTTTCAAGGTCAGCACCAGAGAAACCAGGAGTTCTTCTTGCCAGAGCTTCAAGGTCAACGCCTTCTTCAAGCTGCTTGTTTCTGGCGTGAACTTTTAAGATAGCTTCTCTGCCCTTTAAGTCAGGAAGTGAAACAGTAATCTGTCTGTCAAATCTTCCAGGTCTCAAAAGTGCAGGGTCTAATACGTCAGGTCTATTTGTAGCGGCGATAACAATAATACCGGAGTTATCTGCCATACCATCCATTTCAACCAGCATCTGGTTTAAGGTCTGTTCTCTTTCATCGTGTCCGCCACCGATACCGGCACCTCTTTGACGACCTACAGCATCGATTTCATCGATGAAGATCATACAAGGAGCATGCTGTTTGGCAGTCTTGAACATATCTCTTACACGGCTTGCACCGACACCGACGAACATTTCGACGAAGTCAGAACCGGAGATTGAGTAGAATGGAACATTAGCTTCGCCAGCCACCGCTTTAGCAAGTAAAGTCTTTCCGGTACCAGGAGAACCTACCAGCAGGATTCCCTTAGGAATTCTGGCACCCAGTTTGGCGAATTTTCTTGGAGATTTCAGATAATCGATGATTTCTGCCATCTCTTCTTTTTCTTCATCACATCCGGCAACATCTTCAAACTTGATCTTGATGTCTTTTTCCAGTCTTGCACGTGACTTGGAGAAATCAAATGCCTGCTTGTTGGAATTGCCGATGCCGTTTGTCATTCTGGTGAGCAGGAATACGCCCAGCACACCAAAAAGAATTATCGGCAGGATTGATGAAATAATAGTTGACCAGATTGTCGTTGCATTGGCATCAACAACGCTCAGTTCACTTACGTTTTCCAGTTTCTCAAGCAGTTCTTCGCTTCCTGTTTCTGTATTGAGAAGCAGGGTAGAAAAACCATATGTTGAGCCGTTTTCTTCATAAGTACCGGTAACAGTAATAGTGTTATAGTCTACTGATACTTTGGCACTCTTGATTTCACCGCTGTTTACCAGAGTTTCAAACTGTGCATAGTTGAGCTGCTTGCTGGTAGAAGTAGTGAGCGGTGTTGAAAACAGCATCGCTACCAGAAATACAGCTACGATAATGTAGGGTATAAAACTGGCAATTTTATTCTGTTTTGGATCTTTCTTCATTAAAACTCCTTATTGGTACATTTCTTCTTTAAGCACACCTACGAAAGGAAGATTACGGTACTTCTGGTTGAAATCCAGACCATATCCTACTACGAATTCATTTGGTACAGTGAAACCTACATATTCAGCTTCAACAGCTTTTTCTCTTCTTTCAGGTTTATTGAGAAGTGATACAATCTTGACTTCTTTTGCACCCTTCTGGAAAAGAAGGTCTTTTACTGCAGCAACAGTAATGCCTGTATCAACAATATCTTCAACGATAAGAATTCTCTTTTCTTTGATAGATCTGTCCAGGTCTTTTACGATTTTTACATCACCTGTGGTTTCGGTGCCTGCATAACTTGATACATCCATAAAGTCGATTTCAATATCGATAGTGATGTTCTTCATCAGCTGAGCCATGAACGGAACAGAGCCTTTCAGTAAACCAACGAGAATAGGAGCTTCATCAGCATAGTCCTTATCAATCTCTTTTCCCAGTTCTTTACATCTTTCAATAATCTGTTCTTCACTGACCAGAATCTTTTTAATATCCTTGTGCATAATAGGCACCTCCAATATCATTTAATTCTACCACAAAAGAAGGTAGCATTCTTAGAATAGTGACTGATATCTGAACCGATTCCCGGCACCAGAATCACTTCTTCTTTACTGTTTACTACAACCGGATACGTAAGTCTTTCTCTGGTTGGGATCTTACTGTCAATAAAGTAGCGGTTAAGTTTTTTTCTTCCATAACGCATGACTATGAAGTCTGACTTCTTCGCATTTCTTACAGTGAGAGGATAATCATCTTCATACACTGTAACAGCTTCTAAAGATGTGCCTTTCTTAGATATCGTAAAGTATTGCCTGTGCATATTTTGGTACTTATTAAGTCTGTATGCATAATCAATTGGAATATCGAATACTTCAATATATCCGTATTCCTTTACCAGATACTGATCCTGAATCTTTATCAGAAGACTTTCTGATTCTTTAAGCTGTCTTAAAAGTTCTTCAAGGTACCTGCTAGAGATATCCTTTCTGATCAGATATCTGAGCACTTTTTCTTTGATTGCACATTCAGCAAGCTCGCTGTATTCAATTCTGCTTCGTTTATTGAGGAAAGTTTCAATCTGTTCTTTTTCTTTTTCTTTTTCTGAGTTTTGCTCATTTATTTCTCTGATCAAAGATTCCTTTTCTTCGGCATTCATCTTTTCAATAAGTGAATGTCTTAGTCTGTTTCTTGAATAGTCATCCGAAAGATTGGATTCATCGATTCCATACACGATATTATTGCCATGGCAATATGTCATGAGATCATCCTTACTGTATTCAAGTAAAGGTCTGATTACAGTAATATCCTGAATGACTGTCTTTTCTTTTAGACCATACCATTCAGGGATGGATCCTCTTTTTTTCTGTAATAGGTAGGTTTCAATAAGGTCATCTTTATGATGGGCAACAAGTACTCCATTAAGTTTTTCTTTTTTTACAAGTTTCTTAAAGAATTTATATCTGGCTACTCTGGCATAATCCTGGAAATTGCCTGTATACTTTCTGACATCCAATTTAAAGAATGGGATATTGTATTTCAAACAGTAGTTTCTGACGATATCTTCATCCCTGTTTGCGGTAGGGCGGTGGTGATAGTTTACGTGGGCAACATAACATTCTATGCCGCTTTTTCTCACCATATCTAAAAGGGCCATTGAATCTGGCCCTCCGGAAACTGCAACAAGGTATTTACCGTCAATCTTGTTCATCTAGTTGTTGAATCTGAAGAACATAATGTCTCCATCTTTAGTGATATATTCCTTACCTTCCATATGGATCTTACCGGCTTCTTTAAGTTTTACTTCGGTTTTATATTCCATAATGTCATCGTAGGTATATACTTCAGCTTTAATGAAGCCTTTCTGAAAATCGGTATGGATGATTCCTGCACACTCAGGAGCTGTCATTCCTTCTTTGAAGGTCCAACCACGGCATTCATCTTTACCGACTGTAAAGAAGGTCTTAAGTCCAAGTGTCTTGTAGGCTTTTAGAATCAGTTCATCAAGTCCTGATCTTTCTATGCCCATATCATTTAAGAATTCCTGTTTTTCTTCTTTTGAAAGGTCTGATAGTTCTTCTTCAATCTGGGCAGAGATAGGAACTACTTCACTGCCTTCTTTCTTTGCGTATTCACATAAAGCAGCATAGTGTTTGTTGTCTTCAGGATTGTTTACTTCATCATCTCTTAAGTTGGCAATATAGATAACAGGTTTAAGTGTCAGGAAGTTGAAAGCTTTGACATATTCTTTCTCATCATCTGTAAGTCCTGCTTTTCTGCAGCACTCGCCCTTATCTAAGGCTGCCTTTATTTTGGTAAGAATAGCCAGTTCTTTTACGGCATCCTTATCCTTGGTATTCTGTGCTTTCTTTTCGATCTTGGAAATTCTGGTTTCAACTGATTCAAGGTCAGCCATAATCAGTTCCATGTTGATGATTTCAACATCATCTACAGGATCTACTCGGTTATATACATGCTGGATATCATCTGATTCAAAACATCTTACCACATGGCAAATGGCATCTACTTCTCTGATGTTGGCAAGGAATTTGTTTCCCAGACCCTCACCATTACTTGCGCCTTTAACAAGACCAGCAATATCAGTGAATTCAAAAGTAGTGAAGATTGTTCTTTCAGGTTCAAATAACTTTGAAAGATTGATCAGTCTTTCATCTTTTACTTCAACGATACCGACATTTGGTTCGATAGTTGCAAACGGATAGTTTGCTGCCTCAACTCTTGAATTGGTGATGGCATTGAACAGTGTTGATTTACCGACGTTAGGTAAACCGACGATTCCAGCAGTTAAACTCATATTCTAATATTCCCTTTCTTTCCCCATGAAGTACAGTGCTACAGTACCGACACCAGTATGTGCCCCGATAACTGTACCGACATAGAATATCTTTACTTCCTTTATGTTATGGAATGTTTCTTTAATCATTGATGCCAAGGTTTCAGCATCCTCAAGACAGTCTGACTGATTCATATATACCGGTCCATCATATTCCAGACCATTATCAGCCAGTTCAATCATTTTGCTTAAGGCCATCTTCATAGCCTTGGACTTGGTTCTGATCTTTTCAACCGGTTCAAGTTTTCCTTCTTTACTTACCGTCATTAACGGACATACCTGAAGCGCTGTACCGATAAGTCCGGCAGCTTTGGAGATTCTTCCTCCTCTTACATAAGCAGTTAAATCAGTAGAGAAGAACCAGTGTTCAAGATGCAGTCTTTTTTCTTCTATATCTTTGTAGTTTTCTAACAGTGACATTCCCTTATCGAGATTGTCTTTAGCCATCAGAGTCAGCAATCCATAACCCCCTGAACAGCACAACGAATCAAGATAGTGAACCTTGTTTTCATACTTTTCATTCAGCTCTTCAGCAGCAATTCTGCATGAATTGATGGTCCCTGAAATACCTGATGAAACAGTAATGTGGAAGATGTCATAGCCTTCTTTAAGATACTTTTCAAAGAATGCCGTATATTCATCTGAGTTAACCTGTGAAGTAGTAGGTTCTGCCCCGTTTTTAAGGTCCTCATAGAATTTTTCAATCGGATACGATACATAATCATCCTTAATGCTTTTGCCGTTCAGATTCAAAGTAAATGGCACAAACGGAATACCTTTTGAGTCAAGTACTTCCTTGCTTAAATCAACAGTAGAACAGCATGTAACAATATATTTAGACATGGTACCTCCTAAAATTATTACACATCTATTTTACAATAATCATACATAAAAGAAAAAAGCCCCCTAGCGGCTTTTCTCCTTTTCATTATAATCGGAAGTTACTATGAAAAATTATTACCTTTATTATAGCACTGATTCTGAAAAATGAAAGCGCTTAATATCTGATCCACAGCATTCTGTCCTTGCCGTTGATATCTTTAAGAACCTCAATATGTGCATTCTCAAAGTATTCCCGAGCAAGTTTTGTGATTCTTTCTTTCTGATCATAGCCAATCTCAAAGAACAGCATTCCATGTTCTTTCATGACATCCTTATGTCCTTCAAAGATCATTCTGTAGAACTTAAGTCCATCGCTTCCGCCGAATAAGGCAACATGCGGTTCGTAGTCAATTACTGATTTCTCCATTACCTCTTCACTTGGAATATATGGCGGATTGGAAATGAGCACATCGAGCTTAATACCCTTTTCTTTAATCGGTTCCAGCATGTCCCCAACCATGAAACTGATTTTGGCTTTGTTGAGTTTAGCATTGGCTTTGGCGACTTCAACAGCTTCAGATGAAATATCAGTAGCAGACATCTCAAACTTCTTTTCTTCCTTGGCTAACGCAATCGCAATGGCGCCTGAACCTGTACCGATATCAGCAGCAACTATCTTATCCATATCTTTACAGTATTCATCAGTCTTTGAAAGAATAAGACCAATCAGTTCTTCTGTTTCATACCTTGGAATAAGTACATCGCCGTTTACCAGCATCTTGTAACCGAAGAAATAGGTATAACCCAGTACATAGTTTAAAGGTTCCCCGTCAAGGATACGCTTTACACCTTCACGGAATCTTTCTTCAATGACAGGAAGTGCTTCCTTGTCCAGATCAAGATAAAGATTTACTTTATTTTCATTGCATAACTCAAACAGAAAAAGTTTGACGGTTTCAAGTGAAATCCCTTTTTCGTCAAACTCTTTTGTATAAGTGTGAAGTAATTTATTATAGCTGCTCATTGAGAAGAATCTCTTTTTCTTCGTTTTCTAACAGTGCATCAACGATGTCATTCAGTTTGCCTTCTACAATACGGTCAAGCTGATTGATTGTAAGACCAATTCTGTGATCAGTTACACGGTTCTGCGGATAGTTGTAGGTTCTGATCTTTTCACTTCTTTCACCAGATCCTACCAAAGACTTACGGATAGCGCCTGCTTCTTTGGCCTTTTGTTCCTTGTAGTAGTTATATACACGGGCTTTAATAATCTTTAAAGCTGTTTCACGGTTAGATATCTGAGAACGGCCATCCTGACAGTTTACAGTGATACCTGTAGGCTTATGCACGATTCTTACTGCAGAGTCAGTCTTGTTGATGTGCTGACCGCCGGCACCAGAAGCTCTGTGAGTTTCGATTTCCAGATCTGAATCAGGAATTTCAACGTCTTCATCTTCAACATCAGGAAGTACAAGAACAGTCGCAATACTTGTCTGTACTCTGCCCTGTGTTTCAGTCTTTGGGACTCTTTGTACACGGTGTCCGCCAGATTCAAATTTGAAATGTCTGTAGGCATCAGTGCCCTTGATGGTGAAACCAATCATCGCAAAACCACCGGCTTCTGATTCGCTTGACTGAGTAACATCAACCTTGAATCCCAATGTTTCTGCATAATATGAGTACATTCTGAAAAGATCACCGGCAAAGATATTGGCTTCATCTCCTCCTACTGCACCTCTGATTTCCACAAGACAGTCATATGAATCTTCTGGATCACGAGGAAGAAGAAGTTTATAGATATGTTCATCAAGTTCAGTCAAAGCTGCACTTGCTTCATCAAACTGAGCTTTGGCCAGTTCTCTCATTTCTTCATCATCATCGTTCATCATCTCTTTGGCATCAGCTATTTCGCTGTTCAGTTTCTTAAGCTGCTGGTAAGCATCATAAGCACCTTTTAAAGTAGCTTGTTCCTTAGAGAGTTTTGTGAACAGTTTAATATTGGATACAACATGGTCCTGAGTCATTTCTTCAGAAATCTCATTGTATCTTTTTTCAATTCCTTCAAGTTTTACTATTCTAGCATCCATAATATTTACCTAACCTTTTTGGTTTGTTTCTAACTTCATGACAGTGTCTGCATCTTGCCTCGTATGATTCACTTGCTCCGACCAGAACAACCGGATCATTATAGTCTGCAGGAACACCGTTGATTATTCTCTGGGTTCTTGTAGCAGGACTACCACACCTGTTGCATACGGCAGACAGCTTTGTGACAAATTCGGCCATTGTAAGTAATGTAGGCATCGGTCCGAATGGCTCGCCTCTGAAATTTGAGTCAAGGCCTGCAACCATTACTCTTTTACCGGCATCAGCAAGTGTGTCACACACTTCAATGATGTCGTTATCGAAGAACTGAACTTCATCAATCGCAACTACTTCAGTATCTTCCGTTACAATATCAAGTATTTCCTTTGCGTGAAAGACAACATGTGATTCGCATGATGATCCGGCATGAGATACGACTTTACTGTCGGAATAGCGGTTATCAATCTTTGGCTTGAATACCATGATTTTTTTCTTCGCAAATTCCAGCACGGTTATTCTTCTTAAAAGTTCTTCAGTCTTACCGGCAAACATGCATCCGGTAATCACTTCCAGATAACCATCTTTATAATTTCTGTACATATTGTCCATATATTACCTACTAATATATTCTACCAACAAAAAATAAGGGTTGTGCCCTTATTTTCCTAAACCATATTTCTTATTGAACTTCTCAATTCTACCTGCTGCAGCAGCGAATCTCTGTCTACCAGTATAGAATGGATGGCAATTAGAGCAAGTATCAACTTTAATTTCACCTGACTTAGTAGATCCAGTTTCGAATGTAGCACCACATCCTGCACAGATAACTTTTACCTTATGGTACTCTGGATGAATTCCTTGTTTCATTTCAATATTTCTCCCTTCCGCCTTAAGTCTTTATAACCTAAAGTAAGTTATGCTAAATAATCATAGCAAAATTCAATTTCTTTGTAAACACTAAATTTCTTTATATTGCTTCAACATCAGCCCCAAGGCCTTTGAGTTTATTTACCACATCAGCATAGCCTCTGAAGATATGGTAGGCATCATGAATAGTTGTTGTTCCTTCAGCAATCAGTCCGGCAATAATCATTGCTGCTCCGGCTCTTAAGTCAGTCGCAGTTACATCACATCCCTTAAGTAAAGTACCGCCATGGATTACTGATTCGCCTTCTTTTACTTCAATGTCTGCACCCATCTTATTTAGTTCACGACAGTGTTTAAATCTTTCTACATAGATGGTCTCGGTTACTTTTGAAGTACCAAGTGCCTTTGTCATGAGCACCGTCAAAGGCTGCTGCAGGTCAGTAGCAAAGCCAGGATATGGAAGTGTCTTGACTTCACAGTTATGAAGATTCTTTGTGCCGATTACTTTGACATAATCCCGCCCGATATCCATAACAACGCCCATCTCTTCAAGTTTACTAAGCAGCGCATCAATATGCTGAGGAATAACGTTTCTTACAGTAACGTTTTCGCCAGCTGCTGCTGCCATTACGATATAGGTACCTGCCTCAATACGGTCAGGAATGATTTCATGCATACAGCCGCCAAGTTCTTTTACGCCTTCAATGGTAATATCACTTGTTCCAGCGCCTCTTATCTTGGCTCCCATCTTGTTTAACATGGTAGTCAGATCGATAATCTCCGGTTCTTTTGCGGCATTATGGATCACTGTCTTGCCAGTCGCATAAACAGCAGCCATGATGATGTTGATGGTAGCACCAACTGAAGAGATATCTAAGAAGATATCAGTTCCCTTTAACTCTTCCGCAAACAGTTCAATAAAGCCGTCGCCCTGTACAATATGAGCACCAAGAGCTTCAAATCCCTTAAGATGGAGATCGTAAGGTCTAGGACCAAGGTAACATCCACCTGGAGAGAGCATCTTGCAGTATCTGAATCTGCCCAATAATGCACCCATGAAATAATATGAAGCTCTAAGTCTTGTACATGCCTCATCATCAAGTACGATATTGTCAATTCCGGTCGGATCAATCGTCAGTGTTGAACCGTCTACTTCTACATAGATGTTCAATAGACTTAAAAGATATACCAGCTCAGAAACATCGGAAATTCTTGGCACATCAAAAATCTTTACCGGCTTCTGTGCCAGTACAACTGCAGGTAAAAGAGCAACAGCAGAGTTCTTTGCTGAAGATACTGTTACTTCACCGCTTAATTTTTTTCCACCATGGATAACTAATGTTTCAGCCATTTTTAATTACTTTTATTACTTCGCTTAAATCGTCAATAATTCTGTCAGCTTCAGACTGATCAAGTCCAAACTGTACATCTTTTCTTGCCAGTGTATAGATACCGGCATTTTTGCCTGCTTCAATACCCTGAACAGCGTCCTCAACAATTATAACTTCTTCCTTATCAAGTTTTAAAGTTTCAACTGCCTTGAGATAAATTTCAGGATCAGGTTTCTGATGGGTAACTGATGTACCGCCGATATAATAATCCACATAATCGTGTAATCCGATATCTTCAATACATTTTTCAACATATTCCGTATCACTCATTGAACAGATGGCAATCTTAATATCTTCTTCCTTGAGCTTTTGGAAACATGGAAGTGTATCTTCAAACACAACGTCTTTGTAATTCAAAGGATTTCTGACACCGAAATACTCACTGTTAAGTTCAATGATCCTGTTTCTGTCGATACCGGACAGTTTGGACAGAATGTCATAAGTAACTTCCATAGTTGTGCCAATAATCGGAACAACATCCTTCCTTGTAACGTTTATCCCGTTTTCTTTAAGATATTCAACAGTTCCGTCAATATAGTGTCTTTCAGAATTGACAATGGTTCCATCCATGTCAAAGAGTACTGCCTTAATCATCCAAACCTCTGATATAGGCAATTATATTCATGCAGCCATTGATTATAAAGGCATTGTTTCTTAAAACAGTCAGTGACTCTTTTATTTCCATATTCTCTACATCTTCAGATATTTCTTCTTTCATAATCTTCAGAATATAAGGATTATCTTCTTTAATGTCTTTGATGGTTTTCTTTACGGTTTCAAAGTCATTGGCCTTATAGGCAATAAGCATCTTTGGGAAATCCCTTTTCAGTTTTGAATAGTCATCTGTATCAGCACACAGCTGGCTGTACAGTTCATCAAACTTCTCATTCAGCTCAAAATAGGCATATAGACTAAGAAGTCTGTATCCTGCTTTATAGTCATCTTTTTCATCCATTTCTTTAAGTCTTTCAAAATAGAACAGTGACTCTTTATATTTACCGAATGAATAAGCCATAACACCATATTCAAAGTATCCTCTCATCAAGGAATACATTGTATTGGCATCAACAGTATCGCTTTCTTCGATATCCTTTTGAGCATCATCTACAGCCTTCTTTAAGAATGTAAACTTGTCTTCTTCACTTGTTAAAGTCTTGGCATAGATGCTTGCTGCTTCTAAACAAAGCGGACAATTAGAAAAAGCTTTTAAAGCAATTTCTTTAACTTCATTTACATTGTTGAAATCAGAAATATTGTTTAAAAGCTCTAAGCTTTCTAAAAGCCCGTTCATATTTAGTCTACGTATACGTTGTTGCCGTTTTTCAGACAGATCCAGCAACCATCACCGATTTTGCCCCAAACCTGGTCGCCGCTTGTCTTTACTTCAGATACTTTAACATCGCTTCCTTCTACAACTGTTGAGTTGTCATAAGTGATGTACTGAATTGCAGTTGGCATGTTTGACTGTTTAACGATATTACCGTTAACACCGTCTCTGACATATACACTTACTGCAACCTTGTAAGTTCCAGCCTTGAAAGATGTAGCAGTACCAGATGTTGAAGTGCCGCTGTCTTTTCCTGAACTTGAAGAACTGCTGCTTGATGAAGATGAAGCACTTGTCTTAAGTGTTTCGTTTTCAGCCTTCAGAGTTTCGTTTTCTTTAGTCAGTGTTTCAATCTGACTTTCAAGTCTCTTGGTCTGTTTTTCACTTGAAGTTACATATGCCTGATGTTCTTCGTTAAGTGTCTTGTAGGCATTTGATTTAGATACAACAAGAATACCAAGTACTGCTGCAATCAGGAAACATACGATTGCAATCACAACAAGATATGTTGATGAGCTGCCTGCTCTGTGTGTTCTATAAGACTCTGTTTCATCGTCTTCTTCTTCGTAATCGTCGTCTTCGATTTCGTCGTCTTTCAGTTTGAAAATATTCATATTCACTTTTTCCTTCTCTTCTTTATCTTCCTTCATGAATGAAGGTACATCTACCGGAGTATGATTCTCATAAGGATTTCTTTCTACCATTTTAAATTTCCTCCAACCTTTAAATTATACAACATACTTAAAAAGAAGAGATTAGTTCCCTTCTTTATTAACGATACGGTAACCTTCGTATTCACCATCCAGTACTTTTGCCTGGTTGGCGATTTCAAAGATGTTTGTAAGAATCTTGCCATCTGAATTGATGTGTTCTCTGAATACATCAACAAGCAGTTTATCTTCATCGACATTGACAGTGTAATCGTGATTTGAAACGATCTCAACAAACTGTCTTAAACCTTCAACATCAGCAAAATAGATTCTGTGAAGAAGGATGATTCTGCTGCCTACAGGATTTTCTCTGGCAATGCCGTCTTTCATTCCATAGACTGCTCTGATGAAGCCACCAGAAAGATATGGATAGAGATTGCTGATCTTTTCAAATACAGATACTTTCTTATCAACAACCGGTTTCTTTTCGTTTTCTTCTTTTATCTTGTTCTTAAGCTGTTTAACCAGTTCCTTCAGATATTCTTCATTGTCTGGAAGTTCAGGTTTTTCTGTATTCTTTACTTCAGCTTTGATTTCCTGTCTTTCTTCATTGCCGAGGATTTCGTTGAATACATCATCAAGTTCTTCTGCACCACTGTCCTTTTTTCTTTCAAACTTTGGTGCGTTTGCTGTTTCCATAGAAGCTCTTGCTGAACCTTCAGAGATGATCTTCAGATATTCATCATCATCAGCGATGTATGTATCACCATTTGGTTCATACTGGGCAAGGATTTCATTAAGATCTTCTGTAACGGATTTTTCTTTAGAGGCATTGAAAGAATCAAACAGTCTGGCAAATTCATCGATGACAGTTGCTTTGTTTTTCTTGTCGGAAACATATTCATCAAAGGCATTCTTGCCTGCCTTAAGTAAAGCTTCAGTCTGTCTGTCTGAGCCATCAAAAACAGCTCCTGCTTTTGCAATCAGGTCTTTTTTAATCGCATCAAAATCGATGTTTTCAAGCTTTTCCAGTTCTTCAGCTTTGCCGCTTCTCTGCAGTTCAAGTTTCAGATAGTCTTTTGCACGCTGCATGAATCCAAGAAGTGCTACATTCTCATTATTCATCACTGTTTCCTCCTTTTTGCCACTAATATTCCGTCGCCGATATTATCATAAAATATTATATCAAAACGCTTATCTGTCTGTATATATTCACGGAACCGATTTATCTTTTTGACAAGACTCCTTGTGTTTCTTGAAGGAATAGACTCAACCTCATAGATCAGTCCATGGAATATCATATTGTCAAAAAGGAATATGCCATTTTCTTTTAAGTTAGGAAGAAACTGCTCCATATACTTCTGATACTGGGCTTTGGCAGCATCCACGAATATCAGATCGTACATCTTTTCGCTCTTGAATTCTTCAATAGCCTTAAAGTGAACATTTATCTGATCTTCAAGACCTTCATTCCTGATATTGACAATGGCCTGATTATACATATCTTCATTCTTCTCAATAGTGTCGATATGAATGCCCTTGTCTAAAAGAGCCATATTGATGCTGGAATAGCCTACTGCCGTACCCAGTTCAAGTATGTCTTTATATCCCTTTTCTTTAATTGTCTCCAATAGAAAATTCAAGCCCCCATCTTTGATAATGGGGACTTTTTCATCTAAGGCTTTATCTTTAATTTCCTTTAACATTAATTAACCAGTTTCTTTAAGAATGCAGTGAATTCATCATTCTTCTTTTTGGCATTGGCATATGTATCTGCCTTGCATGACAGATAGAACTTGCACTTAGGTTCTGTACCTGAAGGTCTGATGGCAATGAATGATCCATCATCAAGATAGTACTTGAGCACATCAGAGATATCATGACCAAGAAGGTCATATTTCTTATCACCTTCAACTGTGATTCTTAATTTATAATCTTCAATCTTCAATGTCTTATAGCCTGGAACAGTGAATGGATTTTCACGGATTGAAGTCATGATCTGATTCAGTTTAATAGCACCATCTGCACCTGGCAACATGATACTGATCTGTGAATCATAGAAAGCACCGACTTTCTTATAGATATCTTCTACAGCATCCTGTAGACTCATGCCCTGAGAAAGGTAATATCCGCATGCTTCTGCCAGCATCAGACAGGCCTGAGTAGCATCCTTGTCTCTTACAAACGGAGCAATCAGAGAACCATATGATTCTTCATAACCGAAGACATAGTTCTTCGCATGTGATTTCTCATATACTCTTACTTTGTTGCCGATATATTTGAAGCCAGTAAGAGTCTTTTCGCAGTCTACACCATGGTATCTGGCAACAGCTTCACCGATATCTGATGTAACGATAGTATTGAACATACATGGATTATCTACTTTGATGCCAAGATCTTCATATGTTTTCAGAATATATTCAAGTAACAGCGCACCAGTCTGGTTACCGTTAAGGATGATATATTCTCCATTATGTTTAACACCGACACCCATTCTGTCGCCATCAGGGTCGCAAACCAGTAACAGGTCAGCATTGATTTCTTTTGCCAGTTCAAGCACACCTTCATAAGCGCCCTTTTCTTCAGGATTAGGAGTCTTAGTGTTGGAGAATGCTGGATCTGGATCCTTTTGTGATTCTACAACTGATACATTGAATCCTGCTTCCTTCAAAGAAGTCATAACTGGAATATATGAAGTACCATGTTCTGGAGAATAGGCAATAGTAAAGTTCTTGTTTACATCTTTTCTCAGTCTTATTGAAAGCACTGCTTCCTTATATGCTTCATCAACTTCCTTGTTGACTTCAACAATTAAAGAAGGATCATACTCGCCTGGTTCAATTGCCAAAATATCTTCAATCTTGTCAATCTCATCGATTACACACTGAGCGATTTCCGGAATCAGCTGACATCCTGTCTCATCATACAGTTTGTAACCATTGTACTGTTTAGGATTGTGTGAAGCAGTAATCATAATACCACCGGCACATTTCAGATATCTTACTGCAAAAGATAGTTCAGGTGTAGGTCTTAATGTATCAAAGATATAGGCCTTGATACCATTTGCAGCCAGCAGTTTTGCTGAATCGTAGGCAAATTCCTGTGAATGGAATCTGTTGTCATAACCGATCGCAACAGCCTTGCCACCGATTGAATTAAGATACTGAGCAAAACCCTGAGTTGCTTTTCTTACAGTATGAATATTCAGTCTGTTTGGGCCAACACCCATCAGGCCTCTCATGCCTGCTGTCTGGAATTTAACATCAGTATAGAAGCAGTCCTCTTTTTCTTTTTCATCAAGATTAAGAAGTTCTTCTTTAAGACTTTTATCTAATTTTGGATGGTTTAACCAGAAATTGTAATTTTCAATATATGACATATGTTTTCTCCTTTATTAAGTTAAAAAAGAGAGCACATGGCTCTCTAATTAAGTCTGTTAGATAACTTTTTCTGCTTTCAGTTTTTCAACGATCTTTTCGATAGCTTCATCTTCATGATCGCCATTGCACATAATAGTTACTTCAGCTTCAGTAGGTACACCAAGTGACATGATACCCATGATTGACTTCATATCAACTGTCTTGCCATTGTATGTAGCTTTAACTTCACATGGACATTCGCAAGCTGCTTTAACTGCAACTGTAGCTGGTCTTGCATGCAGACCTACAGGATCTTTAACGATAATTTTTACTTCTTTCATATTGAACCATCCTCCTAATTATTGTTAGAAATTATTGATACTTTAATTCTAAATTATGAAAGCGCTTTTTTCAATCAGTTTGAATCAGATACTGTTTTATTTCCTCAAAAATAGTATTTATCGTATCAGCTGTTCTGTCATCTGTGTATGACAGTTCATTTAAGCCGCAAAGATATTTATTTTTATCCAGTATTATTCTGCGTGAAATACTGAAATTGATATCGAATACAAATGCACAGCAGGAAAGAATATAATCCAGTGGATATTTTCTTTCTTTATTGTTAACCATTCTGTGATTAAGAATGCTTTCAACTATCTCTTTGCTTATCTTTGAATCCTCAAGTTCTTTTCTGGTGACTGCGTAACTTGTTTCATAAGGCTCAGATGAAACTACACGGAAACAGTCAATTTTATCGGCATCGCGTATCATTTTAGAAAGCAGCAATGTATCTTCATCGAGACCGCTTTCAATTTCGTATTTATTGTGATTTCTTACAGCTTTCAGTACCATTTCTCTTTCTTTTTCATCCAGATCAAAAAGCAGTTTCTCCCTGCTGATAATCTCAGCACTTAAATCTGCGTGGTCAACACTGATCGAATCTCTGAATGTGTGATACTGCTTGTACTGTTCGTATCTTCCGATATCATGAAAAAGTCCGGTGATAATCGCCAGTTTATGCATCTGTTTGTTTACATGCAGTTTAACCGCAAGTTCATTCATCAGCGATGCCACAGACAGCATATGCATTGTCTTTAATTCTATTTCTTCGCCAAGGGATTCATAGTCGGAAGCATATTTAAGAAGCAGCTCGTGATAGTTATCACTTGCCATAATAAGCCACATCTCTTTTTCTGCCTGATTGATTACTTCAACAGATTTTCTGACTCTTGGAAGTATCGGATTACTGTAATCAATTTCAATGGTAAAACCTTTATCGTAACCATTTCTTTCAAGATGTTTTATGCATTCCTTTATGTTAGATACACCCTGTCCCAGAGTTGCATAATGAACTTTGATCTTTGAATCATCTGGATTTGAATTATCTACAGGAAGTATATCTTTCAGATGCACCCTGCCTATTCTGCCTTTTGTATCATCCATTACTTTAGTCTTGTTTTCACTAGAAAACCAGTAATTACCTGTATCAAAAAGATAAGATAGTTTATCAGCATTCTCAATGAGGTTCTTTATATCATTAAGCGAAAAACATTTTGTTCTTGGATCGTGGTGATTTTCAAAGACTGTTACAATTCCCTGTTCATAAGAGATCTCAGAAGCCTTTTTATAATAATCAACAATTAATTCTGATGCCTTTTTTGAATCATCTTCACAAACCGTAATAACCGGCATTATTTTCTTACAGCCTATTCTTTTGCACTGTTCAATAATCTTCTTTGTATAATCCAAAAGATTAACAAAAGATGAAGAATCTGGAAACAGGTCCTGCTTAAAATACAGATTGCCGATACGGCAGTCATTGTTCTTTAATGCAGAAACAAGAGTAGCCTCATCTTCTTTATTGCTGATTGAATCTGCAAACACTTCATAGTAACAGACACCTGTCTTTGACAGTTCTCTCATTCCTTCATTGATGCTGTTTATTTCTTTGTTTTTCAGGGCATATAACAGTACGGTGTAAAATGTTCCGATTTTCATCGCTTATTCCTTTATTGCAATATCCAACAAAAACATCACTTTTACTTGTGATATGTTTCGTGATTGTTTATTTTGAATGATCTGTATATCTGTTCTACCAGAATGAGTCTTGTCATCTGATGAAGGAAAGTCAGATCAGATAGTTTAATTGCTTCGTTTGCTCTTTTTCTTAATTCGTCACTAAGGCCAAGAGAACCGCCAATCACAAAAGTAATCTTTGAGTTTGAGATGAACAGTCTGTCAATTTTAACAGCCAGGCTTACTGAGTCAATTGTTTTCCCATGCAGATCAAGCAGAATGACGTATTCATCATTTGCTATCTTGTCAAGGACTCTTCTGCCTTCAATCTTAAGGACATCTTCTTCGTTGTCTTTTATCGGTTCATCATTTACTTCAATGACTTCCAGTTTATGGTAGTGATTGATCCTTTTGACGTAGTCATCAATCAGTGCCTTGAGGTGTGTATCTTTTACTTTACCGACACCGATTATTTTAATCATTGATTATACCTGTAAATTCAAGTGTTTCGCCTGCTCTATAAACAGAGAAAGCATATACAGATTCCCCACTGTATGAGATATTCAGATAGTCATGGTAACTGTTGAGTTCAACACCGTTGATTGAAACGATAATATCACCGCTTTTTATTCCGGCCAAAGAAGCTATTGAAGAAACAGCCGTGGAGCTTACATACAAGCCGTTAACCTGTTCAATATTGATATTAAGGGCAGCTTTGGTATATGTTTCCATATCCGCAATATATTCACCCTTTATACCAAAGATAACTTTATGAACTTCGCCGTTTCCGATTATTTCATCAGCCACCAGTTTTACTTCTGCCATAGGAATAGCTGCAACTTCGTTTGCCGCCTTCATTGTAATAACGCCGATACATTCTCCTGCCATATTGAATAAAGGGGCACCAGAATAGCCGTTTGATACATCAGCACTGAGCTGAATGATTGATGTGTAATATGAATAGGTTGCCTTATCAATGGTGATGCTGTTCATGATGGTACGAAGTCTGTCAGATACCATGGCAACTGTAAATGAACTATGGAATTCTAGAGATGATGGGGTACCGGCAATCAGCAGATATTCGCCATCTTTAAGAAGTTCACTGTCACCGATTCTGCTTTCAGGAACATTGAAAGAGCAGCTTGCTTTAACAACTGCAATATCGCTGTAGATATCACGTCCGACAAGTTCGCCAGAAACTCTGACATCATTGTCAAGAATCAATGATATGTTCTGTTCATCAGTAATTGCGTGAGCACATGTTACAGCATAGAAGCCATCATCGAATGATTTATAAACGAAACCACTGGAAATACTTCCGCCTGAACTTATGGAAACAACTGAACTTTTTACCTTTGAACATACTTCAGACATATCAGTAGAAAAGCCTGTTACTTCAACATTGGTAACATTCTCTTTTTCTTTACTTTCTGTGTTTACAAAATACTGAGCTGTCAGAAAGCAGTTCCAGATAACAAGAAAGATAATAACAACAATCAGTGCGCGGTTTGTTTTCATAGTTTACCTTATTGGATCACAGTTCATGATAGTGCAGGCATCCACTTTTACTCCATCGACATAGATCATAAAGTGAATATGCGGACCGGTAGCCATACCTGACATACCGATCTGACCTATCAGCTGACCTCTTTGTACTCCTTCTCCTTCGCTTACGAATGGTACGGTATTCATATGGCCATAGTATGTTCTGTAGCCATTGTTGTGGTCAATAATTACATAGTTACCAGAAAGATCATCGTAACCGACTTTATATACAGTTCCTGAATCAGATGCATAGATATTGCCATAACGATTATATCTGTCAACGATATCGGTTCCGTTGTGCCATGCGCCGTTCATAAAGTAACATGCCCAGCCGCAGGTAATATAGGCATTGTCTGTAGGATAAATAAAGTTTCCTGTACCAAGTACATACTGGGCGCCGACACCAACTCTGATGACACCCTGAACAGGTTCTCTTACAGTTAAAGAGGACAGTTCACTACCTAACTGCAGGACACCATTTACCCATGTCTCCTGATAAAGAGTATTCTGTAAACCGACAACTTCATTCTGTTCAATTTCCGTTTTACCGGCTTCAAGAGAATTGTCTTCAATGTATTCAGGGTTAGGTGGCGTAATAGTTTCCTGAACAAGACGCTGCTTGGTTACTACTACGGTAAGTGGTGAAGTGAAGTATGTGACATTGATTACTGTACCAGGATTAAGTACCTGGTCAGCACTTGTCAGAACACCTTTGTTTAAAGAAACAATCTGTTTTGGTGAAAGGTCACCATAAAGATAACCGATACCGGCAAGCGTATCACCCTGCTGAATTGTATAGTAGTCTCTTGAGGTATTTCTTCCATAGCAGAGATATTCATATATTTCATCTTCTGATTTGAATACTTCTTCCGGAGATACTGTTGCACTTGAAACAGTCAGTTTTTCTTCAATATAAGCATCTTTTTCAACAGTACCGAAATCAGTAATATCTTCAATCTTTTCTTTGTTCTCTAAAGCTGTAAGGGTGTCTTCGCTGATGAAATTGGTAAGGAAAGCTTTTCTTGCACTATAGAATTCTTCAACGTCCTCAACGTAGATGATGTCATAGATACCATTCTCATCAGAGAACTCAATAGAGCTGACTTCAATACCAAAAAGACCGTTGTTTACAACATAGGAAACAATCTCATCGTCTACATTTTCCAGAACATCATAGGTTTTTTCTGAAGTGATATAGACACTATCTTTTAGACCTACAGGTGAATTTGGAAAGTCTTCAGCAAACTCAGCACCATATTCATGAATTTTGGAATCGAAGTATTCCTTGTCAGAGATAATACCGATCAGTTTACCTGAATCGTATACCTTGTAATAATCAATCTCTTCAAGAGAATATGAAATGACATCCTGTGAAATAACAGGTACTTCATTAGAAATATTCACATCATCTATTGTTTTGACTAGACCATATCTTTCTTTAAGAATAGGCAAACCAACAACAATCCCTGCGCTTAAAACAACACAGAATACTACAGCTAAAATCTTTTTAATCATTTATCTTTTGCAATGCCATAGAAAGCATTGATTTCTTTCTCAAATGCCAGCTTCACAGTACCGGTAGGACCGTTACGGTGTTTTGCAACAAGCAGTTCAACATCTTCTCTTTCCTGATGTTTATCTTCTTCCTTGGCATAATAGTCTTCTCGATAGATGAACAGTACCAGATCGGCATCCTGCTCGATAGATCCTGATTCTCTTAAGTCTGACAGCATTGGTCGTTTATCTTCACGTTTTTCAACGCTTCTTGAAAGCTGTGACAGCGCGATAACCGGAACATTCAGTTCTCTTGCCAGAGATTTAAGATTTCTTGAAATCTCTGATACTTCCTGCTGTCTTGAATCAGACTGTCTGTCTGCAGGCAAAGTAATCAGCTGAATATAGTCGATGATGACAAGTGAAACACCACAGTCATTGACAAGTTTATGGCACTTGGCCTTCATGTCATTGATTCTGGCACCTGGTGTGTCATCAATATAGAATTTCTGAGTCTTGAGCTCCTGATTTGCTTCTCTTAGTCTTTCCCATTCATCCTGAGAAACACGGCCCTGTCTTAACTTCTGACCTTCTACTTTAGCTTTTGCTGAAAGCATTCTTGAAGCCAGCTGATCTGCAGGCATTTCCAAAGAGAAAATACATACAGCACCCTGTGCTGACTGAGCAGCATTCAGTGCGATATTCAGTGCCAGTGCAGTCTTACCCATTGATGGTCTGGCTGCCAGAATAATCAGGTCTCCCTTCTGTAATCCTGTAGTAAGGTTATCAAAATCAGAATAGTAGGTCTTTACACCGGTAATGGTTGTACCTGCTTTCTGTATTTTTTCTACTTTATCAAGTGCAGCATCAAATACTTCTGCACCGGTTTTGAATTCTGATGCCGTCTTGTTTCTGATGATGTCAGAAATACGTTTTTCTGCCTTCTCAAGCGCATCATCGATTGACCCTTTGCCGTTGAATCCTTCTAAAGCAATCTCTTCACCTGCCTTGATTATCTGGCGGGAAAGTGACTTGTTCTTGATGATACGGATGTATTCCTTGGCATTGGCACCTGATACAACAGAATCAGTGAGCTTAAGAAGATAATCCATTCCACCGATCTTGTCGTATTCATCGAAATCCTTAAGTTTGTTGGAAAGAGAAATGGAATCTACCTTTTCTCTGTTGTCAAACATATTGTAGATATACTTGTAGATAGTCTTGTTCTTGTCAAGATAAAAATCCAGCGATGTGATGCCGGCATTTACGGTATCCTGAAGTGCTTCAGGGTAGAGCATAATCGTACCGAGAAGTGCTTCTTCAGCTTCTAAAGAATAAGGGATTATTTTCTTTTCCATGTGTACTCCTATTCTTCTACAAGTTTACATTTGATTTCTGCAATTACATCCTTATAGAGTTCAACTCTGACAGTTGAATAACCTAATGCCTTGATAGGCTCATTATCAAGAATCTTTCTTTTATCAATCACAAAGCCCTTCTTATTGAGCTCTTCAGCAATCTGTTTTGTTGAAACAGAATTGAAGACATTGCCGTTCTTTGCGTTTACTTTAAAGATAAATTCAGTCTTTTCAATTCTGGCTTTTTCCTCTTTAGCCTTTGCACGGTTGGCTTCATCCTGAGCCTTTTCTTCAGCCTTCTGTTCACCTAATACCGACATGGACTTTTCAGATGCCATTACAGCAAGTCCACGCATAATAAGGAAGTTTCTTCCATAACCGTCAGCTACTTCTTTAACTTCACCTTTTTTACCAACTTTTTTTACATCCTGTAATAAAATAACTTTCATATTAACTCCTATAAAGTTCCTTTAAGAACTTCTTTCAATTCTTCTTCAAGCTGAGCTACAGACTTTTCTTTTGTCTGTAAACCGGCAGCAGTCATATGACCTCCGCCGTTCATCTTTTCCAGTATTACCTGAACATTGACATTGCCGTTTGATCTGGCAGTAATGATTGCTTCTTCTTTTGATGTGTTGACGATGACAAATACCGCATCAACAGTCTTGGTTTCAAGAAGCGAATCAGATGCCTGAGAAGCAATGGATCTCGGATAAATATCTTTATGTCCGGCAGCAATCAGAATATTAGGTGCGAAGTTATAGGCTTCGCCGATTATTTCTGCTCTCTTCTTGATCAGTTCAAACGGTTCTCTTGAAAGCAGTTCACACTGTCTGATATCTGCACCATATCCTTTCAGAGCCTTTGCAACTTCAAATGTACGGGCATCTGTTCTGTTACGGAAATGATTGGTATCGATAATAAGACCAAGATACATAATTGTAGCTTCAAGCGGTGTAATAAGACTCCTCTTTGTCAGATAAGGAATAAACTCTGCTGTAAGTTCACAGGTACTTGATGCGCCTGCTTCAAGATAGACAAACAGCGGATTAACATCGAGGTCTGCCATTCTTCTGTGATGGTCAATGATAATGATCTTTTTGGCATGAGCAAGCACTTCTTTACCCATTGACTGAGCTAAAGAGTGATGGTCAACCATCAGCACCAGTGTATCGTTATCCATATGTTCAATAGCTTCAGCATTGGACATAAATGTATGGTGTTCATCAAGTTCATTTCTGTATCTGGAAACAACATCAGCTATCATGCCTTCAACAGCATTCTTTTCATAGATGATAATCGCTTCTTTATTGAGTCTGCCCACAATACTTGACATACAGATAGCTGAACCGATTGCATCGGCATCAGCATCGTAGTGTCCGGTTATGATGACATTGCTGGCTTTAAGAATCTGATCCTTGATGGTATTGGACATAACTCTGGCCTTAACCTTGGACTGATTTTCTCTTGCTTCAGATGATCCGCCATAGAAAACAGCTTCCTGTCCGACAATACGTGATACAACCTGATCACCACCTCTGGTCTGTGCCAGATCCAGCAGTTTATAAACAAGAGCATCAAGTTCAGCAATGTTCTCACTTCCTCTGGCAAAAGCCATAGATAAAGTTATCAGCATATTGTTGTTGATGGAATCTTTACGGACAGTATTTAGAATGGAGAATCTATCCTCAAGCAAGAGATTATACTGTCTTTCATTAAGAATCAAAAGGATTCTGTTGTTTCTTAATGTCTTATAGTCAATATTGTATTTTCTGAAGTATTCACCAACAGATACACGGATATTGGTATTCATGAACTGAGCATCTTCTTCAGTTTCGTTTGCCTCATCATAGTTGTCATAGGAAACCAGACCCATAACATAGGCATCACCTTCGTTTTTCTTACGCAGGTCATATTCTTCAGTAATGTCTTTGAAAAGAAGGGTATTGATGTCTTCTTTTTTATAGACTCTGTATTTTTCTTCATTGATGACGATGGTCTCGCTTGTCTGTCCCGACTTTAAAAGATGTTCAAGTTCAGGCAGCCAGGCAAGAATCTTTTCACCTGTATGTTCAAGATGTCTTCTGGTAAACATTGAAGACATCCATTCAATTTCAAAATCAGCATTGTAGGTAAGAATGCCCATCTTGGCTTCTTCTACAATATATTTGGTTACATTGTTGATGCTGTTTTCTACAGCACCGAATCTCTCTTTGGCAATTGTACTGTACATTACCAGCACAATAATCTGAAACATAATAAATATACCGGCAACAACAGCTGCAACAGTAATATCAGTCTTCTTTACAAAGTATAAAAAAGCCAGAAAGCCAGCAGTGGCTACCGACAAAATTGCAGTTAAGAGTCTAAGTATATTTATTTTTTTCATTGTCTGTTATTAAGTTGTCTTATTTCTTCAATCTTGAGCTGCAGTTTTTCATACAGCGGTCCGCTTGTATACAGGAACCCAGCAATTGCCAAAGCAAACATACTTAACGGGAAGCCGAATACAATAAGCAGAATAATCAGGAAGGACATATTTCTTCCTGTTTTAATTTTATAACTTGCTACAAAATAGATGTAGCCATAAAACGCCAGATACAGCATTGCCATAACAGCAATTGAAATAATTACCATAAACAGCGTTTCGTTATCTTTGTAATACTGTGAGAATGATGCAGCTGCCACAAATGCGAATGCTGCATAGCCGATAATCGGATTAGGTTTATGTTCACTGAATGGTGTAATTCTGATATCCATGATTCTGAATCTCTTTAGTAAGAAGATTGACAGCATGTGAATCATAGCTCCTTCAGCAATTCCATAGAAGATGACGCCGATTGCCATTGATGCCACCATCAGTGACGAAGCACTCTGACCAAGGGCATTCATTACTTCGGCATAACCCATTTCATTGACTGTTTCAGTCATTGCTGCCATCTGGTCAGCAATTGAAATATCAAAAAGAAGTGGTTGAATAAGATAGAAAATGAGTATTTCTCCAATTACAAACACAATGATTGATACTGCAAACAGAATTCCTTTTGAAGCATTCTTTTTTAATGCAATACTGTAGGCAATTCCGGCAAGTGTACATACCGGATAATAAAGATAGGTTGACTGAGGATCGCCAAGTAATACAGTCAAAACACCAAGTGCCAGCCCAATAAAGAGTCCATCTTTTACGGTATACATTGCTGAATAGATTACAACGATAACCCCGAACATCATGACAATGACAAAAGAAAACCAGTAACCAAACTGTCTGTCTAATGCCATTAATGCGCCAACAATTGCCAGTAGCATTGCGCCTTGAGTTAATTTTCTTGTCTTATTCATAAGGATAAAAAAGCCTCCATAAAAATATACTGGAGGCTTTTAATAATTGTTTAAATTAGTCCTGAATGTATGGAAGAAGTGCCATCTGTCTAGCTCTCTTGATAGCTGTTGACAGCATTCTCTGATACTTAGCGCTTGTGCCTGTAACTCTTCTAGGAGTGATTTTGCCGTTAGCGCTGATGAACTTCTTTAATAATTCAACGTCTTTATAATCGATATATTCAATTTTGTTCTTAGTGAAGTAACAAACTTTCTTATATCCAGTTCTCTGTTTTCTAAAAGCCATAATTTCCCTTTCTATCAATAAAATGGTAAGTCATCACTTGAAATTTCAAGAGATGGCGTATTAGAGAACACATCATCACCTGATGGATCTCCGTAATTCTGCTGTGATGGAGTGAATGTCTGATTCATTTCTCTTGGCTGAGAATTATCAGATGCTTTGTTTCCTCCAATCAGCTGAACACTGTCACAAACGACCTCGGTAACATATACTTTACCATTCTGACCATCATATGAACGGGTCTGAATACTTCCTTCAACTCCTACAATTGCACCTTTAGTTGCATATTTGGCAAGGAATTCTGCTGACTGCCTCCAGGCAACACAGTTAATGAAATCAGCAGTTGGACCATTGCCTCCGTTAGAAGCAAATCTTCTGTTGCATGCAAGTGTAAAACTTGCTACAGAAATATTTGAAGTAGTCTTCTTAAGTTCAATTTCTTTAGTCAGACGGCCAACAAGTATAACCTTATTGATCATAATTAGTTACCCTTTTTTTCGTCTGCACAGATAGTCATTGTACGTACAACATCAGCATTGATTCTAGTTAAACGATCGAATTCGTTTAAGCCTTCAACGTTGACACTATAGTTAATAACTACATAATAACCTTTTGTCATATCGTCAATACGATAAGCAAAATCACGTAGACCCCAGTCATCAACTTTTTCGATGTTTCCACCATGGTTAGTAATGATAGCGTGTAATTCTTCCATTAAACCAGCCTTAGCAGCTTCATCAAGAGTAGACTTAAGGATATACATAGTCTCATATTGTTTCATGTTTTTAACCTCCTTCTGGACTAACGGCCCATTACTGGGCAAGGAATAGTTTATTCTATTCGCTAAAACATTATACTAATATATACTCACAAAATCAATTATTTTTCTTTAAAATAAGCATCAATTATGATTGCAATTCAAAAATGTCCT
>DCHD01000030.1:425-34989 GCA_002315565.1 Solobacterium sp. UBA1761 | reverse complement strand
CCTTGACAAAGGGTACAGTTTAATTGCCTATTTTTTAATCTAGAAAGTCTTTTCGATAATTTAGTTTAAAGAATGCTGCCAGGTCCTTGAGATTTTCATCAGTAATCGGATTGATTACTTTTCTTTCACCAATCATCATATATACCTGTGCTGCTTTTTCTACTGTTTCCACAAGTCCGAATGCTTCATCCAGGGTTGTACCTACACCATAGATACCATGGTTTGGCCATAAGACAATTCGATAGTCTTTCATCTTTTCGGCAGTAGCCATACCAATCTCATTTGTTCCACACACCATCCATGGAAGAACACCTATGCCATCAGGGAAGACAACGATGCACTCATTGTTCATCTTCCAGATAGTCCGCGTGAATTCTCTGTCACTTAACGGATGAATAAAACTCATGGACATAGTAGCAAGAGGATGAGTATGAAGCACTACTCTGTGATTTGGCTCAACTTTCAGTCTTTCAATATGAGACATCAGATGAGCAGGAAATTCTGAAGTGAACCTGCCCCCATCCTCAAAGCCCCATAAGAGTTCTGCTGTAAGACCATCATTCTTGATTCTTAAGATACCAAGGTTATATGCCGGATCTCTTTCAACGTTCTTGAAGTATTTGCCGGTACCTGTAACCAGGAAGTATTTACCAATTAACTCTTTAGCGTCAAAGCCCAGAGGTATTTCTCTTATGACTTTTGTTGTATCGATATAATCCTTAAGGTCATCTTCATAAAGAAGATAAGAGATATTACCGCCATTTCTTTCGTCCCATCCCAGACGGTACATGTTGGTTGCCATACGGGCAAATTCAATTACATATTCACTTGTTCTGACGTCTTTCATCTCTTGCTTAAAACCTCTTTTTCATATTGCTTTATTTCAGACAGGTAATCATCTTTAACATTCTCTCTTCTTAAGAATTCATTCCAGATATCACCAATCGGTAACATCTTGAGTTCTTCATGTTTAACCTGTAAAGATGTAAAGTCGGATTCATCCTGAAGCTTCTTTAATTCTTCTTTTGGTTCAAGCAGTGCATATAAAAGAGCCTTCTGAGTATTTCTTACTCCAGTAATCCAGGCAGAGACTCTGTTGATGGATGCGTCAAAGTAATCAGTTGCGATTACTACTTTATCTAAACCGCATCTGACTGCTTCTTTCATTATTTCCCTTGTCTCATCATCATATGAAACTACATGGTCGCTATCCCAACGCATAGGTCTGGTTACATGGAGCATCATCCTATCGGCGAAACAGAGAATTGAACTGATCTTGTCAGATACCATTTCGGTTGGATGAAAGTGGCCATTGTCAACCAAAGGCATGATGCCATTGGTCATAGCATAGCTTAAACAGAATTCCGCTGATACAACTGTATAAGCTTCTACACCGATTCCAAATACCTTGGATTCCAGTGTTGGCACTACTTTCTTATGGTCATATGAATAAGAGAAAATCTTATCAAGTGATTCCTTCATTCTAAGTCTTGGTCCAATTCGATCAGCCGGATAATCCTTATAGCCATCAGGCATCCAGAAATTGATGTAGCATGTTTCATTGAGTTCATCCGCAAAGTATTCTGCTACCTTAAGACAGTTTATTCCATGTTCAATCCAATAGTCTCTTACCTCTTTATCAGGCGAACTTAATGTAAGTCCATCTTTAACCATCGGATGAGAAAAGAATGTCGGATTGAAGTCAAGCTTGATGTTTCTCTTCTTTGCGTATTCTACCCACTTCTTGAAATGTTCGGGTTTTACATCTTTTCTTGAATCATTGTCGATCGCATAATTGGCATGAAGATTTAGTCTTTTCTTACCAGGGCAAAATTCAAGTACCTTATCAAAGTCGGCCATAAGTTCTTCTGGGGTATTGGCTCTTCCCGGATAGTTGCCGGTAGTCTGAATACCACCGGATGCTGCCATTCTTGAGTCAAAACCGACCACATCATCACCCTGCCAGCAGTGCACACTGATTGTGCATTCAGTCAGTTTCTTAAGTACTTCTTCAGTATCGATTCCATACTGAGCATATATTTCTTTTGCACTTTCGTATCTGTTCATAATTTCACCTATTCAAATTCAAATACTTTCTTTAACAGTGGCTGAGCATGAGTTACAGGGTCCAGTTCCATAACCATGACATCTTTCATATATTCATCCCATTTTTTGTTTACTGCACTTTCAGACTGTACTTTGGAAGCATATTCAACTCCTTTAGTACATTCATAATAACCAAACAGTTCCAGTTCGGTATTCCAGATTGTGTAATTGACAATTCCGGCTTCATTAAGCATTTCTTTCATCTCTGGCCAGATTTCATCATGTCTTTTGATATATTCTTCAAGACATCCTTCTTTAATTGTTGCTTTCCATGCGTATTTTTCCATCAGTTTTTCTCCATCTGGGCTTTAAAGTTGCCCAATGCTGTTGCCTCAATCGGCAAAGCTATTACTCTTTTTCCTGTATACTCTTCGGTTAGTCTGTTTAGAAGTCTGTTTTTTGCTCCTCCACCGACAATATAAAGTTTTTCATATACTTTTCCAGTGTTGCATTCAAGTTCTTCTATTGCCCTCTTATATCCTTTAGCAAGCGACTCATAGGCGCATCTGAAGAGATCTGCATCTTTCATATCCTGAATACCTGTTCTTCTAATAAAAGCGTCTTTCATACTTGATGGTGCCAGGAATATTTCATCTTCGACATCAACAGTAATTCTGCAGGCTGACTTTTCAGCATCCTCGGTTATCTCTACCCAGTCTTTTAAAGGACACAGTTCTTTCTTAAGTTCCTGTACCAGCCATAATCCCATGATGTTTTTCTGGTAACGGTTGTATCCTACCCCGCCTTCATTTGAATAATTGGCTTTCATAGATCCTTCATCAGTGAGCGGCTTTTCTGTCTTCACTCCAAGAAGTGACCATGTTCCAGAAGAAATATAAAGTTCATTTCCAACCATTGGAATGCCTTCAACTGCACTCGCTGTATCATGGGTTGTACAAAGCATTACCCTGCAGTTTCCGTTTACTTCTTGCTGTATTTCTTCTTTCAGACATCCATAGATGTATCCAGACTTTGTAAGTCTTGTAAATAGTCTTTCTGGAAGTTCAAGTTTTTCAATTATTTCTTTATCAAATTCCAGTGTTTCATGATTAATCATGCCGGTAGTAGTAGCATTGGTAAACTCATGTATTTTTATTCCTGTCAGCTTATAGAGAAGATACTCCGGAATCATCAGATAATCAGTAGCCTTTTCAAGTCTTCCCCACATTTTATCAGTATAGAACTGATAGATGGAATTGAATGGCTGAAACTGTGAACCGGTACATTCATACAGCTTTTTAAAAGGAATAAGAGAATGTACTTCATCAATATATTCTTTTGTCCTTGCATCACGGTAAGCATATACAGGATATATTTCTTTATCCCCATCAAGTAGTACATAGTCAACACCCCACGTGTCAATTGAGAGCGATTCTATTTCGTATCTTTTTAAAGCCTCTTTAATACCCTTTTTAACTTCAGCGAAAAGATAGTCAACATCCCATACAAGATGACCGTCTTCCTCTTTTACACCATTTGAAAAACGGTAGATCTCTTCACTTATGATTTCATCATTTTCTTTATGGGCCACAATGTGTCTGCCACTTGCTGCTCCAATATCAATTGCCAGATAGTATTTCATATTATTTTCTGTCAAATTCCTCTAAAACAGCATCATGTACTCTTATTCTTATTTCCTTCATCTTATGATTTCTTGAGATATGGACAGGATTGGCAAGAATGATCACACCGCATCTTCTTTCAAAGTCAACATAGATAGAAGTACCGGTAAATCCTGTATGGAATAAAGAAAGTTCAGAAATATGAGAACCGGCTGTCGTTGTATGATCACCCATGTACCATGACCCGACAGTTCTTCTTTCATTCATTCCTTCAGTAAAACACTTCTTATAAAGATTTACAGTTTCTTCTTTTAGTATTCTGTTTCCATTATATATACCGCCATCAAGAATCATCTTTACAAAACGGCATGCTGTTTCAATATCTGAGAATACACCGGCATTCCCGGCAACACCACCCATGATGTTGCACTTTCCATCGTGTACTATGCCTTTAATAATTCCTCTTGCTTCAGTGATTTCTGTAGATGCACAATCATCAGCTCTGCCTTTCAGATATGGATTATACATGATGTTATTGCTTTCAAGTTTGTCAAAAACAATTTCTTTGGCAAATGCTTCAAAATCACCTTTAAAATGTTCAATTACTTTTCCTAAAGTAATATAGCCGAAACATGAATATTCAACAGTTTCATTTGTCTTGTTATGTAAAGGAAGATGACAGATAAAATCCCACAGTTCATCCTTATTCTTACATTTCTTGTAGTCTTTATCATCAGCATACATTCCTGATGTGTGTACAAGAAGATTAAGTATTGTCACATCCTTATAGGGATATTCAGGAAGAATATCACTTACTTTATCCTCAAAATGGACAATCCCATCTTCAATCAGTTTCAGTGTCATGACACCAGTTGTGATTACCTTTGAAAGACTTGCCATGTCATACATAGTCTTTAAAGACGTTTCTTTTCTTTCCGGTTTTAATGAACTGTATCCGTAGCAGTCCTGTTCAAAACCTTCATCTGATACAAACGCAAAGACTGCTCCAGGAAGTTCATTGTTGTCAACATATTCTTTAATTATCTTTTTAATGCAATCGGTATATCTCATATTAACCTCTTTCAACTATAATTATTATATGACAACAAACAGACAGACTTTCAATTATCATACACATACCTTCAGATGTGGTCACGCCGAAATAAGAGATGATGAGGATTATGTTAAATCTGCTATAAAAGCTGGTTTTAAAACACTTGGTTTTTCTGACCATGGTCCATATAAAAACTATTCCAAAAAAGGCGATCGTATGGATTATGATGAAATGCAGGGTTATCTTGACTCAATCAATTCACTTAAAAAGAAATATGAAAAACAGATCAGAATTCTTACCGGCTTTGAGTTTGAATACTTTGACGAACTGTCAGATGAACTGGAAGAGTTGTCAAAGGTATCAGATTATCTGATTCTTGGTCAGCATTACCCAGATCCAACAGCCGTAACCGACTACTGCTTAAACTGCGGTGACCACGATAATCTGCTTAAATATTCCTATCTGGTAAGAAAAGGAATGAACACCGGAAAGTTTATCTATCTTGCCCACCCAGATTACTTCTGCGGTTCAATATACGATTTCGATGATGATTGCGTAAGAATCTCTAAAGAAATATGTGCTGAAGCCGAAAAGACAAATACGCCGCTTGAAGTAAACATCAAACTACAGAAAAGAAAACCGAGAGAATACTCCTGCGGCAATGTCGTTATGTACCCTTTCTATAAATTCTGGGAAATCGCACAGGATTACGATATAAAAGCTGTTTATGGCTTTGATGCCCATGACCCTGAAATCCTTGAGGACATGGATAATTACACCAAGGCCGACAGAATACTTGAAGGTCTGAATATCAGTTTTATTAAAGATGAATTAATCTAAAAAGCAGTTCAATGTGAACTGCTTTATTATTTTCCTTTACCTGCTTCCTTATGTTCGTGATAACGGCTGAAATATGAAGTAGCAATTGCCAGCCACTGTATCAAAGCACCAACCGTGTAATAAGCAATACTTCTTGGTGCATCCTCTACAGAAATAACTCCAAACACATAAGCCAGAATAATGATACAGAAGATTACTACAGCAAGGTTTTTATTCTCTTCGTATCGATCAAGTCTTCCAGCGGTAAAACATACAAACATTGCAGCCAATCCGTATGCCAGTGCTGTAAGAATTGAGAAATCATAGTAAGTAACTGACCAGATACTTCTGACAATCAGTGAGTAGCCAAATATCAAAAACAGATATTTCATCATGTTGCCATGAGGTACTTTATAGTTCCAAAGCACATAAACCAGTATCAAAACATAACAAACAGCAGTAAATACCAGTTCAAAGTTTGCTGAAGCCAGATTTGCTATTACATAGAGAGTAAATATAAATCCGGCAACACAAAGGAATGACGGGATGTATAATCCTGTTTTATTGATTTTCTCATAACTGTTCTTTTCTTTTTTCATAACACAAACCTTCTTACATATTAATTATACAATTTTATAACTATTATTACTTATGTCCAAATATTTACCCATATCAAATATGTACGTCCTATATGATTAAGGTACATATGGAGGACATAGACATGCCAAATAAAGAAGAATTAATCAAAGAAATCAGATTCCTGTCAAACATCTACGCAGGAAACAGAAACGATGTAATAGCTGATATTTCATCAGATCTTAAAGACAGATATTCATCAATGAATATGAGCGAATGTATCGCTATAGTAAAAGAAACCTTGTAATACGGTTTCTTTATTTCTAATCTTCTCTAACAAGCGGCATTGACATACATCTAGGACCGCCTCTTCCTCTTGAAAGCTCACATGAAGGTATCTCAAGTACCGTCAAACCCTTAGATCGTAGATACTCATTGGTAACTTCATTTCTTTCGTAGGTGATTATCTTCCCTGGTGATATACATAGGGTATTTGACCCATCATTCCACTGTTCTCTTGAAGCAGCAATAATATCACCGCCACCACAAGGAAGCAAATCAACGTGGTCAAGTTTTAGTATTTCTTTCAGTATTTCATCAAGTGGTTTATTAATTTCCGTAATATTGATTTTTCTATTGCCAGAATCAGTAAGTCTGAATACTTTCATTGGTCCAACAATCAATGGATGAACAGTAAATTTATTATAGTCAATCTGTGTAAACACTGTATCAAGATGCATGAAAGCACGTGACTTCGGAATGGTAACCGCATATACTTCTTCAATCATACATTCAGGATCTGCAAAACACTTCTTGGCAAGAGTTTCAATAGCATCAGGTGAAGTACGTTCAGATATACCGATAACGAGAGTCTTTTCATTGAGGTTCATAACATCACCGCCTTCAATAGAATCAAACTCATAACGGTCATAATACTTCTTTGTATCCTTGTAATCTTTATGGTAATTGAAGATATATTCAGCAAAAATCGTTTCTCTGCTTCTGGTCTTGGTGTGCATCTTATGAAGTGAAATACCACTACCAATACTTGAAAACGGATCCCTCTGGAAATAAAGATTTGGAAGAGGATTCAGAAGCATTGTAGATTCATAGGACTGTACATGGTCAATCAAAGTGTTGGCCTTTTCTTTTGGCAGTTCATTAAGTCGCATACCGGCAATAAGCTTGTTTACCAGATCGATGTTCTTTGGATAATTTTCATTCAGATAGTCGATAATCAGATTTGTATAATAATTGGAATTGATATCAGCTTCTTCAACAAACTGTTTAAGAAACAGCATTCTGATTTCTGGTCTTTGGTCCAATGTCTCAGCCATAAGTTCTTCAATATATACTGTTTCAACCCCGTTCTGCCTTAAAACTTCAGCAAAAGCATCATGTTCCTTCTGGGCAATCTTGAGATATGGAATATCATCAAAAAGCAGATCAGTAAGTCTTTCTGGAATGATATTAAGAAGTTCTTCTCCAGGTCTGTGAAGAAGGACTTTCTTTAATGGCTTAATTTCACTTGTTACATGTATCATTATCTGTTCACTCTTCCTTCAATACGATTAAACAACTGCGGATATGGTCCAAAACTTGCAAAGATAGAAAGCGCATATCTTAATGTACGGTAGATATTTGCTGCAAATGTACCGCTTTCCAGAAACTCTTCACTGAGTGGCATTTTCATCAACGTACTTATTGCGAAGTATATCCCAACTCCGCCTAATATTCTTAATAGACCCCACCAGAATTTCTTTGGTTTTTCAAATCCGCCAAGTCTTTCATTGACAAGATCACCGATTGTAAATCCAAACAGTGCACCATAGGCGGTAAAATAATCATCAGTGTGACAGTACAGCATGCCAGCAGCCATAATAATCCAGATAACAGGATAGTAGAATTTTGGCTTAAAATGTTTTTCAAGATAATCAACCACAAATATAGAAACAAGTCCGATAGACCAGCCTGCAAGAACATCAGTAGGATAATGTACACCGACAGTAAAACGTGATATACCTACAAAAAGAACAATAAGCGCAACAACAATTCTTAATGCTTTGATTGCATATTCTTTAAAAAGCGATCCGAACAGGCTCATGGAAATAGCTGAATGCCCACTTGGGAATGAATAACCCTGAATCTTTAAAGAATAGATATCTCCTTCTGTTACAGGCTTCAGACACTTTACAGTATCATGAGCCATATATGGTCTGATACGTAAGAAGATGTTCTTGATTAATGGGAAAGTTGTCATTGCCATAACAGCAGTCAGTGCAACCTTTCTGCCCTTTTTACAGTCAATGCACCAGTACATCAATCCGATTACTCCAACAGCAACAGCAATATCACCACATTCAGTAATTATCTTCAGAAATTTTATAAACCATTCTGGAAATAAAGCCTGAACTGTTTCAATCAGTTTGACTTCCCAGTCAAAATAAAATGCACTTCCCATATCAGTTGCTCCTAATAACTTCGGCAATAGCCTCAGCAAATTTCCTCTGCATATCTGCATTCAGGTGAACAGAGTCCTCTTTGGATGCTTCTACATAGTCATTCGTATTGAAGAAGATAATGCCATAATCATCTGCTATCTTCCTGTATTTTTCAATCAGTGCATGAGTCTTTTCTTTTGAACCAATTAGTTCTTCTCTAATCGGTGAATTCTTCCAGTTGGCATTTGTTTCGGGAGGACAGCAGAGAATCAGTTTAAGGTTTCCACCCTGATGAGCATTGGTATAGTCGATAATCCTACCGACAAGTTGTCTCATCCCCTGTGCAATATAATCAGCTGATGCATCAAATGAAGCAATCGCATCATTTGAACCAAGCATCACTATCATATAGTCAACTGGCTGATGTGAACCGATACATGCCTCCACATAACATTGAGCATTCCGATAACTGTCGGTTTTTCTTTCAATAAGACACGTTCTGCCGTTGAGTCCCTCTTCTATTACCAGATATTCTTCACCAAGCAGTGACTGAAGAATGCCTGTATAACGGACATTTCTAGGATATCTTTCGCCTGTAACCGGAGCGGTACCTCTGGTGATGGAATCACCGAAACATAATACATTTTTCACTACTTAATTATAACAAAAGCGCTATCCTTTAAGGATAACGCTCATCTTTTACTTGTTTGCTTCTATATAGTCATCTACAGCTTTTTCCATTACCACCATTGGAAGAGGTCCATGAATCAGAAGTTCCTTATGGAATTCAACCACATCAAACTTATCACCAAGCGCTTCTTCAGCTCTTGTGCGCATGCTCATTATCTGCATATAACCGACACCATATGCCAGATTAGTACCAGGATTCTTTCTGACAATATCGTGTACAGTCTCAGCATATTCATCATTCCAGCCGTTATCATCAAGAATCTTGGCAAATTCTTCTACAGTACCACCCATATAGTTGTAGTAGATATCACCGAGTGCACACATATAGTAATCAAGCATCCAGTAAAGTCTTTCATAGGTCAATAGAGCTTCTGACTTAATTCCTGACAGTTCAAGAGCCTCCAGCATAGAATAGGTAGCCCATCCTTCTTTATAGCCGATATAACGGTAGATACCGGTAATATCAGCAGGATTGGTACTCAGATAATAAAGATTCTGATACATGTGTCCAGGAAGTCCTTCATGGGCAACAACAGTATAATCAGAAATCTGATCATAACCGAACATAAGTGGATTTGTTCTGATGATTGTGCCATCCGGTTTATCAATAGCCGGTGCAATGTGATAGGCAATTACATTTGATCCTTCATTTGTTGCATCAAGAGGTGAGATTTCATAATTATATTCATCAAGTGCAGGAACAATCTGAGGAATTATTCCTTCAAGATAATCAAGTGTCTCAGTATCACTTAAACCCAGTCCACCATATCCGTCAGCAAAAAGAATCTCGAATTTTTCATCCACCATTGACTCATCATCTTTGATGGCAAGATAATCTGCACCTATTTTATTGAGATCGGAAAGTGTTCTGTCAAAAAGTGTCTGAGGATCAGCATTGCTCGAAGTATTGAGCATCAGCATAAATCTTGCATAATCTTTGGAATAGAAACACTGATACGCCGTATCAGTATCAGCCATATCGTAATATTTGAGCAGTTCTTCACTCAGATTCTGAAGACATGGAATAATCTCATTTTCTACTATCTCTTCATTTGTTTTCTTGTATTCCTGCTTTTTATCGTCAGAAATAAAATCAAGTTTATCTATCTTTGTATTGAAACTGTTTGTAAAATCATTGCCTTCTTCATCACCAATCAGTTCAACGATATAGTCACAGTTATAATCAATTGACTCATTGTCGGTATAAATTCCCTTATCTGCCTGTTTTGAAGTATAAACAAGCGCATCAGACATATATCTTGGAAAATCGTGAAGAAGTTCAAAATAATCAGTTACATATTCCTCTGTATCAAATGGAAGTTCATCGAGGTTGAAGAACATATATCCAAGCAGGTCATTACTGATAGAAAATAAAGGACCATACTCTTTGTAATAACATTCACATATTTTCTCAAGGAGATAATACTCAAGTTTTTCATATTCAAACTGCTGAGTATAACTCAACTTTTTAAATCTGATTTCTCTGAGTTTTACAAGAATATCATTATAGAACTCAGCATCAGAATAATTCTGATATTCAAGTGTGCCCCAGCCTACAGCGGGTTTTATCACGCCGTAATTTTCATAATCAACGATGTATGAACGCATTTCAATATAATCATGTTCAAGATACTCATGAAATACTGAATCCTCAAAATCTAAGAATTTTTCATAGTCCTTTGTCTTGTTTTTATTCTTTTCTCTTGGCGTATAATTTTCCAGCTGTTCAAGATAATAACTGCTGTCTTTAAGTTCAATATCCTGTTTGACAGCACATGAACAAAGTAACAGCGCCGCAAACAGAATAGTAGTTATCTTTTTTACGTACTTCATAGAAACCTCCAATAATGAAAAGAAACCTTTTTGGTTTCTTTAACATTTTCAATTAGTTTTTGAATGCAGCCTGCATATCGTTAAATTCTTTTTTAACACAGTCTTTAATAATTTTAATACCAACCATGTTGTCTTTGCTGATATGCAGTGATTCCATAGCATCTTTTACAATGGCATCTACCGCCATCGCATTTGTTGACATTGCGTCCTTGCTAACACCTAATCTAACCATAGCATCCTTGACAGCTTTCAGAACTTCAATGGCATTAACATTCATTGCATCTGCGTTCATGTTGTCTTTTACCATAGCATCTACTGATCTACCGCCAGCAACATTTTCTAATTCGTCATCATTTAATTCAACAGGTTTTTTCTTTAAGCTCATTTTCAATTCTCCCCTTTTATTTATAACTATCGTAATATATCGGTTATTACAAAAATGTTACAAATACTTACTTTTTTAATATAAATACATGAAAATTATATCATCTATACCCTTTAAGCCACATGGCTTTAACAGGAAAAAAGTAAATATTTACAATAAAATGAAATTTCTTTCATTAAATGACTCTTACGATTCCGTTTTCGACCTTTTTGTAAGATACAGGAACAAGTACTTCTCCTACAGGTCTGACATAACCGTCAAGTTCCTTTGAATAGGCATAGCGGTCAACCTTTGCTGTTGTAGGTGATGCAGCCAGATGACCATGGTGGAACTTATAGCCATCAATTTTCATTCCCTCAGGAAGTGTAGTCTTAAGTTTTTCTTCAAGTTCCTTCAACACAATAATCTTGTTGTCTTCGTCATTTCTCAACACAATATGACAGACAACAGCATCTGAGCCATCGGCAAGTTCAAATTTGATAGCCAGCGCGTATCTTACTGATCTGTTTTCAAGAACAGCATTGGATATATCAAAAAGATAAATCTTTTCCTTTTTGAACATTACATAATCCTGTTTACGGCCATAGAAATACATATAGCCTTCTTTATCAATCCTGAAGATATCTCCTGTCTTCATCCAGCCATTGACAACAGTTCTTTCTGTAAGTTCATCCTTACCGTAATATCCGACCATTATTGCATCGGATTTAACCCAGAGCTCGCCTCTTTCACCATATGGCAACTCTTCACCATTGTCATCGAACACGCCACAGACAACATTTGGATAAGGTAGTCCGACTGTATTTACTTCATATTCTTCATCTGATTTTTCATTAAGCTTATCTACTGCGAATACCGAACACATCTCTGACATGCCGTATCCTGAAAACATATCAACTTTACTGCCGCATTTTTTAAGAAAACTGTTCATCCATTCAAGGTCTTCCTTGGTTGAACCTTCACCGCCCATTATCGGCATATCCAGGAAAGAAAGATCAACCTTGTTGCCTTTTTCCAGTTCCTTATTGGCCTTTCTGAACGCAGACATCCAGAACGATCCAGTCATGATGCTGACCTGTGGTTTCAGTTTCATGAGCGTGTCATAATAGCCTTCTTCAGAAAGCTGCGGATCAACTATTACCGTCTGATTGAAAACCAGCGGATAGATAAACAGACATATCAGTGAGGTAGCAGCAGTAGGAGGCAGATTAGCCAGCACTCTTTTACCTTCAAGATAATTTACCTCTGCAGTTTTTGCCATAATACACTGAGCAATAGCTGCTCTGTCCGAAGCAATAATTCCCTTT
The DNA here is from genome assembly GCA_002315565.1 of Solobacterium sp. UBA1761. Classification (GTDB taxonomy): domain Bacteria; phylum Bacillota_I; class Bacilli_A; order Erysipelotrichales; family Erysipelotrichaceae; genus Colivicinus. The sequence continues at coordinate 22,216 of DCHD01000030.1, read as the reverse complement.
ACAACATTGGAACTGGTTGTACCTGAAGACGAACTTATAAAAGCATTATATCTGTAGGCAACAGGATTTTTTACTTCTCCATTATATTTTGCATATTTTCGCTTGGCATCTTTGGCAAAGAAATACTTCTCGTTGTTGACGAGTTCACTTCTTCTTTTTTTATCAAAGAATTCCATAACCATTCTCTTATACCAAGGAAGAGAATCAGTGATGGTAATAAACATAACTTTTTTGAATCTGCTTCTGGAGAATACATCATCGACATTGGCCCATAAAATATCAAGCACAATGACAAAATCAGATTCACTTGTTTCATCCTCCAGTGCTTCTTCACTTATCTGCAGTTTAAGGAAATACGGAGTTGCTCCAATCATGTTCATAGCCATTAACAGGTAGCATACTTCTGGTACCCACAAAGTATATACAGGGATGACATCCCCTGCTTTTACTCCCATATTTCTTAATACTTTTGCCCAGGCATATGATTCATCCAAAAAAGTCTGACGACTTATTTTTCTTCCAAAATATTCAAGTGCTGGATAAGTATTACCCTGTTTTTTTATAATATCTTCCAGAAAATCAAACAGTGATTCTTCAGGATTGATTCTGTTTACTGCCTCTAATGAACCTTGTTTATAATGTTTGAGCCAAGGCAAATCAAAAGAAGGATAATTATTTACAAGAGTTTTGTTCTTCATAGGAATTCCTCCTTTTAGTTATTTAATTATACTATGAAAAAACGGCAGTTTTGTTTGCCGTTTTAGTAAATAATGTAGTCTCTTGATTTTCTTACGAATTCAACATCAAGCAGAATCTTTTTCGCCTCTGATTCCATTTCCCTGATTTCATCATCAGTTAACGAATACTTGTAGCCGGTAATCATCAGTCTTGGAATCTTATAGTCGATCGCCAGATAGCAGGCACTCTTCCAGTCAGCAGAATTAGTGTAGACAAGTGAGTATGTATCATCTACGAGTTCGTTGATAAGTTTGATATCTTCAGGAATTGTAGGCGAGAAGACAATTGCTCTTTCACCTTTTGTGCCGATGCTCTTTTCACCGAATACTTTGACAAAGCTTCTACCTGAACCTTCGTTGGCAATAAAGGCTGCAGAATACGTAGAGTTCAGACGGAATCTCTTTCCGCATTCTTCGGTGTATCTTGTGCCGATTACTACGTCCACAGGCCATGATGGATGAGCTGAGAAACCATTGAAATTGAATGGTGAGAAGATTCTGACATTTGCCAATCTGTTGATATTTGGAACTGCCAGGAATCCGGAAAGACCATCAAATCTCTCATTTGCCAGAAGAACATCAATCTGTTCACAATCCTTGACGATTTCTGCGGCCTTGATAAGTCCTGAACCACAGCCGATGATAATTGCGTATTTATTGTCCTTTAAGACATAGCAGTCAGAATACATACCGAATTCACTGTTTTCCTGTACTCTGCCACAGATACCTTTTCTTGTTCCGCATGCATACAGCACAAAGTCTTCTTTTTCTCTTGAAGAGATACGTCCAATACGGATGGAAATTGTATTCACAAAATATGTCAGCCAGCTTAACAGGAACTCAGAAACAATCATGAATACCAGTTTCTTAGGCGCATAGAAGTTCGCAATTTCCTCAGCATACTGTTCTTCAAGTCCTGTATAGGTAATAGCACTTCTAGAAAGCCAGATCATTGCAATAAATGGCAACGCAAGTAATACACAGGCATAGAAGTTAAACTCGTGTTTTTCAACAATCATCATAAAGAAAGACAGGAATGGTGACAAAAGAATAACTGTCCAGTCAGCACCCCAGTGGACATCAAAGAGTGTTAAGAAGTTGTTCTCTGTAATCGCAAGTACAATAACGGTTGAAAAATTAATCAGACAGCCAAGTGTCTTTATGAAACTCAGATAGTTATACCATACAGGAATCTTGAATCTTCTTCCGGCAATCAGAACAAGAATAATCGCCAGAGTCTGAATACTTGAACAAACAAATACCAGTATACATACCAGAGATGGATTCGAATATATTTCAATGCCACCGGCAAAATACTGATTAACAACAGCCCTTGCCGATACAACCGCAATAAAGGCGTTCATAATCATGAAAATGATTCGTCTTATTACATCATTTCCGAATACCTTTTCATAGAGTGTTTCTCTATATACAGAAAGAACCTCACCATTCTTTCTTGACTGTTCGAGTCTTTCCTGAAGCTTTAGTTTCCTGTTTATTACCGACAGCAAATATACACCAAGAATCTCAAGTGCAATTGAAATAACATTCCATGGGAACTGGTAATAAATATTAAACAGAGCCGGATTTGTTTTATCAAGACCAATTCTTGCAGCCAGTATTGTAGATAAAATCAAAGTCAAAGCAAGTGGCAGTTCAGCAAGCAATATATCCTTGAACTTATATGTAACCTGATATTCCAGCAAGAAGAATGAAACACATACCAGAATCGGACATATTACGGAAATAATGATGCCTCCAGCCCATGACTCACCAGTCAAAGCAGCAATTCCAAATGCCGGAATGCCTCTTGTTATGAAGGCAATAAATGATTTGATGTTGGCAGCAAGTACTGTCAGGAACAGAATATCAAGCCACTTTGATCGATACTCTTTCTTCTTTGAAGAAGTTGCGTTAATATCAGCAATAATCATTGCAGCCATTATAACCGTTGAGATGATTGACAGATTGACATTGAAATGGGCAATGTATCTGATACCCATATTTCTGATATAGGTAAACGAGAAGTAAATCTGGATAAGGAATACAACAAAGTTTACAATTGCAGCTAAATAAGTATTTCCTTTAAGACCATAGTCTTCTTCTTCACCTCTGGTAATTTCCTGTACTGAGATACTTACCAGTTCAAAAATTTCCAAAGCATGCATCTTTCCTCTTAAAACGACATTGTCCTGAAGTTTATTGAGAACAACTTCTGACTTTCCAGAAAGCTGTTCAGCCGCATTTTCGGAGATATAAATTTTACCTGCCGGAACAAGTTCTTCAATACGTGAAGCAATATTTACCGTATCGCCGACAACTGTAAATGTCTTTCGGTCATTTGATCCGATATTTCCAACAACAGCATCGCCATAATTGATACCGATACCAATCTGAATGCCAAGATCCTTATATTCATCCATCTTACCAAGAATTGTTTCTGCACGTCTTTGCATTTCACTTGCAGCAAGACACGCATGGTAAACAGCATCCTTATCTTCAACTGGTGATCCCCAGTATGCCATAGCACAGTCACCGATAAACTTATCAAGGGTACCACCATACTTGGCAACACATTCTGCCATCATTGAAAGATAGTCGTTAAGCATGCCGACCAGTTTGTTGGCTTCCATGTTTTCGGAAATCTTTGTAAAACCTCTGATGTCGGCAAAAAGAACAGCAACCTTGTCTGTCTTAACTTTTTCACCTTTATAGATACCGATTCCCAGATCGGTGTTCTTTTTATCGATAATATTGTTTACAACCTTGATATCGACATACTGAGAGAGATAACTCTTCAGTTTTGTTGATTCCTGCTTTGCTCTGATTCTGAAACCTATCAGTCCAAACAGCAGTGAAGTGATAATTATATTAAAAATATGTGGAACAATAAACGCCTGATAACCGATACCATAAAATAACAGCGAGAACACAAACAGAAGCAGCGCATACACTGTATCTAACGCCATAACAGCAAGCGCACTTGCCTTGAGCGAGAAGAACGCTACAACCAGAATCATCACAATAAGAATGTGCAGCTGAATTCTGTAATCAATAACTGTATCAAGATCGCCATGAATCAGATTGCTGATGATGTCAGCATCAATCGCAACAGTATGACGTTTCGTTGTGTAGTCAATAGCAGTAACATAGCCTGGATCCAGACTTGTTGAATTATAACCAACAAGGACAATTGAATTTTTAAGATGTGAACTATCTATTTTTCCTTGCAGAAGATCACTTGCAGAATAGTCTACTCCACCGTTTTCATTGTCAGAGAACTTAATGATTGCCGTATTGCCTTTAGATGTTTTTGGTTCACTTGCTTCAAGATTGTTGGCTTTACAGTACATCTTATAGCAGACATATGGAAGTGACTCAATACTCAAACCAGTCGGACCCTTTACCTCAAATACCGCATGGCGGATAACACCGCTTTTATCAGATACTTTCAGATTGTGCGAAAGAGTTGTTACTGTCAGAAGCTCATCGCCAGGAGTAATCTGATTGTTGGCCTGAATAACTTCGGCATCTCTTTCAAAAGAGTCAAGCATCAGTGACTCATCAACAGAAAGTCTTGCAGTTACTACAACGTTGCCGCCAGCCTTACTGGCATTTATAAGTTTTCCCTTGCTTTCCTCGTTAAGTCCGGCAATAGAAACATCAAGACCGATGCTGGCAGGCTTGTTCTCTGCATTGGAATTCAGATATTCAACAACATCAGCAGCAATTTCACTGGATGTTCTTCCAAGTTTTGCTATATCGTCATCAGTAATACCGATTACGTGAATTGCTTCGCTTCTTTCTTCACCACTCTGATAATAGAAATCTTCAAGATTTGTAAAAGACAGAGAATAGTACAGATGATATCCGGCAATAACAAAAACTGCAGCGTATAAAAATACCAGCGTTGTTCTTAAAATCTGGACGATAATTCTCTTATGTTTTTCAACAAATCTTCTGAGTCTTTTTAACGAAGTGTCCATACCTGCCCCTGTCTTGCGAAATAAACTGTATCGGAAAGTTTTCTGGCCTTCTTTTCTTCATTGGCCAGGAATTTATCAGTATGGTACAAATCATGATGGATGATAAATAGAACCTTGACACCAGCTTTTCTGGCAACTTCAATTCCATCTTCCCAGCAGGAATGTCCTCTTCCTTTTAAGGAATTGGATTCTTCTCTTGAATATGTTCCTTCAAACAGCATGACATCAGCACCTCTTGCCCAGTCAACAACACGTTTTGAATGATCATATTCATTGTCACCTGTATAGCAGATGGTATAGCCGTTCTTGATAATCTTGATCATTGAAGAATTATCAGGATGATTTGCACGGGTAAAAATAACCTTGTAGTCATCGTTAAGGTCAACTTCTTCATTCATTGAAACTGAAACAATATTTTCGTTCAGATATTCTCTAAGTGGGAATATAGCCTTGTAGCGGTTTTCCAGTTGTTCCCACTCCATAAATTCTCCATAGTATGTAAACTTTTCCTGAGTTGTAATATCGAAATTCTCATAAAAACCGATTACATGGTCATAATGAACATGAGAAAGGAGCACATCTACTTTTGTGCAGTCTTTCAATATTTCTCTGGCGTTATAAAACCCACTGCCGCAATCAAGAACAATCGCATAATCATTCTCTTTGATTACGTAACAGCTCGTATCTTTTCCGTATTCTTTAAAGTTGTTGCCAAAAGCGGGATAAGTGCCTCTGGCACCACAAATATATAACTGAATAGACATACCTTTATATATTTTACTAATTCTTACCTACTTTTTTCAATACGAACAGCACAGCTATAGATAGATGATAATATTTATAAGTTATAATAAATAGGATGAAGATAAGAAAAATGACTGTAACAGCAGTAATGCTGCTGTTACTTACAGGATGTGAAGCAAGTGAAATCAATACCCGTATCTATTCAACAATAATCGGTAATGAATATTATCTGCTTTTTCTTAAGGGCCTTCTTACAACGGTTGAAGTAATGATTCTTTCAACGATAGTTGCCCTTATATTCGGTGTTCTTCTTTATGCCTGGTATTACTCCAGAAACAGGGTCGGAGTTGCCGTGTTCAACTTCCTGATCAGATTCATTACTCTTACTCCAGTAAATGTCTGGTTTTATCTGTGTCTCTATATATTTGTAGCAGTGAGTGATATTTCCAGTATTACAGTTGCAGTGTTTGCTTTAGGAACACTCTTCGGTGTACGATTTGCCAAAATAGTCTACGAAGAGATTTTAAATGTCGAACCAAAAGAAATTGATGTAGCAACTTCAATGGGTTACTCAAGATTCAATGCGCTGATCAGACTATTTATTCCTCAACATATTCCGGGAATTGTCTACTTCACCAAAGAAGCAATTAAAGATACAGTAAAAGATTCGGCACTTATCGGTATGCTGTCGGTATATGACTTCCAGCATATGGCAGATATGGTAACTGAAGAAACCGGTGAAACAATAATAACAGCTATCTTAAGCGTAATTGTCTATGCATTTTTAGCCTGGGGCTTTTCAAGAATTATCGAAAGAATCGGAAGCAATCTTTCTTTTGCCAAAGAAAAGAGTCCAGAAGAAATAAAGAAAAGAATCCTGAGAGGTAAAATCTGATGATAGAAGTCAAGGGATTAGTAAAGAAATTCGGTAACGAAACAATCTTTAACCATCTTGATATGACTATCAACGATGGCGAAGTAGTTGGAATCATCGGACCATCAGGAACCGGTAAATCAATTCTTTTACGTTGCATGATGATGCTGGAAAAACCTGATTCAGGTGAAATTTATCTTGACGGTAACGAAATAACCGCCAAAGATGTCGATATCGATGATGTGCATAAAAAAGTAGGAATGGTATTCCAGGATTACAACCTGTTCTCTCACCTTTCAGCAATTGAAAACGTTATGTCAGGAATGATTCATCTGCAGAAAGCAGAGCCAAATACCGCTTATGACGAAGCCATGTCTTTATTGAGAATGGTAGGTCTCAGCGATAAAGCATATTTCTATCCAAAAGCTCTTTCCGGCGGACAGAAGCAGCGAGTAGCCATAGCCAGAACATTGGCCATGAAACCATCTGTAATTCTGATGGATGAACCAACAAGTGCACTCGATCAGACAATGAGAGGCGAAGTTGAAGCCGTTATCCGTATGATGAAGGATAAAGGACACACCATCGTCATTGTTTCCCATGAAATGGAATTCGTAAAATCCATCTGTAACCGTATCTGTTTCATCAATAAGGGTGTTGTATTTGAAGAAGGAACACCTGAAGAAATCTTTGAAAATCCAAAACAGGACGAAACAAGAAGATTCATCAAGGCATTAAGAGTTCTTGACATCAACATCGAGTCAAAGAGTTTCGATTTTATCGGAATGCAGACTACCATCAGAGAATTTGCCTACCGCAACGGTATACCTCATTCTTATGTTGCCCGTCTTTTATCAATTATGGAAGAACTCTCCCAGATGGTTATAATCCAGCCAAACGAAGAAAACAGGCTGTTCTGCTCTTTTGAATACAATAATAAAGAATCTGTTATTGAAGGAGAGATCAGTTTTACCGGTGAAGAATTCGATCCAGATAATCCAACATACTTCATATCCTGGCCAATCATTCAAAGAAGAGCAACAGAAGTATCATATGGCCCTTCTGTTGTTGAAGGATTCACCAACAGAATATCAATCAAAATAAAAGAATAGCTCAAGCTATTCTTTTTAGTATTTAATGATAATCTGTCTGCAGATTTCAGCTGCTGTATCACATACTTTAAGCAGATTGAAATCGAAGTTTTTATATGACCCATTAACAAGTGTTTCGTCAGAAATTGAACGGATAACGGAGCAGTTTACACCATATGCATAACAGGTATTTGCAATTGCTGAGCCTTCCATTTCTCCAGCCAGAGCATCCGCAAAATATCTTTTGATTACATTAAGCTGAGATTTCTTATAGATAAACTCATCGCCTGAAACAATATAACCGGTAAAGATATTGGCATCTACTTTAATATTTCCTGCAACTTTGGCAACTCTTCCATCACAGGCGAATGACATCTTATCAGAAAAGATACTTCTTTCCCATCCTGGTACGCTCACATCCCAGTCTGCAACTCTTGTTGCGACTACAACATCATTCACATGAACGTTTTCATTAAGTGAACCGGCACAACCAAGATTGATGATAAGATCTGGCTTAACCTTGTTTATTACCTGTGTAGTAATAATTGCAGCATATACCTTACCAACTCCACAATGGAACAGAGCAACATCTTTATTGCCGATTTTACCGGAATAATAACGGTTGTCCATAATTGTTCCATGGTACATAATCTTCATGAATTTCTTTTCTACAGGGTTGTCCATCAGTTTAAGAATGGCATCTCTTTCTTCAGACATTGCACAGATAATTCCTATCATAAAAGCACCTCACACACCTTTAAATTATAACCTAATAAATACTATAATTACGTTATTAAAAAAGGTAAACATTTGGAGGTAAATTATGTGGACCAGACAGGAACTAAAACAAAAAGCAAAGCAGTTGTTCAATTCTAACTACTGGAAATATGTCATTGCAACATTTGTATTTGCATTACTGACAGTAGCATCTACTTCATCAGGAAGAGACAGCTCATCAGATTCAGGATTATCTGTAAACAGCCTGAATTTAACAAACAGACAGCTCGTTCTTCTTACATCAATCATTCTTATTGCAGCAGCTACAATCGCTGTCATATCAATAGCTGTAGATATTCTGGTAAGAAATCCTATCAGAGTCGGATATGCAAGATTTCTTCTAAAAAGTGAAGAAGATTCAGAAACTACAGTCGGATACATGTTCTCTTCATTAAAAGGAAACTACATCTCTTCTGCACTTAAGATGTTTACAACAAAACTGATTATCGTATTATATACAATGTTGTTTGTAATTCCAGGTATCATCAAGGCATATCAGTTTAGACTTGTAGAATTCATTCTCGCAGAAAATCCCGATATGTCTGCGCATGAAGCAAGAATGCTTTCAAAAGATATGATGTACGGTCAGAAATGGAACGCATTTGTACTTGATCTTTCATTTATCGGATGGCATCTGTTAAGCGCTATGACCGCAGGAATACTTTCTGTATTCTATGTGAAACCTTATGTAGAACTTACAGAGATGTATCTCTATAAAGCAATCAAAGAAAAGTTCGATAACGACCTGGACAACTATTAAAAAGAAAAAAAACCTTGGAATTCCAAGGTTTTAGTTTGCTTCAGTATTAACTACCTGATATCTGCCATTATCTGGCTGAATAATCTTTAAAGGCACAGTAATTGAGAAATCAGCTGAAACGATACCATTTTCTGATTTGACAACGGAAATTGTATGTTTACCATCACCTAACAGTGATAAGATTTCTTTGCTCAGAACAATTTTAATTGAACCTTTCTCAAATGTATAATCAACATTTTTAACAAGCGGTTCATTTCCTAAACCGTCAATATAGACATCTCCAAATTCTTCAAAGTAATCAAATTCCGCATCTGATGCTTCAAAATGGAATTCTATATCGTTAAGTTCCGTTCTTGAAATAGTCTGATTGTTACCTTCAAGTGCTGCTTCAAACTCATGTGAATAACTGTACATATAACCGGTTGATCCATATTCGTTTACAAATTTAACTTTGCAGGCAACCTCATATCCAGGATAAACATTCTTAAGTTGCGCTTCTGTTTCTCCGACAATCTTTTCAGGTTTTCCATAATCATAAACAGCCAGGTCACGAATGGTAAACGATTGCCAATCACTATCATATATTGTCATGTTGTATACACCTTCATAATCATCATCAATAATTGTGTAAAACATGTCATTTTCTTTGTTGTATACAAAACAATAATATTTCCCACCATATACAGATTCAATGTAGGCATTCAGATTATATTCATCACTATTATCTATTCTGAAAGCAACACATTGCCCTTCTTTCAGACCATAGAAAGTAGCATAGAAACCTTCAGAGGATTCTGCACAGAACGAACCATCTGACTTGTTCCAGGTAACTTTGTCTTCATCAAACCAGACTTTATCGAATGTATCATAGTATTCCTTGTCCATAGACAGGTATTCTGATGTATATGATTCAGCTTTATACCACTGATAGTATTCCTTGATTCCGGTATCACTCAGATCTTCAACTTCAACTTTCATTGATTCATCTGGATTACTGATGTTCAGTTCAGGCTCAGAACTTATGCCGTAACTTGTCATTATGATAACGTCATCATCATATTCCATTGTCTGATAGCCGTATCCAGGCATGAAGTCTTCAAGCACATCACCATCATAATAAACGCGTTCACCTTCATCATCGTAATAAGAAAGCGTAAATGCATTACTGTCGTATTTATGGTATTTGCCCATATATGCATAGTTGTCTGAACATACAGCAATCTTATCCTGAGTTGTAAATCCATTAACAGGAGCAACCGTTCCGCTTTCAAAGACCGCAATATCCTTCTGCGAAGAATCGCTGCATATATTCTTTACATAGACATCGCCCATAAGAGCAACATATGAATCCTGATTAACATATATTGCAGCGCCCTCTTCCTGATGATTGCCATAGATTGCAGTGCCATCATCTAAACGAAGTGCTCCAGACACACTGATGGCTCCGGCTTCATAATCACTGCTGCAGTCAGAGATGATTATCATATCGTCTTCATTTTCCTTATTAAGCAAGAGAGTGGAACTGTAAATACTTATTGCTCCACCGCTTTCGCTTGCATGGCATCCTGAGAAAAGACCATTGGTTATTGTAGCGTAATATGCCTGTTCAAGTTCCAGTGCTCCGCCATATTTTGATTCGCATTCAACAAATTCGCCGCCGTTCATTTCAAAACTGCCGCCAAGCACATCAACGGCTCCACCGCATATTTTAGAAAAACATTTGACAAACTTTCCGCCGTTTATTGTGACACGACTGTCTTCAGCATAAATTGCACCGCCACAAACAGCTTTTAATCCATAGAAATATCCACCGTTTATCACTACATCTGAAGCATTAGCATAAATAAGTCCACCATAATCCTGGTAGTATTCATCTCCACAATCAGCAAAAGTACCACTATTTATTGTTATCGAACTGTTTGTGGCTTTTATTACACCATAGTTTCCATCTTCATTATAATAACTGCTTGTAAATCCACTGACATTAACTCCATTAAATATGACTTCTGAATTATATGCCGAAATAAACTGAAAACTTGGTGTACCTTTGTAAGCAAAGTAGCCTTTAATTGTTCCATCTCCATTAAATGTCAGTGTTGAATTTCTTACTGAGAACATGTTATTTTTCGTTGACTGTTCAATCACAACTCCTTCAGCAATATTGACTGTCTTGTCATATGCCGAAAGAATCTCACCCTTGAAAACAAAACTTTTGGTAATTGTACATTCATTTCTTTCAGGATCATCAGAATACATAAAGTTCACGAAATCCGTGTAAGTTCTAATATCGTTGTCAGAATACCATCTTGCATACAGAACAGTGTTTTCTGAAAAACTGACATTACCAGATATGGACTTGCCTGTATATTCGGGATTAGAGTACCATCCTGCAAATTCGTAATCCCCATCATCTTCAGGGACTGGAAGAGTAAATGAAAGTGTAGACAATGTGCTTATTTTTTCTTCCTGAACGCCATGTCCCTGCATGTCAAAAGAAATCTCAATATCTTTAAGAGGTCCTTTTGAAGTTACATAATATGTGGTATCAAATTCTTTTGTTATATCGCCTGGTTCAATAAATTCATATAAAACACGATCTCTTTTGATTCCAATATACGTATGATCTTTAAGAATAATTGAATCTGTTTTACTAGAACCATTTCCTATAGCCGGTACGCTATCTGCTACATCTTTACATGCAAAAACAGTTCCACCGATGACAACAGTTCCTGTAAAACCGTTCTCACCGCCGCCAATACCAGAAGCCTTATATCCACCCCTCGCATTAACATCGCCACCGTTAATAATTATCTTGGATGCGCCTGAGTTTTTACCGCCACCGATAGCTGCGCCGCCATCTTTTCCATTGCTCAAAACTTTTCCGCCGTTGATGATGATTGTTTCTGTAGTTGCAGGATCCTTTTCGTATTGAATTCCTGTACCGATTCCAGCTCCAGAACCTTCACTTATGCCATCATTACATTTTACATAACCGCCGTTGATGATGATTTCACCGGATTCGCCATATGCACCTGAACCAAGTGCTGCGGCATCATAACCACTGCGAAGTTCTACACTTCCGCCATCGATAACAATCTTTCCTGATTTCTTTCCAGCAGAAGAACCGATTGCTGCACCACCTGAAATGATTTCTGTAGTACCAGAATTATCTATTACATAGTTGGCTCCACTTGCATATATTTCGCCATAAGACTCTTTTTTTGAATACTGGTTAGTAATATAAAGAGAATCGCCCTCTTCAACAATAATTCCGGCAGGTGCATTGACATTATTTCTGTCTGTACCTACAACCTCATCCGGCATTACTGCCAGTATGCTTCCATTTCTTAACACAAGATGAACTTCACCCTTAATTGTTAAAGAGTGTTCCATTCCTATTCTTCCGCTTACCAGATACCATGTTTCTTCACCTTCTATACCGATTACTGTATCAGTTTCTTTAAGAAGGATCATTTCTCTGCAGGCATAGTAGAATCCGTCAAGTCCGTTTTCAGGAACTCTTGTACCTTTTACTTCTTTATATTGTGGATAGTAATAGTATTCCCAGTCAGTTTCTGCAGACACTTTATTTGATGGAACAAAGGACATAAAAAGAACCACTGCAGCAAGTGCAGTTATTACTTTAGTAATAAAGCTCTTTTTTTCAATGCGTAGAGTCATTTATTCTAGTATACTACTAAAAATGTAAGCGTGTGTTTATTAAATGAAAAACAGTACCTATCGGCACTGTCTCAATCTGTTGTTCAGTTTGGTGTAGATGTGTTCTACAAACCACGGTTCAGTGCTTGCTTTTAATGCTTCATCAAGCGTAAACCAGGCTAATCCTTTATTCTCATCTTCCTTGGTTACAAGTACTTCATTTTCATCTGCTTCAAGAAGATAGGAAACATTCAGATGAAGATGACTTGATACATATTCACCCTTTTTGTAATGCCCTTCAACTGTCAGTATTTCGCAAGAGAAAATATCCTTGCTTACAGGAACAATATTTTTAAGTCCGCTTTCTTCTTTCGCTTCTTTCAAAGCCACATTCAGAAGATCTTCATCACCATCCGCATGCCCGCCAAGCCAGCTCCATGAGTTATAAATCTTATGGAAACACATCAGCACTTTTGTACGATCTTTGTTCACGACCCAGCTTGAAGCAGTCATATGACAGACTGTATTTATACGAAAGAAAATATCATCAGACTCCTTAAGATATCTGATGATATTGATACGGTCTTTTTCTTCTTCTGAGTTGAATGCTTTGAAGTCTGTGAGCTGACTAATCAGTTCTGATCTCATTGCACTTCCATTCTTTCTGAACATAGGTATAACGGATTGTATATCTGTTATCTTCAATTGAAGTAATCATACCGAAGATACCATCGTTGTATTCAACCTTGATATTGCTGTAAAGCTCAAGTTCACATTCCGTTTCCAGAATCATACCGTCTGAACTTTCTGCCACAACATAACCTTCACGGCTTTCAAGTTCACAGTGTTCATCATGTATCATTGTGAATTTTGTTTTAACTTTTTCATCGAGTTCCTTCATATCTGAAGGTCTGTAATCAGCTATCAGATTGTATTTGCCGAAGATTCCGGTAATCTCGAAGACAGTAATGATTTCATTGAGTCCCTTAGGAGATACGCACATTCTGTTTCTGATCTGCAGTGTTGTTTCTGCTGCATCAAGAGTATCTTTGGAAACCAGAACCTGATTACCTGCACAGTAAGTTTCAATGCGGCTGCAGATATTTACGGTTCTTCCTACCACATCATATTTAAGTCGCTGCTCGCCACCGACTACACCGGTAACAGCTTCACCGGTATTGATACCGATACCGATTTCAATTTCCGGATAGCCATGTTCTCTGTTCCATTCGTTAATGTCATCAATTTTCTTCTGCATCAGAATCGCTGAAGCGATTGCATCATCTGCATGATTCTTATTGGCATTCGGTGCACCATATACTGCAAGAATACCATCACCGATGAATTCCATGACTGTACCGTTGTTCTTCTGAATGATTTCAGTCATTTCAGCAAGATAATGGTTGAGCATCTTCATTACAGACATTGCATCCATCTTATTGGTCATTACAGTAAAGCCACGGATGTCGCACTGTAAAGCAGTAACAACCTGTTTTTTGCCCACGAATTCAAACTGTCCATCATGTGCCAGAAGATTTGAAACAATCTCATCAGGCATTACTTTACCGAATGTCTTTGACAGAAGCTTGTTACGCATTTCCAGACGGTTTTTGGCGTTTTCCAGATCGTAGTACTGGTCTCTCAGTTCTACTTCCTGGTTGCCGATACGTTCTTCCTGAGATTCCATAGTTTTCCATAATACATCAAGCGTTGCCCTTCTTACAGATTCAAGGAAGTAAGCCATTGCATAGAAAGCAATAAATGCCATAGGGAATCTAAGCAGGAATGATTCTGTATAGTTATACATCAACAATGATCTTCCGATACCTGTTCTGAACAAAAACAGCATTGAAACAAGCAGAACAGCCGAAAGAACAGTGGTTTCTTTTCTTCCGAATACCAGCATACCGGCTGCAGGAATAAGCAGTGTCCAGACAGCTGAGAAGCCTTCTGGAGAACCGGTTACGATGAAAAACATTACCAGAACATACATTTCAACCTGGAAAAGTCTTCTGGCGATGTAATGATAACGTGCTTTACCGCGTAAAAGAATAAGTACATTCACTGTACACAGAACAGTAAATACAGCAGTCGCATACAGAACAGGTACCTTGTTTGTAATGACATTGACAGCAGTCATAAAGAAAGATACTGCAGCAAGTACAACACAGGAAACAACCAGCAGGAAATGACGCATCTTTTTAGTATCTATCAGAGCATCAAAGAAGCGTTTTCTCAGATTGTCGAAAAATTCTCCAATCTTATCAGCTACAGATATCTTCAGACCGCTATGTTCTTCTTCCAATTCCTGAGGAAACTGCCATATCTGTCCGCTTTTTGCAAAGTCAGTATTTTCAAACATGAGTCTTGCACTCTTTTCAAATGAGTCAAGTTCAATGTCAGTACGTTTTGGTTCATGGTGAGTGACAATAAGACGTTTGCACTGTGCTCTTTGAGCAAGTCTGCAGCCTTCCTGCCATGTTGAATGACCCCAGCCGATATGGTTGTGGTATTCGACATCATCATACATGCCGTCATAAATAAGAATATTGCATTTGTAGATCAGTTCAAAAGGAAGGAAATTAGGATCTTCCGAGTCAAACATTACAACTATTCTTTCATTGTGACCTTTATATGGATAGTCAATAGTCAAAAGACTTGAGTTATCAGGGTGAGGTGCCGGATGGAATGTGACGCTCAGCTCATTATTGCAAAGAAGCGCATCATCCGGTGCTTCATGAATATTGAATTTAGGTGTTATTGGCCAGAAAGGTTTTTTAAAGAATTCATCAAATGTTTCTTCACTGAACCAGCCCGAGAATTTTGCATAGTAATTGACAGTTGCTCCGCTTGGAATAGAGCCCCAGTCCAAAAGACCAAGAATATGGTCATAATGCATATGAGTGAAAAGAATATCGATTTTCTTGCAGTCAGCAAGAATGCTTCCGGCAGCATAAAAACCGGTACCACAGTCAATTACCAGAGCATAATCATCTTTTTTGAGAATATAACAGCTTGTATATCCGCCGAAAGTAAAGAATTTACTTCCTTCTATTGATCTTGAGCCACGGCTTCCGCAGCAATATAACCTGTATTTTTCTGAATTACTCATAAACTTTCTCTTATTATACAAGATTCTTATTCATTTAAAAACTATTTGCTGCCATCAGTTATAGGAAATTGTTTCCTTCTTCTGAAATAGAAAACCACGCACATAATAATCTGAACAAACGTTGCTGATGGAGTAGCCAGACCGATACAGAAAAGATTGCCGTCTGTTATTCTGTTCATGACAATTGAAACAGGAATACGGATCAGAAAGGCAGCAAGTATACCCTGAAACATTGTAAATTTTGTTTCTCCGCAGCCATTGAAATAACCAACCATACAGAACATCCAGGTCGTAAGCAATACATCAATTGAATAGGCTTTAAGATACTGACTTCCTGCCTTTGCTATTTCAATATCATTGGTGAATATCATGCAGAGATCTACTCCTTTAAAGAAAGTAAAGAAGAAGATGAGCACATCAACCGCAAACGATACCAGCATACCGTAGAGTAGTGCTTTAGCAGCTCTTGACTCGTTTTCAGCACCGATATTCTGAGCCACAAATGCTGAAAGCCCCTGTGAGAATGCACTTGGTACCAGCATGATGAAACTGGTTACCTTCTCACTCGTACCGATACCGGCACTTGCTGTAAGACCCAGCGAATTGACGATAGATACAATTACCAGGAAAGATATATTGACCATAAACGACTGGAAAGCAATCGGAATACCAAGTTTTACAATCTCTTTGATTATTTCTTTTATACCGTTTTTAAAACTGTCTTTTCCAAAATGGAAAGGAAGCCCTCTTTTTCTGATGATGAAAAAGCAGATGATTACACTTATTCCCTGTGAAGCGATAGTTGCAATTGCAGCTCCGCCTGCTCCCATACCCAGATTTTTAACCAGGAATACATCACCGAACACATTGAGTACAGCAGCAATACATACAGAGATGAGTGGTGTCTTTGAATCCCCGATTCCCCTGAAGATTGAACCAAGCAGATTATAGGAAACAATAAACAATAGACCTGATCCACATATAGATATATATGATACGGTTTTATCGTAAGCTTCTTTTGGTGCATTGAGAATATCCGCAAGAAGGCCTGCAGACACAGGTACAAGCACACTGAGTACAACTGCCACAACAGCAAAAAGAACGATACTCGAGGCGATAATATCCCCTGCCTTATCCTTTTTGTTTGCTCCGATATACTGACCGATCAGCACTGTAGTACCCATTGCCAATCCGACAATAATATGGGTTAAAGAGTTCATGATCTGAGCACCGGTTGCTACAGCAGAGATATCTGCCGATACTCCGAATTTGCCGACAACAATCAGATCGACTGCGCCATACATTGCCTGAAGCAGCATTGCCCCGAATATCGGTATTACAAACCTGACAAGTGGGCCAAGGATTCTGCCTTTAGTGAAATCATTTTTTGACATACCATAATATACTATCACAAAAAAGGTAATCCTTAAGATTACCTTTGGTATTTAATTGTCATCTTTGCAATCTTATCTGCCAGTGCCGGTTTCAATGCACCTTTTTCCATTCTCCACTTCCAGTTGTTTCCGAATGTTCCCGGTGTATTGATTCTTGCCTCACTGCCAAGTCCAAGATAGTCCTGAAGAGAACAGATAAAGACATTGGCTTTTGATGCCATACCACCTCTGATAAGACCCCAGTTGAAACCTTCTTTTTCAGTTATTTTCAGATAATCAACTGCATTGAGATATGGATCTTTACCATAGTATTCATCCATATAACCGATTGCTGTCTGATTGTCATGTGTTCCGACATAACAGATACAGTTTTCTATATAGGTATGAGGCTGATGGTCACTTGGCTCTTTTGAGTCAAACGCAAAAATCAGAACTTTCATTCCCGGATAAGCAAAACTGTCGAGCATATCCTGCACTTCCTTTGAGTGATAGCCGAGATCTTCAGCAATGAAGTCAATGCCTTTGCATTTCTTCTTTATCACATCAAGCAAGTCGGTATCAGGGCCTTTTACCCAGACACCGTTTCTGGCGGTTGCATCACCATATGGAATTGACCAGTAGGATTCAAAACCTCTGAAGTGGTCAATACGGATAATGTCATAGTATTTGCCGGAACCCTTTATACGGTTTATCCACCAGCTGTAGCCGTTTTCTTTCTGATAATCGTAGTCATAAAGTGGATTGCCCCATAACTGTCCATCAGCATTGAAATAATCAGGAGGCACACCAGCAACACGTTTTGGTATACACTGATCATCAAGTTGGAAGTTTAAAGGTTCTGACCATACCTCAACCGAATCAAGCGGTACATAGATCGGAATATCTCCGATTATTTTGATACCTGATTCATTGGCGTAATTCTTTAAGGCTTCATACTGTTTATAGAAGAGATACTGGATAAACTCATAGAATTCAATGTCATCTTTCAGAAGCTTCTTATATTTCTTTATTGCTTCTTCTTTTCTTAGTCTTGCATCTTCATCAGGCCATTCAGTCCAGCAGACATTATTGAAGTGTTTCTTTAATGCCATAAACAAAGCATATTCACCAAGCCATTTTTCTTTCTTTACAAAAGCATTAAACTCAGTTGCACATTTCTTTACCCCATTCAGATAAGCCTTGTGCAACAGAGGATAACGGGTGTTATAGATATCGCCATAGTCAATATACTGACTGTTGTTGAGATTTTTAAGATCACTCTTTTTTAATAGACCCTCACCTACCAGAATATCCAGATCGATAAAATAAGGATTGCCGGCAAAACTGGAAAAAGCCTGATATGGAGAATCCCCATATGAAGTCTGACCCAGCGGCAGTATCTGCCAGTAGGACTGTTTTGCTCTTTTTAGAAAATCAACAAACTTGTATGCTTCCTTACCAAAAGTTCCGATTCCATAATCGGATGGTAAAGAGAATATAGGTAAGAGTACCCCTGCACTTCTTTTCATAACTATCTCTCACTTTTAAGTTTCAGTATACGATAGACTGATTCATTCAGCCTTTCATAACTTATTGTGCCGTTTAAAACAGCAGCCTTTACTCCTTCAAATGCACTGAAGTAATCTTCAGGCATCAGAATAATATCGACTCCGGCCTGTATAGCTTTAACAGATACTTCGGCACTTGTATAGTATTTGGTTATGGCACCCATGGCACAGGAATCAGTAATGACAACCCCATCATAACCAAGTTCATTTCTCAGTTTTTCCGTAATAATCTCATATGAAACAGTAGCAGGCTCATCTGTTCCGGTGATATTCGGTGCAGCAATATGCGCAATCATCACCATGTCTGTACCTGCTTTGATTCCTTCAATGAAAGGAATCATTTCACAGTTTAGAAGTTCATCCCAGCTCTTTAATGTTTCAGCATAACCGGTATGTGTGTCAGTCGAAGTATCACCATGACCAGGAAAGTGTTTGATGCAGGTAAGTGTAGAACTTTCATGCATTCCTTCAATGACACTTCTAACCATTTCTTTAGCAATTGACGGATCAGATCCAAATGCCCTGTTACCTATAACCTTGTTATTGGGATTGGTATTGACATCCGCTACCGGTGCAAAATCCTGATCAATTCCATACTTTTCAAGATAATCTCCGATTGTTTTACCAAGATACCTTGCCCTATCGGCATCAGTTATATCTTCCATCTCTTCAAATACTTCGACACCAAATGCACCGTTATTGGCGATTCGGGCAACTCTGCCACCTTCTTCGTCAATACAGATAAGCGGTTCTGTTCTGCCTGCACCCATTTCTTTTAAATCTGATGTCAGTCTGATCAGCTGTTCTTCATCTTTCAGATTCTTGTTGAAGAGCGCAAATCCGCCAACCGGATAACAGGTATAAAGATATCTCATCTCATCAGTTACTTTCTTGATTCCATCAGCATTCACATTGTCAACTTCTTCTAAAGAGATAGAAGTCGTCAAAGCATCAGGTCTGATGATAAAAAGCTGACCTACTTTTTCTTCTAAAGACATGGAATCAATGAGAAGCTGTATTTCATCTGTTTCCTTAATCTCTTCTTCTTTTATTTCTTCTGTATCTTCTTGAGTATTTTCTTTACATCCTGCAAGAACAATGCACAAAAGAATAAACAGTACTGCCAGTTTCTTCATTACTTTGTTTCCAGTTTTTTGTTTCTGAAGTAAACAATAATATTAAGTCCAACCATGACCAGATTGAAGAAGTAGAATACAAGAACATACCACTTGCTTGCAAACTGAGCCATATATGCTTCATTCATGAATTTAGAAAAAATGCCTGCGATATATCCGGCAAAAATCAAAAGATAAAAGCTCAGACTTATTCCTTTGGTAGATTTTCCTTTGATATTTTTTCTTAAGTTGATTGGCCACGATGCACCAAAACTTACAATCATTACTATTTCCAGTATTTCTGACATAGAATGTCTCCTTTTTTCTTACTTAATAAGTTTACTACAAGAATTTTCACATTGGGTATTGCATTATATTAGTCAGTATGACTATAATGTGAATAGTCAATATGACCATTTAGGAGAAAACTATGGCAGCAAAACTGACACAGGCAGATCTTGAGTATCTGAAAAACTATGATCCAAACCGTTATCCCCATCCTTCTGTAACCGTTGATATTCTGGTATTTACAGTCGATATGTCGGGAGAACTGGAACTGCTTCTGATCAACAGAAAAGCCCCACCATATCAGGGATTATGGGCAATTCCTGGAGGGTTTGTAAATGTCTGCGAATCCCTTGAAGATGCCGCAAAAAGAGAACTATACGAAGAAACAGGTGTAAAGGATGTTCATATTGAACAGCTCTATACCTTTGGCGATGTATACCGTGATCCCCGCACAAGAGTAATATCGGTTTCCTATATGGCTCTTGTACCTAAATGCATGATCACACCAAGAGCTGGCGATGATGCTCAAAGTATACTCTGGGCCAAGGTCAGACTGATGAACAATCATCTCAGCCTTATTGACGATATTGAACTGGGATTTGACCATGAAGAAATAATAAAAACTGCTATTGAAAGACTAAACGGCAAACTGTCATATACTACAATTGCCTCTAATCTTCTTGCCAATCCAAAACGTTTCTCTGTCTTTGAACTTCAGAAGATTCACGAAGCGATACTCGGTAAGAAACTTGATGCCGCCAATTTCAGAAGATACTTCTTCAACACCTATGTCGTAAAAGGCCTAGCCAGAGAACTTGATGAAATATGTACCGAATTCTCCCGCCGTCCAAGTCATTACTATGAAATGATTGAAAGGAATGAATAATATGAAAAACAGAATTCTGATTGTTGTAGATATGCAGAATGACTTCATCTATGGCCCACTTGGAACAAAAGAAGCCATTGAAATACTTCCTAATGTCAAGGAAAAGATTGAAAACTACGACGGTTATATCATTTACACCAAAGACACTCATGATAGTGACTATCTGAATACTTATGAAGGAGAAAACCTTCCAATTGTTCACTGTCAGATCAATACTGATGGCTGGAACATTACCGACAAAATACCATTTACTCCAAAAACCGACGGCAGATATCTGAAAGATGTCTATCTTAAAAAAACATTCGGTGCAAAAGAAATGGTTGAAGATATCCTTAAACTGAGCGAAGACTCTAAGCCAGATGAAATAGAACTCATCGGAGTATGCACGGATATCTGTGTCATCACCAATGCACTTTCATTAAAAACATATCTTCCAGAAGTTAAAATTAAAGTAGATAAATCATGCTGTTCCGGTGTAACACCTGAACTTCATGATGCAGCGCTCAAAACAATGGCAAGCTGCCAGATAGAACTAACAGGAGACTAATATGGAACAGATAATCACATCACTTATTGACACTGACCTGTATAAATTTTCAATGGGTCAGGCTATCTATCATCAGTTTTCAGACTACAAGACAACCTGGACATTCAAATGTCGAAACAAAGATGTCCACTTTGAAAAAGAAACAGTCAAGGAAATAAAAAGACAGATCAGACTCTACTGTTCTCTTCGTTTCAGTGAAGATGAACTCCAATATCTTCATTCCATCCGCTGGTTAAAAGGTTCATATGTTGATTTTTTAAGAATCTGGCAACC
>DCHD01000030.1:0-347 GCA_002315565.1 Solobacterium sp. UBA1761 | reverse complement strand
TGGTTAAATACTTCAATGTATGAAGTACCGGTTCTGGCGATTGTCAATGAAACATACTTCCGTATGCAGCATGATTACACAAGACTGTACGATTCCTTCAAAGAAAGGCTCAAACAGAAGGTTGAGGCACTGGAAACAGGAAAATTCAAAATCGGTTCATTCTCTGAATTCGGCACCAGAAGAAGACTGTCATTTGAAGCTCAGGAGGCAGCAATAAAAGAGTTGGCCAACCGTAGCTTTGCTGATTCAGTATGCTTTGGTACTTCCAATGTATATCTGGCTAAAAAATACAATCTAAAGCCCATCGGAACAATGGCCCATGAATGGATCATGTGCATCGGTCAGGG
>DCHD01000054.1 GCA_002315565.1 Solobacterium sp. UBA1761 | reverse complement strand
AGCATCTTGTTAGAAACAAGGATAGCAGTAGGGCCATCAGCACCACCGATGATACCGATAGCACTTGCTTCAAAGAAGTTGAATCCTAAGAATAATGCACCGAAGAATGCTACGAAGATACCAATCTGAGCAGCAGCTCCAAGAAGCATTGTCTTCTTGTTGGCGATAAGTGGTCCAAAGTCTGTTGTAGCACCGATGCCTAAGAAGATAAGACAAGGATACAGTTCACATTCAACACCGATATGTAACCAGCCTAACAAACCTCTGGAAACAACTTCACCAGCTTCGTTGTATGTGATATAGATTTCAGGTAATAAGTTAACAAGGATAATTCCAAATGAGATTGGAATCAGCAGATATGGTTCGAAGTCTTTGACAATAGCCAGGTACAGGAATACCAGACCAACCAGAATCATAACCAGGTTCATCCAGCCATCGCCGGTTGCCATGGTTGCAATTCCAGTAGAGGCAAAGAACTGCTTTAAAAAGTCTAGGATATTCATGATCTATTAACCCAGGACGATTAATACATCCTTATTAGCTACGTTAGATCCTTTATTAACCTTAACTTCTACAACTTTACCATCAAATGCAGACTGAATGTCATTTTCAAGCTTCATAGCTTCGATAACTGCTACAGTCTGACCAGCTTTTACAACATCGCCAACGTTAACTTTAACGTCAACAACTTTACCGGCAATTGGAGCCAGGATTGTGTTTGCACCCTGTGATGCAGGAGCAGCTGGAGCGTTTTCTTTTGCTGGAGCAGCAGTGATGTTACCCTTAACTTCGTCAACTGCTTCAACTTCTACTTCATATACTTTACCGTTTACTTTAACTTTATATACTTTCATTTTTAATTAACCTTTCTTACAGATACGACCTGTACATTCTTTTTAATTTCATTACGCATTTCGATTGAAGCAATCAGACATGCTACTGTTGCATCTTCATCATTCAGATCAAGTGCACTTCTTTTAACTGCTGGTGCAGTTGTAAGAGCAGCGGCTGGTACATTCTTGCTTGCTTTTTCAATGATACTTCCGACTGCTTCACAGATATAGATGATAAGGAGCAGAATCAGGAATACCATAACGATAGAGATAAGGGCAACGATTGCACCTGTAGCATAGTTGTTTCCAAAACCATCAAGGATTGCAGTTTTCATTGTTTACCTCCTAGATATACATGTCGAATTCTTCTGTTTCGACTTCAGGCTGTGGATTGTACTTCTTTGTTAAGAATTCAGTAGCAACAGCCTCAAATAATGCCAGTGACAGTACATCTTCATCACATCTTGCGATGTCTTTGTACTTTTCTTTCAGTTCTTCAAATTCTGGTTTTAATAAATCAGCTGGTCTGCATGTGATAACTTCATCATCACCGATGATCTTCTTTTTGATTTCTTCATCAACCGGTGCTGGTGACTTACCGTATTTACCATGCAGATAGTCCTTGATTTCTTTAGCACACATCTTGTATCTTTCACCGTTCAGGATATTAAGAACAGACTGTGTACCAACCATCTGTGATAATGGTGTAACCAGTGGAGGATATCCCATATCTTTTCTTACTTTAGGGATTTCTCTTAATACTTCTTCATACTTGTCCATAGCGCCCTGGTCAGTAAGCTGTTTGATCATGTTTGACAGCATGCCACCTGGTACCTGGTAAGTAAGAATATTCGGATTGATCTGGAATGACTTAGGTGATAACAGACCATTCTTTACATATTTGTTTACGATTTCTGTAACGATAGGTTCAGCTTTGTGAATATATTCAAAGTTAAGCTTTGGATCATATTCAGTGCCTTTGAATGCATTGGCCATAGCCTGAGTTGAAGGCTGAGCAGTACCGTTTGACAGTGGTGACATAGATGTATCGATAATATCGACACCAGCTTTGATGGCTGCAGTATATGTCATTTCACAGATACCTGCTGTGCAGTGTGAATGTAATTCAATAGGCAGCTTGGTATTTTTCTTTAATGCAGTGATAAGTTCAGTAGCATCAGTTGGTGTAAGTACACCGGCCATATCTTTTATACAAAGAGAATCAGCACCGAGCTTTTCGATTTCCTTAGCCAGGTTTACATAGTATTCAACAGTGTGAACAGGTGAAGTAGTATATGACAGAGCAATCTGACATTCTCCACCGTATTTCTTTGTTGACATAACAGCCTGTTTAAGGTTTCTTACATCGTTTAAGGCATCGAATACACGGATGATGTCGATACCGTTTTCAATTGACTTCTTGCAGAACATATCTACAACATCATCTGAGTAATGTCTGTAGCCCAAGATGTTCTGACCTCTGAAGAGCATCTGCAGTTTAGTGTTCTTGCAGACTTTTCTTACAGCTCTTAATCTTTCCCATGGGTCTTCATTAAGGAATCGCATACATGAGTCAAATGTAGCGCCGCCCCATACTTCTATTGCGTGGTAACCGACTTTGTCATAGATTTCACACAGTTTGACAACTTCTTCAGTAGTCATACGTGTTGCGAATAAAGACTGGTGGCCATCACGAACAGATGTCTCAACAATTTTTACCATATTTTTCCTCTTATAAATAAGGGCTCTAAGTCTAGAGCCCTTTAATAAACTTAGATTTTTGGACCAGCAGCAACTAAAGCCTTACCAGCTTCATTGTTTTCGTACTTCTTGAAGTTCTTGTTGAATCTTTCTGCAAGATCCTTAGCTTTTTCTTCCCACTGACTTGCATCAGCGTAAGTGTTTCTAGGATCTAAGATGTTAGTGTCAACACCTTCAAGTGATGTAGGAACTGTGAAGTTGAAATAAGGGATAGTCTTAGTTTCAGAAGAATTGATAGCACCAGAGAGGATACCATCGATGATACCACGTGTATCTTTGATGGAGATTCTCTTGCCTGTGCCGTTCCAGCCTGTATTTACCAAGTAAGCCTTAGCGCCAGAAACCTGCATCTTCTTAACAAGTTCTTCAGCATATTTTGTAGGGTGAAGCTCTAAGAAAGCCTGACCGAAACATGCAGAGAATGTAGGAGTTGGTTCTGTAATTCCTCTTTCAGTACCAGCAAGTTTAGCAGTGAAACCTGATAGGAAGTAGTACTGAGTCTGTTCTGGAGTAAGAATAGAAACTGGAGGAAGTACTCCGAAGGCATCAGCTGAAAGGAAGATAACATTCTTTGCAGCAGGTGCACTTGAAACTGGTTTAACGATCTTTTCAATATGATCGATTGGATATGAAACTCGAGTGTTTTCAGTTACTGATTTATCAGCGAAGTCAATCTTGCCATCAGCTGCAACTGTAACGTTTTCAAGTAATGCATCTCTTCTGATTGCATTGTAGATATCTGGTTCAGAATCTTTGTCGAGGTTGATAACCTTGGCATAGCAGCCACCTTCAAGGTTGAATACACCATTGTCATCCCAGCCGTGTTCATCATCACCAATCAGCAGTCTCTTAGGATCTGTTGAAAGTGTAGTCTTGCCTGTTCCTGATAGACCAAAGAAGATTGCAGTGTTTTCTTTGTTCATGTCAGTGTTTGCTGAACAGTGCATAGAAGCGATGCCCTTTAATGGAAGATAGTAGTTCATCATTGAGAACATACCTTTCTTCATTTCGCCGCCATACCATGTATTGATGATGACCTGCTCTTTAGATGTGATGTTGAATGCTACACATGTTTCAGAGTTAAGTCCGTATTCTTTATACTTTTCTACTTTTGCTTTTGAAGCGCAGTATACTTTGAAGTCTGGTTCGAAAGTCTTCAGTTCTTCTTCAGTTGGCTTGATGAACATGTTTCTTACGAAATGTGCCTGCCAAGCAACTTCCATGATGAAACGAACTGCCATTCTTGTATCCTTGTTAGCGCCGCAATAAGCGTCAACAACGAACAGTCTCTTGTTTGAAAGTTCTTTCTTTGCGATTTCCTTAACATTGTTCCAAACTTCTTCACTCATTGGATGGTTGTCGTTTGGATATTCTGGGGATGTCCACCAAACAGTATCTTTAGAGTTTTCATCCATGACAATATATTTATCCTTAGGAGAACGTCCGGTATAAATACCTGTCATAACATTAACTGTGTCAAGTTCAGTTACTGTTCCCTTTTCATAACCTTCTAATTCAGGCTTTGTTTCTTCTTGAAACAATAGGTCATACGATGGCTGATAAACTATTTCCTTCGCACCTGAGATGCCGTATTTTTCTAAGTCAACAACTGGCATATTTTAGTACCTTCCTTCTTTCTAATCGGTCATTTGAATATAAAACCCGATTTTTTTCATCATAACATTTTATTTATCTTTTAACAATATAATTAGGGGCAAAATAACAGAAAAAAATACCATAAAAATCTGACTCTGAAAAAATTTTCGCATGTCAGCAAAACACATCATATATGATTGATTATGGTAAAATTAATTATTGATGAAAAACGAAGAACTGACAGCTGTAAAAGAACTTAAAGAAAGAAATCTGTCACTGATTGCATTCAACGGATCTAACAGATATGAATCAGATGAAACTGGTATCAAGCCGATACTGATGGGTTTAGAAAAAGATGCTCTATTCTTTAAGGATATGGAAGTGTATGACAAGATTATCGGCAAGGCTGCGGCTATGCTTTTTATCTATGGCAAAGTAAAAAGTGTATTCGGTATTGTAATGTCCAGAAGTGCTCAAAAGATGCTGGAAAGTCATGGCATCGAATATGGCTATGAAACACTGGTTGATTCCATCATCAACAGAAAAGGCACTGATATCTGTCCAATGGAAAAAGTGGTTATGGATATCGACGATATTGATGAAGCGTATATTCAGCTTAAAGAAAGGTCAAAAGAACTTAATTCATGAAGATTATAGAAGTTAAAAATCTTGTATATTCCTATGACAATAAAAAGATGGCAGCAAATGACATCTCTTTTGAAATTGAAAAAGGTTCATATACAACTATCATCGGACATAACGGTTCAGGCAAGTCAACACTGGCCAAACTGATGGCAGGGCTGCTTGAAGCCAAGTCTGGTGAAATCTTAATTGATGGAATAAAGTTGAATGAAGAAAATATTCAGTCCATCAGAAACAAAATGGCAATTGTCTTCCAGAATCCGGACAACCAGTTTATCGGTTCAACCGTAAAGGATGACATTGCGTTTGGTTTAGAGAACCATCAGGTACCGGGAAACCAAATGGAAGCGATTATTCTTGAATACGCCCACAAGATAGGACTTGATGCTTTTATGGACAAGGAACCTTCAAATCTTTCCGGCGGACAGAAACAGCGTGTCGCAATTGCCGGTGCACTGGCTATGGGACCTGACATCATTATTTTTGATGAAGCCACTTCAATGCTGGATCCAAAAGGCAAGCGCGACATCAAGAAGATCATGTCTGATCTCCATAAAGAAAAGAATATTACTATTATCTCTATTACACATGATATTGAAGAAGTGCTTCAGGCAGACAACTGTATTGTCATGAATGCGGGAAAGATTCTGATGATTGATAAACCATCAAAGATTTTTGAAAAGAGCGAAGAGTTGAGAAAGGTCGGACTTGAAGTACCGTTTTCAGCCTTGGTCAAAGAAGCGCTTAAAAAAGAAGGACTTAAAGTAAAGTCTGATGATTTGGAAGGTATGGTGAAAGAATTATGGCAATTACATTCAAATCATTAAGTTATATCTATGACAAGGGCACACCGTTTGCCCATGTTGCTTTGGATAAGATTGATCTGAGCCTTGAAGAAGGAAAGGTAACTGCTCTGATTGGGGAAACCGGAAGCGGTAAATCAACTCTTGTTGAACATCTCAATGCTCTGCTTCTTCCAAGTGAAGGTGAACTGGAAATCCTTGACTATAAAATGGTTGCTGGCCATAAGACTAAAGGCTTAAAGATGCTGAGAAAAAAAGTCGGACTTGTTTTCCAGTTTTCTGAGTATCAGCTTTTTGAAGAAACAATTCTCAAAGACGTTGCGTTTGGTCCGATGAATTTCGGTGTTACCCCTGAAGAAGCCCAGAAAAAGGCTGTAAAAGCACTTAAACTTGTGGGCATTTCTGAAGATCTGTTCAATAATTCGCCACTGGATTTATCCGGAGGCCAGAAAAGAAGAGTTGCGATTGCCGGTATCCTGGCAATTGAACCAGATATTATTGTCCTTGATGAACCTACAGCAGGACTTGATCCTAAAGGTGCTCAGGACATCATATCACTGTTTATGAAAATCAACAGGCAGTATGGCAAGACCATCATCATCGTTTCTCATGACAACGACATGGTCTATAACTATGCTGATGAAGTGGTGCTGATGTCAAAGGGGCATGTAGTTACCAAGAAAGAAACAGTAGAGTTCTTTGATGATGATGCATTACTTGATGAATATGGAATCTTAAGACCGCAGATAGTAATGTTCAAAAAGATGCTGAAAGATATAGGCTTTAAACTGAAGGGCGAAAACAGAACTCTTGAAGACCTGTCAAAGACAATTGTGAAGGAGGTAAGAAGATGAACCTCGTATTCGGAAAATATGTACCTTTGAATTCTGTGCTTCACAGAGTTGATCCACGAAGTAAAATTATTGCTCTGTTTGTACTTCTGGTGGCAATATTCGTACCTGATTCATGGTGGGCATATCTTGCTTTATCTTTGTTCTGTATTCTTCTTTGTGCGCTTTCAAAAATCAGTGCCAAAACAGTACTCAAGACATTTAAACCGTTGATATTCATGATGGTGTTCCTGCTTGTGATCAACTGTCTTTCAATAAAGACCGGTGATGTGCTTGCTGAAGCGTTTGGTTTTGCTGTTTACAGTGATGCTGTATTCAATACATTAAAGACAGTTGTCAGACTGCTTCTGATGATTATCATTACCACAGTACTTACAGCTACAACAAAGCCGCTTGATCTGACACTGGGAATTGAATATCTGCTTAAACCATTAAGAGTTGTTAAATTCCCGGTACATGAAATGGCAATGATGATTTCCATTGCTTTGAGATTTATTCCGACCATCATTGAAGAGACTATGCGTATTATGAATGCCCAGAAGTCACGTGGTGTTGACTTTGAAGAGGGCAGTCTCAAAGAAAAGATCAACGCTATTCTGTCGCTTATTGTACCGCTGTTTTCAGTAGCATTTGAAAGAGCATATGAACTGGCAGATGCCATGGAAGCCAGAGGCTATGTCCCTGGAAACGCAAGAACCAGATACAAAGAACTTAAGTTCGGATTTATTGATGCTGTATACATGCTTTCAGCAATAGCCATCCTGGCGTTTTCAATTTTTACAAAGATTTATTTATGAGATATAAAGTTTGCTGCAGTTATGATGGAACCGGATATGCCGGATTTCAGTCACAGATCAATGCAGTGGGTATACAGGATGTTATTGAAGCAGCTTTAAAGAAACTCTACCTCAAAGACATCCGTATCACACTGGCTTCAAGAACTGATGCAGGGGTTCATGCCTACAATCAGTATTTTGCTTATGAAACCGATAAGGAACTTGATCCGTACCGCATCAAGACTGCACTCA
This sequence comes from Solobacterium sp. UBA1761, assembly GCA_002315565.1. Lineage (GTDB taxonomy): Bacteria > Bacillota_I > Bacilli_A > Erysipelotrichales > Erysipelotrichaceae > Colivicinus. The sequence goes on along the minus strand of DCHD01000054.1, from coordinate 4,984 downwards.
ATACTTTTCTTCCTCAGGATATTCATATAAATAATGTTGAAAAAGTATCCGATGACTTTCATCCTCGATACTTCGTCAAGGAAAAGACCTATGAATACATCATCAATCTGGGAGAATTCAATCCGCTTCTGATTAACAGAGCGTATCAGTGCAAATATAAAATAGATATCGAAAAGATGAAAGAAGCGGCAAAACTCTTTGTAGGTGAACATGAGTTTGGTTCATTCAACACCTCAAGCTACGAGGATTATCCAAATCAGGTAAGAAAAATAAAGTCGTTTAAATTAAGTGTCAAAAAAGATATTCTGACAATAAGAGTAACAGGAAACGGTTTCCTTAAGAATATGGTCAGAATTATGGTGGGTACACTTATTGAAGTTGGCAGAGGCAAAAAGACCATTGCCGATGTTGAGGAAATGATGAGAGTACCGAACAAATCAACAAAAAGATACAATATATCTCCTTCGGGACTGTATCTTATAGATATTAAATATTAGGTGAAACATATGGAAAAATATCAGAGCAAACTTGATTTACTGAATACAGAAATTGCGATTAAACTTGTAAAAGATTCTTTTGAAAGACATCTGGCAGACCACCTTGGACTAACCAGAGTATCCGCTCCTTTGTTTGTTAAAAGAGGAACAGGTCTCAATGATGATCTTAACGGTGTAGAAAGACCGGTTATATTTGATGCCAGAAACATTGACGGCGAATATGAAATCATCCACTCTTTAGCCAAATGGAAAAGATATGCCCTGAAGAAATACGGATTAAGAAGATTCAAGGGTATCTATACTGATATGAATGCCATCAGAAGAGATGAATCAACTGATGATATTCACTCTATCTATGTTGACCAGTGGGACTGGGAAAAGGTAATTCTGGAAGAAGACAGAAATCTGGAATTCCTGTATGGTACGGTTGACAGAATCATCATGGCTATCAAGGAATGTGAAAACGATCTGCTGGCAGCATATCCAAATCTTGAAAGAATCGTGAATGAAGACTGCCACTATATCACTTCTTCTGAGCTTCTTGCAATGTATCCAAACCTCACCGCAAAGCAGAGAGAATATGAAATTACCAAGAAATATAAAACCGTCTTTATCTCTCAGATCGGTGATAAACTCGCGAATGGTGAATCTCATGACGGCAGAGCTCCAGACTATGACTGCTGGAAAATGAACGGCGATCTGTTGGTCTGGTATGAACTGCTTGATAAACCGATTGAACTGTCATCAATGGGCATCAGAGTAAACAAGGAAGATCTGGTTGAACAGCTTGAAAAAGCAGACTGCTTAGATAGGTTGAAATATCAGTATCACAAGATGCTGATGAATGATGAACTGCCACTTACAATGGGTGGCGGCATTGGCCAGTCAAGACTCTGTATGGTTCTTCTCAATAAAGCACATGTCGGTGAAGTACAGGCAAGTGTATGGCCAGATTCTCAGATTGAAGAATGTGCCAGAAACAACATCAGTATTCTTTAAAAAATAGTTCCTTAACGGAACTATTTTTGATCTGTAAATATCTGACATAGTATTGTACCGGCAAACATCAAGAGGCAGCCGACAATTTCTTTAAGTGAAAGATTCTGGCTTAGAATCAGGTACCCGAAGATTACAGATATAACTGATTCAAGAGACATGATTATCGAGGCGAGAACTTCATTGAGATATTTCTGGGAACTGGTCTGAAGCAGTATTGCCAGGCCCAATGCGGGTCCACCCAGATAAAAGGCAACAGGGATGCCTTTTATGACATTGGCCATTTCAACAGTCTCAAAAAAGAGGGCACAGATCAGGTTGTATACAAGCACAAACAGCATTGCGACTGCTGACATATGCACAGGGTCTGTCAGTTGAGTGTACTTATAGATTGCAAAGATTTCAATTACAAAGATAATTGGAACAAGAAGAATCGCAAAATCATAGATACTGAAAGTAAAACCGCCTTTAAAGTCAAACAGAAGATAAAGTCCAAACGTTGCGATCAGCACAGAAAGCCATGTCTTCAGACTCTGCTTTGTTCCCTTAAAGATAAAGGCAAATACCGGAACAAGAACAACATACAAAGAGGAAATAAATCCGCTCTTTCCGGCATCGATATGATCGGAAACAAACTGCAGAAGATAGTTTGCGGAAAACAGAGTAAATGAAAGCCAGGCACTTCCCTTAAGAAGATTGCTGTCAAGCTTAAGTTTGTTCTTTACAGAAAATGGTATAAGAATAAGTACACCGAAAAAAGCCTTCATGGTGTTGGCTGTAAATGGTTCTACATACTGGGCAAGTATCGGCATGAATGCATAACTTGATCCATACAGGATACTTGATGCAAAGAGAATCAGTTCATATTTGTATCTGCGCATATACCTAGTATACACAAAAAAGCCATTGCTGGCTTTTTATGCGCATGGTTTCCATTCACCGGCTTTTCCGTTGGTTACAATACGGCAGTAATCGGTTGATGTGATAATACGGTTTTCATTCTCATCGGGTTTTATATCAGAAAGTTCAGATGCATCAGATGCCCTGAGTACTGACACATATACTGTCCTTGTCAGAACTCTTTGTGTATTTGACTGACTGAGTTCTTCATAGGTCCAGTTTCCGCTTTGAATATAGGATACAGGCAACAGGTAGACTGTTTTTTCTAAAAGGGCTACTGTATCACTTTCTGTATATGATTCATCAAATCGGTATGAGTTTTCATTTTCGACCCATTCCCCGTAATTATAGGATACCCTGATATCTTTTTTGTGTTCGGTAATCGTACATTCACATCCGGTTCCATAGAAGTTTACTGTTCCACTGTCGCAATCCAAAGGACATGAACCGTAGGCGTTATAGTGTCTGATATTTGTATAGGTGTATGGTGTTTCGATTTTTTCCTTTGTTCTTTCTTTATACCCGTACAGAGTTTTTGAAAGGTACATGCCATCAGCAGGTATATCATAGACGTAGTTTGAATTGCTGAACTCGGCAGTTTCATAGGAATACTGAGTCAGAGCTTTTGTATTGGCTGACTGTTCAAGTGAATAGTTGGCCATGTCCCATTCATAGACATCCTGATAGCTGTACATTGTCTTTCTTTCAATGCTGACAGAATCGGCGTTCTGTTTGGCGCTTTCAATGGTTTTGTTGTCTGTTTTTATCTGAACCCCGTTTTTTACGCTTGTAAAAGTTACGTCAAGGTCAAACTTCCAGTTGCCTTCAGGCAGATTTTCATGAGTGATGATAAATACAATTTTGTCACCTTTTGCTTTGAGTCTGTCGTTGTCGCTTTCAATAACTGCCGGGAATGTCTCTTTATTGCTGTTTGTAAGTAAGATATTTTTTGGATAACTTATCCTGATTATTGAATCCTTTGGAATATCCGATTCAAAAGTTACAGTGAATTCAGTTCTGTTTTCTGAGATATCAAGTCTTTCGGGCATTGATATCTCATAACTTTCTGTTGCCTTTACTGTTGTATATGATGCTGAAGTCAGAATGCCTAATAAAACAAGAATAATAGTGATAATCAGTTTTTTCATTGTTCATCCTCCAGATAAACAGTGAAAGGAATTCTCAACTGTACTGTTTCCTCGGATCTGTTTTCAACGTTCAGTTTCTGTCTTCCTGTTTTCTTGGAACTTCTGCTGATTGATAGTTCACACTTGTTTATACTGTTATTGCTGACAAGTGAGATGGTATCGGCAGTTTCAATGTGCAGTGCTGTATTGTCCACGTTTCCACCTGCTTCAATGGAATAGGTGTTTGGCCCATATTCTGCTATAACCTGAACAGGAATCTTTACGGTATAGAAGTTATTGTCATAAGCATACAGACTGACAGTCCTGGTTTCTGAATCGGATGTTTCTGCATTGACCGGTGTACTCATAAAACAGATTGACATAACAATCAGAATAGTTAATGGAATCTTTTTCATTCTGATTCCTCAACTATAATGTCCTGATACATTGTTATATCCCCGTTAAGAAGTTCAAAAGAATCACTGTAGACAAAAATACTGTAAGTTAACGTATACTCTCCTTCATCAAGAAGTTCATAGACATTGAAACTGTCTTTTTCACCAGGCGCCAGACATGCTGTTTCATAGAGCGTTTCATTATCTTCATCGAGTACTATGTAAGTCAGATAGTTTTCATTTGTATAAAGGTTTTCAAAAACAAGTTCCTCATTATCACTGTTTATGGTTATTGGTCCATACCCAACAAGTTCAGTGTATACAGTACTATTTATGGCAGTCTTTGTTTCTTTCGCGTTTTCTTCAGCGTTAATATTTCCGTTTGTTATAAAGATATAAAAGAAAACGGCAAAACCAATAAGAAGCAGTGCAAGAAGTACGACTGTAATGATTCTGCAGGCATCAATCCCTCCTTTCTTTTTCTTTTCAAACTGATATTTGTCTTGGTACATATTGTTTACCTCCTGACTCATTACTTTCCCTGATTTTGAAAATTCCTGCTGAAAATTTAAAAAAAGATGCATTTTCTATTAAAAAATGCGTTTTTTCGTTAAAATTAGGTTAATCGGAGGATATTTATAATGGAAATCAAATTCTATAAATGTAATAAGTGTGGCAAAATTGTTGCCATGTTAAACAACAAACCATGTCCAACTATGTGCTGTGGTGAGCCTATGCAGGAACTTGTTCCCGGTGCTGTAGATGCTGCTAAGGAAAAACATGTTCCTCAGTATGTAAGAGAAGACGGAAAGGTTAAAGTTACCATCGGCGAAGTTGCTCATCCAATGAGTGAAGAACATTACATTCAGTACGTAGTTCTTAAGTCAAAGAAGGGCTACCAGATTAAAGAACTGCATCCTGGTGATGAACCAAAGTGCGGATTCCATATCTGTGACTGCGATGAAGTTGAAGAAGTACTTGCATACTGCAACCTTCACGGACTCTGGAAGAAATAAGTCAAGGCATAAAAAAACTGCTTTCTTGTTTGTAGTGCACCGGTAAAGTTGGA
>DCHD01000053.1 GCA_002315565.1 Solobacterium sp. UBA1761 | reverse complement strand
AATACCCAATAGACATTTTCTGATGTAAAGAAGGTAATTACCAGAGCGAAGAACAGCAAGAACTGCCAGCGCATTGCTTTGGAGATCTTTTCAGCATCTTCGTCCATTACGATATTCATTGTTTCTTTTTTGCCGATTGATTTCGTATAGATCAGTTCCTTGAATTTACCTGTTCCATATCCTGCGATTACGAGCATTCCCACAACAGTTACACCGGTTGTTATTGTAAGTCCCATCGTGTCAAATGTAAGTGTGGTGATGAATGTAAGCAGGAAGTATAAGCCTTGGGTAAATGTCATGTAGGTTGTTATATCTGCTTCTGATAGATAACGTTTCTGTTTATTGTGGCATTTTGGACATTCTATCTGGCCAACCATATTTTTTTCAAACTGATCTGATACCAGACGTGATATATCCTCACCACATCGTTCACATATTATTTTCATGTGTTTATTATAACCCAATAAGCTTCCTGCTGTTGTATTATTAGAGTATTGGATTTAAATGGAGGTTAATACATGATAGATAAAAGTTTATTTAAAGAATATGCAAAACTGGCAGTCAGAATGGGCGTAAATGTTCAAAAAGGCCAACCTTTAGTAATTAATGCACCGGTTGAAGCTTATGAACTTATCAGAGAAATTGTAAAAGAAGCTTATGAAGCAGGTTCATCAAGAGTAATAATCAACTATAACGATGAAGTTGCAACCCGTCTTGGCTATGAAAAGATGCCTATGGAAGAGCTGTGTGATATTCCTGAATGGCAAAAGTCAAGACAGCAGTACTACATCGATAAGAAAGCGTGTTTCTTACACATTGTTGCAGAAGACCCTGATTTATTAGGCGGTATTGATCCTGAAAGAATCAACAAGTCTATGATGGCGAGAATGACTGCAATGAAAGAATACCGTTACTACACAATGAACAATGTAGGACAGTGGTCTATTCTTGCTTATCCTAATCTGGCATGGGCTAAGAAAGTATTCCCTGGAAAGAGCGATGATGAAGCAATGGATGCTTTATGGAAGGCAATCCTTTCTACTTCAAGAATTGAAGCAGGTAAGACTATCAAGAACTGGGAAGAACACAATGCTGAAGTAAAGAAACATTCTGCAAAGATGAATGAGTATAACTTCAAATCACTGCACTTCAAGAACAATGTTGGTACTGACCTTGTAGTCGGACTTATTAAAGACCACAGATGGGAAGGCGGATGTGATAAGGGCACTGGATGGAACGTTGAATTCAATCCAAACATTCCTACTGAAGAAGTATTTACAATGCCTGATCGATACCATATCGATGGTAAAGTTGTATCTACTAAACCACTTTCTTATAACGGAAACATCATTTCTAAGTTTGAACTTGAATTCAAAGACGGACAGATTGTAGATTATAAGGCTGACGACAACTATGAAGTATTAAAGGGTCTTATTGAAATGGACAAGGGTACAAAATCTCTTGGTGAAGTTGCGCTTATCTCTTATGATTCACCAATTTCCAATTCAAACATTCTGTTCTATGAAACACTGTTTGATGAGAATGCTTCATGTCACTTGGCTATTGGTGCATGTTATCCTACAAATATCAAGGGTGGCACAGAACTGACAAAAGAACAGCTGTATGAACTTGGCGGCAACGATTCTATGGAACATGTTGACTTTATGTTTGGTTCAAGCGATATGTCAGTTACCGGTCTGACATATGACGGAAAAGAAGTTGAAGTATTCAAAAACGGCAATTTTGTCTTCTAATTGTGGATAAATTGTTGATAACTATGAAAAAATGATAAAAAAGTGGGTAAAACTGTCTGAAAAATGACAGTAGACTCACTTTTTTTATTGTGATAATAATGTTGTATCTTGTTATAATTAAATCAAGGAATGGTGTTTATGTACCACGTAAATGATTTAAGACAATTCATAGGATGCCCAAGGATGTATTTTCTTGAGCGTGAAAACACTGAAGAGAAAAGTTTTAATCAGTATCTTAGAAACGACACTTCAGTATCTGAACTGCTCATTAAATTGTTTAAAATAGATAATCCATTTATTGGTGAAAGAAATGACAGGAACGAACGTTTCTTTGACAATATAGATAATCATCAATACTTTCTGATGACCAGATTCGATGATGAAGGAATGAGGATTAAAGTTCCTTTATTAAAGAAAGTAAATAATCAGTTTGAGGCCTATTTTCTTCTCTATAAGACAAATAATAAGGAAATAGATTTATTCACATTGAGAGTTACTTTGGCGGTTCTGAAGAGCTTAAATGTGGATATAGTAAAAGCCTATACGATTTCATTCAATCCAGACTATGTATTCCATAATGAACTGGATGTGAATCAGCTGTTTATTGTATCTGACTGTGTAGGAACCAAAGATCTTCTTGCTTTGATCAAAGAAAAAGATATTGATTATAAAGAGATCATCAGAAATATTGAAGCTGAATCCGGAAAAGAACATCCACCTTTAAAATCAAGGTCATGTCATGCGATAGGTACCTGCAGATATTACGATGAATGTTTTAAAGAAGAAGCTGAATTGCCTGATGACAACATTTTGACACTTGTATCAAGTAAGTACAAAACAGAAATGTATGAAAGAGGTCTTAAAACATTAAAAGATGCTGACCTTGAATACGTTGAAGGAAACAGAGTACAGTATGCCCAGATCAGAGCTAGTGAAAACGGTGGTCTCTTTGTAGAAAAGCCCGCATTAAAACACTGGCTTGAAAAACTGAATACAAAACCTATCTCATTCATTGACTTTGAATGGGACAGATATCTTGTACCGGTATATGAGAACATGCATCCATTTGATGTAGTGTGCTTCGAATTTGCACTTTACTATATTGATGAAAACGGAAAGATAGAACACCGTACATTCATAGGTACTCATGACTGCCGTAAAGAATTCATTGAGGCAATGATTGAATATCTTCCAGAAAGCGGTCCGATACTTGCCTACAATGCTGATGGTGCAGAAGTATTAAGACTGAAAGAACTATCTGTTGCATTCCCTGAATATGCCGATAAACTGAATGCGATTATCGAAAGATTTGTGGATCTTGCAATACCGTTTATTGAAGGCATAGTTTATGACACAAGAATGAGAGGTAACTTTACAGTCAAGAAGCTTGTATCCATAGTTTCTGAATATTCCTATAAGGATCTTGAAGTTGGTGATGGCATGGAAGCCGTCTACAGCTGGAGAGACATCGACAAGGGAATATCGTCAGATGAAGACAAAGCACTAAGTGAATTAAGAGAATACTGTTCACTTGATGCCTACAGTCTATTCTTAGTTTATAAATGGCTGGTTGAACTGGCTGTTTCATAAATTTCATAAAGGAGGAAAAAATATGAAGTTTGCTGTTTATGGTGAAAACGTGACAATCACGGAGGAAATGAGAAAGAAGATCGAAGACCGTCTTTCATTCCTTAACAGGTATCTGGTTGTATCAGAAGATACAGCTGCCCGTGTTACTGTCAAGATTTTCGGAAGTTCTCTGAAAGTTGAGGTGACAATTCCTACCAAAATTGCAATTCTTCGTGGAGAAGTTATCCATGATGACTTCTCAATTGCTGTAGATCTGGCAATCGACAAGATTGAAGATCAGATCAGAAGACAGAAGGGCAGACTGTCCAGACGTCATAAAGATTCTCTGGCTGAAAACTTTGTAATGGAAGCTGATGAAGGCAAGGATATTGCCGTAAAGACAAAGACAGTATATGCCGATGAAATGGAACTTGATGAAGCGATTATGAGAATGGAAATGCTTGGACATTCATTCTTCATCTATAAAGATGCTGACAGCGAAAAGATTGCTGTTGTATATAAAAGAGAAGACGGACAGTACGGATTACTGGAAGTTTCAGAATAGGAGGTCAGTTTGGATAACAGAACCATGGTTTCTCTGATGGCTGCCTGTTACAAAAATGAAAAACTGAGACTGGAAGAAGAAGCGTATCTTCCGGAAAATGAAAGAGAAGATCTGACTAATTCACGAATAATCTGCAACCGAATTGAAGAAAGTGCAAGATATCTTTCAGAGAATGACAGATTCATTATTGATAACGAAGTAATTCAGGGTAAAAAAGGCAAATGGTATATGGGTTATCTCTCTGAGTCAACCTATTATCGTCATGCCAGAAAAGCATAGTTAGTGTCAAATATTTCGGGG
>DCHD01000010.1:1496-35160 GCA_002315565.1 Solobacterium sp. UBA1761 | reverse complement strand
TCCAACTTTACCGGTGCACTACAAATAGAATACAGTTTTATTTTGTCTTAAAATATTTCTATGGGTAAATATGATTCAAAAAGAGTTTTGCATTTAGGAAGATACGGCTCATCGCCATGGAATTTCGAATTTCTTAAACAGCACGGAGCCTATATAATAGCTGCCGACAAATGTCCGGTAAATGAAAACCCATATCTGAATTGTGTCAATGAAGTTATTCAGTTAGATATCGATAATCAGTACGCAGTTCTTGATTATATAAAACACAACAACATTGATGCCGTGGTAACAAACTGGTACGAAGAAACCTACGAACCATGCCGCATCTATAACGAAGCGCTAGGAAATTCTTTTTTTCATACTGAAAAGCAGTGGCACAACTTCATGAATAAGGATGTATTCAGAAAGTTGTGTAACGAATATGAAATTTTAACTCCAGCTACCTTCTTTTCAGGCAGCCCTGCAGAACTGAACGAATCAACAGTAAACACTTTCACTTATCCGCTTATTGTAAAACCCGTTGATAATGGTGGAGCAAAAGGAATTTCGGTGGTTTCAAAAAAATCCAGACTTAATAAAGCCATCAGGTTTGCAGAAAGCAAATCCAAATCAGGAAGAATCATTATTGAACAATTCATTGAAGGCAAGGAAGTAAGTTTTACCTACAATGTTCAAAACAGAAAGGCCAAGCTTGTTTCAAGTGCTGACAAATACTGTTACAAAGACAGAAATGGTCTTTCCGTTATACCCGAACTTTATATCTATCCTTGTCAGGATTATGAACTGTTTGAAAAACAGAATGGCGATAAAATCCTTTCGCTTATCAAAGAACAGGATCTGAACAACTGCACCATCTTTTTTCAGGGCATTGAAAAAGATAAAACGTTCTATCTTTTTGAAGCAGGATTAAGATGCGAAGGAACCACATCATATTTCATCAACAGCTATTTCAATAAACAGAATGCGGACAATCTGTTCTTTGATACTCTTTTAAATGTCGACACTGATTACAACATCGAACTTGATGATATGAAACTTGGTGGACATTATGCAGCTATCTATATAATTCATCTGAAAAAAGGATGTATCAGAAAAATAGAAGGTCTTGATAAGCTTAAGGAACATAAAAGCCTGCTCTTTAAAGCTATTCTCAGAAAAGAAAGATACAGAGTAGGAAATAATCCACTCGATGCACTTTTCGGAGCCTTCTATCTGGGTGCAGACAGTCGTGATGAACTGTTTGAAAGTGCAAAAGAAATAAAGGGTACTATTAAAATAAAAGGATATCTGAAAAACAGTCTGATAAATAATCGTACTTTCTGAAACTTCAACCAATAAGAAGAAAGTGTTATTATAAGTAAGCGAGGTATATTATGAAAAAATTCGAAAAACCAGAAGCAGAATTTGTAGAAATAGATAAAGAAGTTGCTACACAGGAACTTGATACTTCTAACGAAATTCAAAACTAAAATTCATAGGGTGCAGATAACTGCACCTTTATTCTATTTATGAAATTTATTGACGGAATTGTAATAACAGAAATAGCTGACAAGAAAGTTGCCATCTGTACAGGTGAAGCTTCTTTGGTATTTACCGGTTTTATCAACCTCAACGAAACCGGCTATATAATCTGGTCCGATATTGAAAAAGGTCTTAATTTAGAAGAGATTGCAAAGCATCTTGCTGATGAATACGATGACATAAACTTTGACGAAGCACTTGAGTCAACAAAAGAGTTTATAGATATGCTTAAAAAGAAGGGAATCCTTTTAGATTAGGTATGGAGTTTTCAATTTCTGTAGGTGGACTTAAATATCACATCATATCCCTGAGTGATGATTTCTATTATCTCAAAGGAAAGAAATTTGAATGTCTTCAAAACAAGGAAGACTATAGAATTGAAGTAACTGTGGATGTACTCAAAAAATATTCAAATTTCAATCCTGAACGTTCAGTATACAGTAATGAAACCGGCTATATTCTTGATGAAGTTGTAAGACATTGTCTCGATTATAACAGGATGATTGTTCATGGAGCTGCCATTGAACACAAAGGAAACGCCTTTCTGTTTATCGCGCCAAGCGGCACAGGAAAGACAACACACGTGAAGCTTTGGAAAGATTATCTCAAGGATGAGGTTAAAGTCATCAACGGAGATAAACCAATGCTGGAATTTGGAAAAGAAATAATTGTTCATGGTACACCATGGAACGGCAAAGAAGGCTATGGTGAAAATATATCTGCTCCTTTAAAAGCTATCGTAGTAATCAAACAGGATTCAGTCAATTCATTCAGGAAACTGAACACAAACGAATCAATCAGTAATATGATGTACAACTGTTTTTATTCTATTGATAAAGAGTGTGGTCCTAAGGTGTCGGGTTATCTTACAGAAATAATAAACCGTATTCCGATATATGAATTAAGTTGCAACATTTCTAAAGAAGCATTTGATACGTGTTATAAAGGATTGTTTAAAAATAAGTATCCAGATTAATGGATACTTATTTTACATTTCTGATACTTTATATTCTTTGATGTAGGAATACCTTCCGTCTTCCCACTCATATTTAAATATTGAACAGTTATCTATCCAGCTGCCGACATCTTCACTTAGAACCATATTTCTGAAATGAGAGCAGAGAGCACCATGGGTTACTACCAGGACTTTTTCGTTGTCTTTGTTCATGATTTCATCCATGGTATCTTTGATTCTTTTGCGGAAATCATCTTTAAGTTCACCATTGAACATTCTGGCATAGTCATCTACACCTTTAATGTCGATAAACTTCTGTCCTTCTCTTTCTCCCTGATATCTTTCAGTCAGTCCTTCAACTACTTCATAAGTTCTATCAGTCAGTATTTCTACAGTCTTTCTGGCTCTTCCGATAGGGGAACAGTAGATATGGTCAATCTTTGTATTTGAAAACCACTTATTCTTAACAAGTTTGGTTTCTTCTATACCTTTTTCAGTCAAGTCAGAATCGCATCTTCCCTGAACAATGTTTCTGACATTGTTGATGGTTTCTGCGTGCCTCATGACATATAGTGTTTTCTTCATAAATAATGGAGCAGGATGCGGGAATCGAACCCGTCTCTCAACCTTGGGAAGGTCGCATACTACCGATGTACTAATCCTGCATTAAGCATACCTGGTATGCTTATATATTTTACTACCTTAAACGATCATCAGACACTTTTCATCATAAGCTTTGAACTTTTTATCGTGAGTAATAAGTATCATCTTTTCCGCTTTGGCCTGAGCAAGCAGCATTCTGTCAAACGGGTCGTTATGAGCAACATCTTCAGGCTTGTTCAAGTTTTTCAACTCTTCAACATGTTCTGCTTCTATTGGAAGACAAAACATACCATTACAGTCACACATTGTTGTCATCTGCTTTCCGCTCAAATTAAAATTTTTGTGTTTAAGATGCTTGATTTCTGTTTCCCATGGAGAAATTACACTGTAATATATCTGGTCATTATTATTTGCAATGATATCTTTGACTTTCTGGCTTAATCGCTTATCGTCTTCAAGCGTCCAGATTATGATGTGTGTATCAAATAAATATTTCATAGGTATTCGTCCAGGTCGTCCTCAAACAGATCAGAAATATCGATGTCATCAAAGTCATCAGGCACAGTAAACATACCTTTGGCGCAGCCCAAAAGGTTTTCTCTTCCTGTTCCTTCAAACAGCGTTACTTTCAGAAGGGGTTTGTCGTTTTTTGAGATAATTACATAATCTTCTTCTTTGTTTTCCAGCATCTTGGCAATTTTGGACAGATTGGTCTTTGCTTCATAGATGTTATATCTTTTCATAGGCCCTCCAAATAATAGTTGGTCAAGTTGGTCAACTATCTGTCTTAATCTTAACATATCTGTCATCCTTTCTATAAGTTGAGTATAGGAAAAGAACAGTTGAGAATACTGTCAATTTAAAGTGAGAAATTCTCAAAAAGAAAAGGAAGATTGCTCTTCCTTACATACTTCTTGAAGCGATAATATCAACACCGAGTCCACATACATCTTTGACGATAACTTCGCCAACTTTGACAGGTGCTTTCACTTCGATATTCTTAAGTGCCTTCATTACTTCAAACATCTTCTCCTTTGGAATCTGAGCAGATGTGATTACTGGTAATGAATCATGGATTGAACCTGAGATTCTTACGGTTGAAGTAAGAGTTCTCATCGGCATTGTCATTTCATTTATAGCGTACTGTTCACCTCTTGGGCAGGTATTGCCGGTAACGGTAATCTTGTCGCCTTCCTTTATTGCTGTTAAATGACAGCCAAGTGGACAGTTAATACATACCAGTTCCATTATTCAACTACCTCCCAGGTTAAAGTATCACCTGCTTTTAAAAGTTCCTCTTTGGTCAAAGTTACTTTGACCATTTCACTAGGAACAAGTGACAGCTTATAGATCTTCTTGTCAAGTTCTCCGCCAGATACACGGATGTTTGCTTTCTTATAGATATTTCTTACTCGGAAAGCGAATTCAACATCCTGATCTTTAGATGTATATTGAGGGACCATATATCCGATTCCGTTAGCTGGTATAGACTTGATTTCATGTTTATGAACAGTCTTGTTCAGAATATAGTCAGCAGCATTGGCACCGGCTTTCTTTGCTTCCATTGAAACGAAGTCTACAAGGTCATGTACATGTAATGCATTACCACACGCGAATATTCCTTCATGACTTGTCATCAGCTGATCATTTACTACTGCACCCTTGGTACGTGGATCAAGTTCAACCTTGAGATCTTCAAGAAGGTTGTTCTCCGGAATCAGACCAATAGACAATAAGAGACAGTCACATTCAATTTCCTGTTTGGTTGATTCAATAGGTTGACGGTTTCCGTCAACTTCAGCCAGTGTAATTGACTTAAGTCGAGGTGTGCCATGAACTGCAGTAACAGTATGAGAAAGATACAGTGGGATATTGAAATCTTCAAGACACTGCTTGATGTTACGTGCCAGGCCATTTGAATATGGCATCAGTTCAGCAACGCCGATTACTTTTGCGCCTTCCAAAGACATACGTCTTGCCATAATCAGACCGATATCGCCTGAACCCAGAATAAAGACTTTCTTACCTACCATATAGCCATTCATGTTCAAATACTTCTGAGCACATCCTGCTGTATAGACACCCTGACATCTTTTGCCCTGTAAAGCTATCGCGCCTGCACTTCTTTCTTTACAGCCGGTAGCCATAACGATAGCCTTGGCTTTGATGTGGTCATAGCCTTTCTCGCTTGAAAGGCTTAATGTCATGTCGTCTTTAATTTCAGTAACTACTGTTTCATATAGGAATTCAACAGTAGTATCCTTGATTAGTTCGTAACATCTTTGAGCATAAGCTGGTCCGGATAATTCTTCATTAAAAGTATGAAGTCCGAAGCCATTATGAATACACTGTTCAAGGATGCCTCCATATTCAACATCTCTTTCAATAATCAGGATATCTTTGATGCCTTTTTCATATGCACCTAAGGCAGCAGACATTCCGGCAGCACCGCCACCGATAATAACAAGATCATAGTTTTTCATTACAGATCCTCCTTGGCAGGATTAACAAATATTTCACTGCCTGGACCGTTTTTGCAGATGGTACTTCTGTCAACACCCAGTTCACTCGCCAGGATTTCAAGAATCTGTGGTTCACAGAATCCTCCCTGACAGGTTCCCATACCTGGGCGGCATCTCTTCTTTACACCATTGATAGATACGGCACCACAGCTTCTGTGAATTACATCTTTGATTTCACCAAGAGATATTCTTTCACAGCGGCAGATAATCTTACCGTAATCTTTATCTTTCTTAATCATTTCAGCCTTTTCATCATCAGATAGTTCGTTCATGATGATATGAGGCTTTCTTCTTTTATATTCTTTCTTTAATGGATAATTCTCTTTAATCAGTTCTTCACATACATACTTTGCAATAGCTGGAGACGATGCAAGACCTGGTGATTCAATACATGAAACATGGATGAAGTTTTTAACCTTATCGTCTTCTTCAATCACGAAGTCATGAGTATCGCCGGTTGGTCTTAGACCTGCGTAAGTATGAATGATGTGCTGGAAAGGAATGTTCTTTAATGTCTTTCCAAGATCTTTTCTTAATCCTGGTAAAGCAGCTGTGGTTTCATTGTCTTCTTTATCTTCTACAAACTCTGCGTTTGGACCGAGCAGTACATTTCCATGAATTGTAGGTACAGCAAGTACACCTTTACCTTTATCACTTGGTACAGGATAGATAATCTTTTCCACAAACTGATTTTTATGATCAAGAATATAATATTCACCACGTCTTGCGGTGATGTGATATTTCTCGATGCCAACCATTCCCGCAATCTTGTCAGCGTAGACACCGGCAGCATCCACAAGATACTTCGATTCATAGACGCCTTTATCAGTTGTAACGATGAAGCGGTCATCTTTCTTTTCGATGGCTTTAACTTCTTCATTCAGTTTTAAGGTTGTTCCATTATCGACGGCTTCTTCCATGGCAGCAATACATACTTCCCATGGAGTAACGATACCGGTTGATGGTAAAGACAGGGCTTTTGTTACATCGTCAGAAAGATTAGGTTCTTCGCTTCTAGCTTCTTCGCCAGTCAGTACTTCATAAGGTACATCACGGTCGATACAGTTTTGAATCAAACCATCAAGTGTCTTTTCTTCTTCAGGTGAAGTTGCCACAACAAAAGCACCTATTTCTTTGTAGGCAATCTTCAACTCTTTACACAAATCCGGATACATTCTGTTACCCAGAAGGTTGAACTTACATTTGTTGGTACCGGACTTTGGATCGTGTCCTGAATGAACGATTGCTGAATTGGAACCCGATGCGCCGTTCGCAACATCCGGGTTCTTATCGATAACCGTTACCTTGCATTCTTTCTTGGAGAGGTTGTGGGCAATAAGACAGCCGGTCACACCTGCTCCGACAATAATTACATCTTCCATATACTGCTTAAAACTCCTGACAAGCCTTGACGGCTTTCTTCCATCTTGCATATCCTTCTTCTACGTCTTTATGAGACATCTTTGGAGGATATGAAGTTATATTCTCTTTTTCAAAATCAGTCATACTGTAGAAACCATCCACCAGACCAGCAAGTCTGGCTGCACCAAGACCGGTCATTTCCGCAAACGAATTCTTAAGAACCGGTGTTTCCAGAATATCAGCCTGGAACTGAAGCAGGAACTTGTTGGCACTTGCTCCGCCATCTACCTTAAGTCCATCGATCTTCTGTCCAAGTTCTTCTTCCATGATGGAAATGAGATCTTTTGACTGATATGCCTGAGCTTCAATTGCTGCTCTTACAATATGTCTTGTATCTGTGCCTCTTGTCAGTCCGAAGATAGTGCCACGGCACTCATCGTTCCAATATGGAGCACCAAGTCCTACAAATGCCGGAACGATAACAACGCCACCACTTGAATCAACTGATTTGGCAATCTCTTCTGAATCGCCTGCTGACTTGATTATTTTAAGTCCATCTCTTAACCACTGCATTAAAGAACCTGACACAAAGATTGATCCTTCAAGAGCATAGTTGACTTCATCATCAATTTTCCAGGCAACAGTTGTAAGTAGACCATTTCTAGAGATGATTGGTTTATCGCCGGTATTGATGAGTAAGAATCCACCGGTTCCATAAGTGTTCTTGCAGCTTCCCTTTGTAAAACAGCTCTGTCCAAAGAGGGCTGACTGCTGATCACCGACAAGCGCTCTGATTTCAACTTCTTCATTGAAGAAGTGAACAGGATTAACCTTTGCCAGATGACCTGATGTGTTTACAATCTTTGGCAGGATATATTCAGGGATTTCAAAGAGTTCAAGAAGCTCCTTATCCCAGTTAAGTGTATGAATATTGAACAATAACGTTCTTGAAGCGTTTGTCACATCAGTAATATGACTTTCACCACAGGTAAACTTCCATGTCAGCCAGGTATCGATAGTACCAAAGAGAATATTCGGATTATCTTTTACACCTTCGACGTTCTCATATATCCATTTAATCTTGGAAGCAGAGAAATATGGGTCAAGCAATAAACCGGTCTTTTCACGGATAAAGTCCAGTTTTCCTGCTTTCTTATATCTGTCTACGATTTCACTTGTCTGACGTGACTGCCATACAATTGCATGATAGACAGGCAAACCTGTTGTCTTATCCCACACAACAGTAGTTTCTCTCTGGTTAGTAATACCGATAGATTCTACTTCGCTTGGTTTATATTTATGGTCTTCAAACAGTTCAGCAATTACCGCCAATGTAGATAACCATATTTCATTGGCATCCTGTTCAACCCATCCGGGTTTTGGGAAGTAATTGGTGAATTCTTTCTGGGCAATCTTAAGTATCTGCTGTTCTTTATCAAAAAGAATAGCTCTTGTGCTTGTGGTACCCTGGTCAATCGCAATGATGTATTTTTTCATGTTGCTTACCTCATTATCATTATAGTATTTATTTCTTTAATGCACATTAAAAGCCTCCTAGGGAGGCTTCATATAATTATGTAATTACATTTCAAACTGTGAGTTATACAGTTTAGCGTAGAATCCATTCTTGGCCAACAGGTCTTCGTGATTGCCTACTTCGACAATATCGCCTTCATTCAGTACAATAATCGCATCTGAATTACGGATAGTTGAAAGTCTGTGGGCAATAGTGAATGATGTACGGCCTTTTCTTAATTCTTCCATTGAATCCTGAATAAGCTGTTCAGTTCTGGTATCTACTGAAGATGTAGCTTCATCAAGAATCAGAATCTTAGGATCTGATAAGAAAGCTCTGGCAATGGTCAATAACTGTTTCTGACCTTGAGAGATACCTGCTGAGTCCTGAGATAAAACAGTGTTGTAGCCGTTTTCCAGTGTTCTGATGAAGTGATCAACATGAGCCATCTTGCAGGCAGCATATACTTCTTCATCTGTTGCATCTGGTTTACCGAACTTCAGGTTTTCCATGATGGTACCATCGAATAGCCACGCATCCTGTAATACCATGCCGAACATGTCTCTTAAGTCGTGTCTTGAGTATTCTTTGATGTCTTTGTAATCAACGTAGATTGTTCCACCATTGAGTTCATAGAATCTCATCAGCAGTTTAACAAGGGTGGTCTTACCGGCACCGGTAGGACCAACGATTGCAATCTGTTTACCCGGTTCTACAAACATCGAGAAGTCGTGAATGACAATCTTGTCTTCGTTGTAACCGAACTTTACTCTTTCAAATGCAACATTACCCTTAATATTTATTTCACCGTTTTCATCATAGATATTTACAGGGTTTTCAGTTTCTTTGGTTTCTTCTTCTTCATTTAAAACTTCGAAGATTCTTTCCGCTGCTGCAGCCATAGTCTGAACAGTATTCATCAATTGAGCAATAGATGTGATTGGCTGGTTGAGTCTTCTTGTATAGGTAATGAGTGACTGAATACCACCGATGGTCATTCTTCCGGCAATAACTTCCATGCCGCCTACGATACAGACAATGACATAAGTAAGGTTGCCCAAGAAACCGGTAAGTGGATGCATGATTGTTGAATAGAACTGTGACTTGAATGCTGCATCATGCAGATTGTCATTCAGTTTAGAGAATTCCTCGTTTGACTTTTCTTCATAGTTATAAGTCTTGACCAGAAGATGTCCTGAATACATCTCTTCAACATGCCCGTTTACTTCACCAAGGTATTTTGAGTTAGCCTTGAAGTATTTCTGTGATTTCTTGACGATTGCCGCTGCCGTAAGACCGGTAAGTGGAATTATCAGCAAAGCGATCAGTGTAAGTTTCCACGAAATGATGAACATCATAGCCAGTACACCAACAATGTTGATGGCAGAGTTAAGAATCTGCGACATTGTATTAGTAAGGTTTTGAGCGATGTTGTCGACGTCATTAGTTACTCTTGAAAGAATTTCACCATGAGTCTTGGTATCGAAGTATTTAAGTGGAAGTTTGTTGAGTTTTAATGAGATATCTCTTCTTAATCTGTAGGTTACATCTGTTGAGATTGACACATTGATGAAGTTTACCAGATAATCAATTGCTGCACTTGATACGTAGATTATTACCAGTGTCATTACAATCTTTTTGATGGCGTCAAAGTCAATTCCGGCACCGCCTTTGTACTTGGAGATGATGCCCTGAGATAACAGGGTAGTTACATCACCGGTAAGTTTAGGACCATAGATGCACATGCAGGTTGAGATAACCATCAATCCAAGAGACAAAACAATCTTTCCTCTATATGGCTTGATGTAGTTTAACAGTTCAGTAATGGCAGCCTTGAAATTCTTGGCTTTTTCCATTGGTTTATTCCTAGGCCCTGGCATTTTCAAGTTCCTCCTTACTTAACTGTGAATAAGCGATTTCCTGATAAACTTTGCAGTTTTCAAGAAGTTCTCTATGTGTTCCTTCGCCGACTATTTTTCCATCTTCAATAACCAGTATCTTGTCGGCGTTTTTAATAGTGGCAATACGCTGAGCTACGATGAAGACAGTAGCTTTAGTCTTGGCGATAAGCTCATTAAGTTCAGCTCTTAACTTCTTATCTGTTGCATAGTCGAGCGCCGAGAAAGAATCATCGAAGATATAGATGTTTGCTTTCTTGGCAAGAGCACGCGCAATAGATAGTCTCTGTTTCTGACCGCCAGAAACGTTTGTACCGCCCTGAGTGATCTTGTCGTTGATTCCATCTTCCTTTTCGTTGATGATGTTTCTAGACTGAGAAATATCAATGGCTTCATTGAATTCTTCATCATTTACATCACGTCCGAACTTGATGTTTGACTCAATAGTACCAGTAAACAGAATTGCCTTCTGAGTAGCATAACCAATCTTTTCATGAAGCTGTTTCTGGGCAACGTTTCTGATGTCATGACCACAGTAGGTAATCTTTCCTTCGGTGACATCGAAGAGTCTTGGGATAAGCTTGATGATGGTGGACTTGCCACACGCAGTAGAACCGATCATCGCAACTGTTTCACCAGGTTTTGCGGTAAAGCATACATCTTCCAATATATTCTCTTCAGCACCAGGATATTTGAAACATACATGGTCAAATACCAGGTCACCGTTTTCTTCAGGTAATACTTCCGGCCTTTCAATATCGTTAATAGTATTTTCAGTATCAAGTACCTGTCTGATACGTTTAGCTGATACCAGGGATCTTGGAATCATGAAGAATGTCATAGTAACAAACATAAATGACATTACTACATGCATTGCATACTGAATGAATGCCATCGTATCGCCGATAGTCATAGCGTCGATATCAATCTGGTAAGCAGAGATATAGACGATAAATACAGTAAGCAGGTTCATGATAATAGTCATAACCGGACCGATTATACCCATACAGCGTGATACGAATCTGTCGATTGCGGTCTGTTCTTTATTTGTCTTGTCAAACTTCTCTTCTTCAATCTTTTCAGAATTGAAGGCACGGATAACCAGCATACCATCCATGTATTCACGCATGATGTTGTTGATCTTGTCGACAAGTTTCTGAATCTTTTCAAATTTAGGGAAGGCAACCATCAGCAAGAATCCCATAGTTGCCAGCATAATACCAATCGCAACAAGCAGGATCCATGAAACCTGAGGATACTTGGCAACCTTAAAGATAGCAGTAATTCCCATCAAAGGTGCCATCAGCATCATTCTTAACATCATCTGTACCAGGTTTTGAATCTTGGTTACATCGTTACCGGTTCTGGTAATCAAAGATGAAGTAGAGAAAGTTGAAAATTCACTTGAAGAGAATGACTCAACTTTTTCAAAAACATCCTTACGCATTGTAGCAGCAACGCCGGTTGCAGTCTTTATTGCCAGATAAGTTGAAACAAGTGCCAGCATACCCGAAAGGAATGATACACCAAGCATCTTGATGCCTGACTTAAAGATATATCCGCTCTGAATTTCATCTATTGCAATACCTGCATCGCCGTACACGCTCTGGATATAGAGCTTACCCATGCTGGTATAGTTATCTTCTAAACCCACCAACTGTTCATCAAGTGACTTCATCACTTCAGCGGCATTATCTTCAGTTACCAGAAGGTTAACCTCTTTTAATGAGTAGGCATAAACCATCGGTTTAACAAAGATCTCTTTCAGCTTTGTATCTTCACCTTCGTTAAGAACATAACTGTCATAAAGAAGTTCATACTCTTTGTCGTTAACTTTAACAGTTTCACCTGTTTTTAATAGATCATATTTACCAAGCACATAGTCTCTGTCGGCTTCTGACATAAAGCACAACAGTTCTTCCATGTCGTTGTCCATAATTACAGATGGTACATTTTCAGTAATTCCGCCATACTGAATACCGTTGGTCACAATGTCAGACATGTAATCAGGAAGTGCCAGTTCGGTCTGAACCTGCAAAAAGGTGAAACCGATAATAACCAGCACCGTCAGTATGTATGGTTTTAGATATTTAAATATAAGCTTCATTATCTGCCTCCAATATTCTTCTTCATCAGTTCAATAGTTTCCATGAACTGTTTCATTCTTTCTTCGTCGATTCCCTGAATCATCTGTATTCTGGTTTTATCTAAAGCATCATCGAGTTCTTTCTTCATCGCATAAGCCTTTTCAGTCAGAATGATGCGGTTTTTTCTCTTATCTGATTCATCAGGAATTCTTTCAATCATCTTATCTTTTTCCATCTCATCAAGACATTCTGTTATGGTTGATTTTTTAAGACCAACGGCCTCGGCAATATCTTTCTGATACACTGCTTTATCAATGTTCTGATTTAAGTATCTTGCAATCTGTAAAGCTGAAAGACTCGGTTTTTTCTTTTCCATCTTTTTGTCTTTGAACATTGATCCCTTTATCAAATGATCAAGTTCTTTAAGTTCTTTTAGTACATCATTATTCATACGGTTCGCTCCCGAACAGTTCGTTTCCGAACTATTTTATTCTAATGTCTTCCTTATACGTTGTCAACGCATTTAAACAATACAAAAAGCAGATTGCTCTGCTCTTTAGAATATATCCTTCGATTTGCTGTCTGATACTAGTCAGTTGCACTATGAGTATGATCTGATAAATCAGTATCTGAGTGTTTATACAGATATCTGTCTGGTCCATCAGCATACATTGCATACCAGGTATTGTACTCAATCGTACTGTTATCACCATATGCATTTTTCAAAGCTGTTGAAAATGACAGGCGCATCAGGCTGTTTTTATTAACAACGTTAATGCCATCGGTACTGTTTTTACCCTGTAACCAGGTTTCCTGCTGTCCCGTGAAATAATAGCAACCTTCAAGATTTCCTTTGACAACTATCTTGCCGGATGTTGCGATTACATCGTCATTATCAAGTCTTATAATTTCAAGTTTTGTTTCTTTCATAATTTTTTCCTCTAATACCCACATATCATAACAATCACCCGTCCCCTTAGTGTCGCAAATAAAAAATGCTTTTTCGTTTTTTAGAAAAAGCATTTAATCAGAAATTTATTATCTTAACTTAAGGAATTCATCAAGTCTGACTTCAAAGTCTTCCATAGTTCCAAAGCCTTTGCCGATTATAACATTGACATACTTCCAGTTAAGCGCATCATATAGTTCTTTTGGATAACGAGAATTTTCTTTATATTCAAAGATTCCAAATTCCCTGATGTCCTTATCCAGCTGTTCATGGTCAATTGTCAGATCTTCTTTGAATTTGAAGATATTCAGAATTTCTGAGCTATCATATGGACAGTTGAGCATATCTTCAGCAATGCAGTTTGCGTTGTGTTCAGTATAGATCTCATAATATTCAACAGCTTCAGCCTCATGAGTTACACTTAACAGTTTTACATAGTTATTAAGTTTTGCATTATAGAAATGTTTACCTACAAACTCTTCTGCTTTGTCTTCAAATATTGCTACATAACTCAGGCTTTCTTTTTCAAAGAAGTTATGATCTCCGATAACAGAGATATTCACATCGCCTTCAAAATGAAGAGTGAACGGTTTCTTTGTCTCATCTGCTTTCCAGGCAAGATATACTTTCTGACCTTCATATTTACCTTCTTTGTGGTTATATGTAAGAATCAGGTCTTTTTCTTTTATATCTTCAATATTCTTTATAGAACCATCAGCCATAGTAATCTTTGTGCCTTTGGCAAGGCAGTCAACGACTTCACCATGACTTTCTTTACAAATTTTCCATGTTGTACCGTCAAATTCATACATATCGTCAATCTCAGCGCCTGGTAATTCAATCTGAAACGTTGTTGCCCCAGGTCTGCCTATTATGCTTCCTGATCCAATTTCTGTTCCTGGGTTATATTCAGATGTTACATCAGTCCATTCTTTATTTGTTGCGCTGTAACGTAATAATTTTCCTGTTTCTTTTGCATCATCATTTGCATCTTCAACAACAAAATGTAAACGGCCTGTGTGACCGCTTGTTGAGACAACATCTTCATTTGTAAAGCCGATAATTTCCAGTTTTGTTTCTTTCATAATTCAAACCTCTAATGCTTGCATATTATAACAAGTTTTTGTCCCCTTAGTGTCGCAAATAAAAAACAGATAATTTCTTATCTGTTAGTACCATAGATTCTGTAAGGCAAGGGCTCTTTTATAAGCTTCTTTATAGTAGTCTTCAATATCCATGTCTCTATAGCTCTTGTTGCAGATTTCCAGGGTTATCGGACCATCATATTCTGCTTCCTTGAGTGTTTTTATAATCTTGGTCCATGCCACCTTTCCATCAAACGGAAGAAGGTGCTGATCACTTGTTGAATCGTTGTCGTGAAGATGGACGGCAAATATTCTTCCTTTGTATTTAGAGATATCGAAGTTGCCTTTGGAGTTACACAACTGATGACCTACGTCGTAGCATAATCCGATATTACTGCTGGTGATGTTGTCGAGGATATATTCAAGATGATTGATCATTTTGGTGTTTTCAAATGCAATCTTTATATTGAGTTTTTCAGCATAGTCAGCAATCTCTTTGAATTTCTTAAGTCCCATTTCATTGCAAGAAGCGGTGTTGAATCCGCTTGATGCATGCATGATAACCATACCGATATTCATTGACTTTATGTCATCAAGATCCTTTTTATATCTTTCAACGATTTCTTTACCGATTTCATCATCATCCCAGATTCTGTTGATGTTCTGATAACCGAGATGGGCAAAGATAATATCGATGTTTTCTTTGCGGCATATCTCAACCTGTTCTTTCTGGTCGATCTCAAACTCCTTGTCATAGTACTGGACAAAGACCTTGCTGAAGCCGGCTTTTCTTAATGCATCAAATGTTATTTTGGCATTTACATTGTTGTCGTTTGTAAGACATACTGCTATTTCTTTTTTCATATATTCTACCTTTTGAAAAAGAGCATTAAGCTCTTTTGTCTTCATTGTGATGAGGTCGGTTGGCCTCGAATCTTGCATCTTCTCTGATTTCCGGTTTGCCGGTTATCTTACGGCAGAGATTAATCAGTGGATGGAACTTAGGGTTGATCATGCCGGTAAGTTCAATAAAGATCCAGGCACCAAGACACAATATTCCAAGAACCAGAAGTCCCCAGCCCTCGTTATGGTACATCAAGATAGCTGTACCACCGAAAAGAACAGTAACCAGATACAGTACAAGTACAACATATTGGTGTTTAAGTCCCAGTTTGAACATCAGCACATGGTGCAGATGTGATTTATCAGCTTCAGAGATCTTGTGTCCGCTGAGTTTTCTTCTGATGATGGCCAGACAAGTATCAGAAAGCGGAACAAACAGGATGATGATAGGGAAGCCAAGAGATACGAATGCGCTGGTCTTGAAACCCATAAGCGCAAGAGTAGAAATCATGAATCCCATGAACAGGGCACCACAGTCACCTACGAAGATACTTGCAGGATGGAAGTTGTATGGAAGGAAACCCAGAATAGCACCAATCAGGATTAACGCAATAGTGCAGACATCAGCTCTTCCCATCAGCATGGCAATATAGCCGATAACAACAAGTACGATTGATGATATTCCGCATGATAGACCATCTAAACCATCAATAAGATTGATCGCATTGGTTACACCGACAATCCAGAACAGTGATACAACAAACGAGATTGCTTTGAAGTCAATGTAAAGGAAAGCCAGATTTAGTTCAGTCAGTCTGATATTTCCATAGATTATAACAACAAGTGCTCCAATTACCTGGAAAGCAAACTTGATGATAGGTTTTAAGTCAAAGATGTCATCAATAAGTCCACCAAGGAAAACAATAAATCCACCAATCAATACAGCATTGATGGTCTGGTCAGCCTTGATGAAGAAAGCCATAGTAATAATAAAAGCAAGATACACACCAAGACCGCCGATTCTGACGATTCTTCCATGGTGTACCGTTCTGTTATTTTCTACTGCATATGCTTTAATCGCAAAACCGATTCTTTTTACTACTGGGCAAAGCACCAGAGAAAGAAGGAATGCGGTTGAGCAGATAACTATCGCTTTAACAACGCCACTCATAACATTTCAATTTTATCACATACCAAACCAGTAGATGATGGACATAAAGAAGTTGCCGAGCAGATAAGCCATAATCAGTGCAACAACCACATATAAAGTCTGGGCCTGCGGAATCTTTCCCTGTCTGATGAAACGGTTGAAGTCAATTCCACTTAACGCGAACAAAGATACCATAAAACAGATAAGATATACGGCAAGTTTGAGATAGAACTTAATCATAGATAAATTCTCCGTTTTCAATTCTGAAGATTTCTTTAAAATCACGGTCAAGCACTACAAAGTTAACTTCGCTACCTTTTACTGAAGTGAAATCTCTTCCATGTGCTTTTTCAATATTGGCATAGGTCATTAAAGAAAGATCTGAATAGGCTACACCTTTTTCGTGCAGTTTCTTTAATGTCTGCTGAGGTCTGTCGCTTGCAAGAATTACTCTGTGTCTTGAAAGGTTCTTAAGAATAAAAGCTGTAATATCGGTATTGCTGTCTTTGATAAGAACATATTCATCCGCTTCTTTAATCTTCATCAGCTCTTCAATGGTGCTCTCTGCTTTTGGAGAATAGATCATCATCTTCTTGGCGTCAATTCTTTTTGTGTATAAAGGAAAAACCAGCTGACCACGAAGATTGATTTCATCAGCATCTTCAACTTTCAGTTTATTTGAATGGGGATAGATCTGAATGAGTTTGTTGTCTTCAAACAGAATTGCTCCATCAAGATATTCTCTTTCACCATCGATACACAGATGGCCATGACTCAACAAATACTTACTCACCTAAAACCTCAAATATTCTTTCTTTAGAGATTGGACCCTCTCTTAATACACTTGTCTTATCATAAAGGGCAACAATTGTTGATGCCTTTTCGCCTCTGGCATCTTCTTTGACGATACCGTCAATTCTTTCATCCATATCAGCTATTACATCTTCATATTTCAAAAGTGATCCTTTATCAGAAAGATTGGCACTTGTCACAAGCAGGGGTTTGCCGACTGTCTTGATCAGTTCAATAATCCACTCATCATCCGGAACTCTGATGGCTACTGTATCCATGCCGCAGGTTACAAAGTCTGGCAGATTCTTTTTCTTGAAGATAATAGTGATGGCACCAGGCATGAATGTTTCAATGGCTTTTTTCTCTTTATCATTGACTGTTGCCACTGTTTCAATCAGCTCTTTAGTACACATCATCGGAAGAGCCTTCTTTTCATCTCTTCCTTTGGCAGCCATTATGGCATTTTTTGCATCTTCATTATCGTAGATGCATCCCAAGCCAAAAACGGTATCGGTAGGGAAAGCAATAATCTTACCGTTCCTTAATTCTTCTGCTACTTTTTTAAGATCTTCTTTTGTATATCTTACAGTTTTCATTTTTTCACCACATTATAGAGAAGATAAGCCATAGCCAGTATAAATCCGGTTATGATTCCCACAACAGTATATCCCAGTTTAATGCCGACAAAAGTACAGATTCCTGCTGTACCGATAACACCAAACCCGACAGTAATAATAGAAGCTATCTTCTTCACGTATCTATTATAGTCTAACGCACAAAAAAACGGGCTTTGTATCGCCCGTTGTCATTTATTTTTTATGAGCCATCAGTTCAGTATAGACTTCAGTAAGAGGTCTTTCTGATGCGATTGCGTAAATCCATTTAGATAGCAGATCAGCAATTGAGATGACTTCAAATTTCTTGGTTATAGTCAGATATCTTTCTCTTAGTGGGATAGTATCTGTAACAATCATCTTTTCGATTGGGGATTCTTCAATCAGTTCTACTGCTCTTCCTGATAATACCGGATGAGTTATGCAGCACATGATGCGGTTTGCGCCATTGTCTTTAAGAATCTTGGCACCAGCACATAATGATCCTGCAGTATCACAGATATCGTCAACGATGATACAGTTCTTACCCTTGATATCACCGATTACATTGCATACTTCAACAACATTTGGTCTAGGACGTCTCTTGTCGATAACGGCCATTGGTAAACCAAGTGCTTCAGCAAGGTATCTTGCTCTTGTTGTTCCGCCGTGGTCAGGTGATACAACAACATACTCATCCGGATTGATCTTCTTTGAGAAGAAGTAGTTTGCGAACATTGATGTTGTAGGGATATCATCTGATGGGAAATCAAAGAAGCCCTGAATCTGAGTTGTATGCAGGTCAACTGTAACAACCCTGTTTGCTCCAGCAACAGTCAACAGATTTGCAACAAGTTTTGCAGTGATTGGCTGACGCTGTCTTGCTTTTCGGTCCTGTCTTGCATATCCGAAATAAGGGATGATGGCAGTGATTTCACCGGCAGAAGCTCTCTTTAATGCATCAATCGCAATTAAGATTTCCATCAGTTTGTCATTGACAGGTTCAAAAGTTGATTGAACGATGAATACCTTTTTTCCTCTGACGCTTTCTTCAATTTCAACCATTGTTTCGCCATCAGAGAAGTGTTTAACTTCAACTTTACCTGGTTCAATACCGAGCTGTTTGCAGACATTGTTTACCAGATTGACATTGGAAGTTAAAGAAAATACTACGGTTTTGTTAAGTCTCTCCATTACTTAATTCTCCTTCTTAATATACTTGTATCCATATCCTTCTTTAGTAATCTGACGGGCTCTCGCGATAGCCATATCGTTGTCCTTCACATCATCAGTTACTGTCGACCCGGCTGCTACCACCGCATATGAGCCAACTGTTACCGGTGCAATCAGGTTGACATTGCTTCCGACGAAGGCGTGATTCTTAATAATGGTCGCAAACTTGTTTTTGCCGTCATAGTTGACTGTTACTACTCCGCAACCGATATTAACGTCGTCGCCTATTACACTGTCACCCAGATATGTTAAGTGAGCACATTTGGATCCTTTGCCGAATCTTACATTTTTTAACTCCACAAAGTTTCCAATTCGAGCTTCATCAAATACTTCACACTGCATTCTCAGATGGGCCATTGGTCCAATCTTGACTTTGTTGTGAATAATACAGGTATCGATCCTGGAATTGATGATTTCTGTGTCTTCACCAATTTCAGAATTCAACAGGAATGAACTACTTGTAATTGTAGCTCTTTTTCTGATAATAGTCTTGCCATAAATGAATACATTAGGATAAATTGTTGCTCCTTTTTCAATCTGAGCAAAAGGAGAGATATAGGTGTTCTCTAGATCAAGGATATTTACACCTTTTCTCAAGAGTTTTTTATTGATTCTGAGTCTTTCTTTCTTCTCGTATTTTCTTAATTCTTCTGCATCATCAATCTCATAGGCACTTGATGAATCAACGTTGATTCTGGAATAGTCAATGTCCAGATAGTTCTTCTTTGACTTATTTGAAAAAGAATAGATTCTGAGTACTGTATCATCATGTACAAGAACCGATCCTTCATCTTTCGCATTAAGCAGAGCTTCAATCTGGGTTTTCTTTAAATTCGGATAGAAAGGAGAAATAAGGATGGTCTTTTCTGAATCGGACTTGATTGCTTTAAGGGCACCATCCAGATTTTCTTTATTTTCTGCACCATTAAAGGTCTTTTCTGTACCGACAATATATACTTTATCAACGTGGGTTCTTAAAAACTTGCTGATGAGAATTTCTACAAGACTGCTGCCAAGATATTCGGCTGTTGCCAGATTTTCTTCGTCAGTATTTTTAAGATAGATAATTGCGTTATTCATTACTCTAATTCTACTACAAAAGAAGTCACCAGCCTCTTCTTAAATAAGGAAACTGGTGACATATGTAAATGCATATTTTTTGTGGAATTCTTTTTTGAGTCTGATAAGGTCATGCCTGCTGTCGGATAGCACAAATACGGTTGAGCCGCTTCCTGACATCAATGGATAATCATAACCGAATCCATTGAGTTCGTTCTTGATTTCGGAGATTGCCTGACAGAGTCTGTATGCAGGTTCTTCGAGTGAATTGGCAAGATATTCTTCATACTCTGTTCCGTTAATCAGTGCATCCTTGATCTTGGAGATATCCGGATGGTTACATTTGTTCAAGTTCAGTGTTTCATAAGCTTCTTTGGTTGATACACCGAATCTTGGTTTGATCAGAAGGACATATTTTTTCTTTTTTATGTCAAAGAATTCAAGTTTTTCTCCGATTCCTTTAACAACTGCCGGCCTGTTGTAATAGGTAAACGGTACATCTGCTCCTATTGAAAGACACGCCTTAATGATTTCTTCGTCACTCAGACAAAGGTGGTACATCTGATTGAGAATTCTGATAACTGCTGCCCCATCTGAAGAACCGCCGCCCAGTCCAGCCTGAGTCGGAACACGTTTGTTGATGATTACCTTAAAGTTGTCGGTTATAACAAACCTTTCCTTCATATAGTTTATTGCTTTAACAACAGTGTTCTTTTCGTTAAAGGGAATAGGGATGTTGCAGACATACTTCATCTCTTTGGCGCGATATATTTTTACATCGTCCCATAGTTCAATTGGAACCATGATGGAATTGAGCTCATGGTAGCCATCTGGTCTTTTGCCTGTTATATCTAAAGACAGATTGATTTTTGCGTAAGCTTTATCTCGCATTTATTACCTCATATATTCTTATAAAATCTTCAAGGGTCAACTGCTGTGCTCTGATGGTTTCAGCAATTCCGGTTTCCTTAAAGATTCTTTCTATTTCTTCATTTGTCATAAAATCTTTAAGATTGTTGTTGAGTGTTTTTCTTCTTTTCGCAAAGCACTTCTTTACAAACTCAAAGAATCCGTGTTCAAATTCTCTGTCTCTTTCTCTTATTGGAGTAAATGAGACAACAGCACTGTCGACGTTAGGCGAAGGATAGAATACGGTTTTTGAAACGAACATTTCCTGTTTTACTTCAAAAAGATACTGAACTTCTATTGAAAGTGCACCATAGTCTTCAGAGTTGACTTTGGCCTTGAAGCGGTCAGCTACTTCTTTCTGAACCATGACCGCAATCTTTTCAATGTCGAGATCAGACTCAAACAGTTTAAAAAGAATCGGAGTAGTTACATAGTAAGGAAGATTTGAACACACTCTTACCGGTTCACCTTTGTATTTATCAAGGTCTGTATCAAGGAAATCTTCAAGATAAGTGCTCAATCTTTCATCTTTGAGTGTATTGTTCAGGATTTCATACATATCCCTGTCTATTTCATAACAGTCAACAGATTTTGAATACTTCAAGAGCATTTCAGTAAGCGCACCAAGACCCGGACCTATCTCAATAGTCTTTGTGCTTTCGCTGCAGGCAATCTTGGCGATGTTTTCTACAACATTAGAGTCAATAAGAAAATTCTGTCCGAATTTCTTCTTCGCCTTAAGATCACCCAATACTTTTTTAACGTGGTTAATATTTGAAATCATAGTTCGATATATTCAAGTATAGCTCATAGCAAGCCGCAGCAAACGCAAGTGTTAGGACAAAAACTGCATAGACAGTTATTGTTCTGGTATTTATAAGATATGGCAGCGGAAACAGAAATACACCTGTAAGTTTATTGAGTATTGTATGAACAGCAGCAAACGCATGATGTCTTATATAGACATAGAGATAGTTAACGATTCTGACAGCAACTATAATCCAGATACCCGTGATGTTCCAGTCTGGAAGTATTATATTGAGTCTGTCCCAGATTTTAATAAACAATACGCCGTACATTGAAAGATCAGCAACGCTGTCAAGTTTTCTTCCAAAGTCGGATTCAATTTTCATTTTTCTTGCCAGATAACCATCTACGACATCAGATATTCCGGCAATCGTGTAAATAACAAGAAAAGGTAAGGTCAGCGTTTCCAGAAACAGCATAATGATGGTACAGATGATTCTTAGTGCCGTAAAACAGTTGGCAACATTTTTTCTTAACATAACTCCCTGATAATTTCCTCTTTGGTTATTCCCAGCATGTTCAGTCTTTTGAACATGGTCTTGGCGTTGCATTTGCCAAGATGGAATACCTTAGAGAGTATATCTCTTTTTATGGATGAATCAGCCGACCCGTTAAGTCCCAGTTCGATGAATTCTTCCATGGTCAGGGAATCTTTTGTATCGGTATAAGTGACAAGGTTCTTTAATGCTTCTAAAAGGGTTTCTTTATCGGCGTGTTCAACACCGACTTTCTTTTTTGTCCTTGCATCTTCTTTTAAGACAAAGGCATTCTTTAATCCAGGTATTTCAGAGTTAAGTCTTGTTCTGATTTTTTCGCCTGGTGTGTCGGGGTCAGTAAAAACAATTACTCCTCTTTTCTGATTTATTTCTTTTATCAGTTCAATTGTTTCTTTTTTTAATCCAAGACCGTGGGTCTCAATTGTTTCCACATCGAAAAAGGACTGAAGTTTCTTGGTATCGCTTTTTCCTTCAACGACGATTACTTCTTTAATAACTTCTTTCATCAGATGTTGTTAAAATCCTCATGTGTTGTGAGCTTGATGTTGGACGTGTTTCCTTCAACAAGTTTTACTTTATGTCCATACATTTCTACAACTGATGCGTCATCGGTTACGTTGTCTTTGATATTTCTGTAGGCTTCTTTGATTAAAGATGTCTTGAACCCCTGAGGAGTCTGAGCCTGCCAGATATATTTTCTGTCAATTGTCTCTTTAACAAAACCATCTTCTTCATACTTGATGGTGTCAACGGCTTTCTTTGCCAGTAAGGCAGCACCATATTCATATACTGCTTCCTTTACCCTGTTAAGGTCTTCTAAGTTGAGGAATGGTCTTGCCCCATCATGTATCAGCACGTATTCGCTTGTGACAAGTTCAAGTCCATTCATTACAGAGTCTGATCTTTCTTTGCCACCGTTTGTAATTTTTACTTTTTCGTTAATAAACGGAAGCTTTTCTTCAGTAACGATGATGATGCTGTTACAGTCTTTGTCATCAACAAAAAGATGGCAGGATTCTTCAATCACGGTTCTGCCGTTTTTCAGTTTATAGAGAATTTTGTTGTAGCCAAGGTTGGCCCTTAAGCCTTTTCCGCTGGCTACGATTATTGCATCATATTTCATTAGCCTAAAATTCTTTCTGTCAGTTCTTCCATATCTCTTGGAAGATCACACTCAAGGTGGATTTCTTCATATCTGAACGGGTGGTAGATATCAAGTTCACTGGCAATCAGTCCCATTCTTCTAAGTTTGTCTGATTCAACACCATAAAGGTCATCATTGAGAATTGGAAGCTTCTCACTTGCCAGGTGAACTCTGATCTGGTGGGTTCTTCCGGTATCGAGAGTACATCTTAAAATAGAGATGCCTTTTCTGGTGCCCAAAGATCTGACTTTTGTAAGTGCAGGCTGGCCGTCTTTATAGATAACGCGCTTGTTGGCGTTGTGTCTGTCTTTACCGATTGCTTTATTTATAACCAGTGATTCATCTTCGTACATTGTTCCTGATACAAAGGCCAGGTAGTTTCTTCTGATCTGCTTTTCGCTTAGAAGTTTATCAAACAGCGGCTGGAAGATGATTGACTTGGAATAGACAACCATACCACAGGTTTCTCTGTCGAGTCTGTGCAGAGGCTGCGGACAGATATATGGTTTATCCGCATAATATGATTCAACGATATCGGTCAGTGTTGTCTCTTCTTCCCCGTCACTGTGAACAAGAAGTCCTTTAGGCTTATTTACGACAACCAGAAATTCATCTTCATAAACTACACTCAGTTCATGGTTTTCAATTACCTTATATTCATGGTCTTCTGGATAGAGGTTGATGTTGAGTTTAAGTCCGACAATGTCGGTTTCTCTTTTGACGGGGTTGCCGTCCATGTTTATCCACTTATTCTGAATTAATAAATGCTGAATCTTCTTTGAAGGTACAAAGTCATCGAAAAATTCCTGTATGGTGCTTTCATACAGCGATTCAATCTCAATTGATAAATATCTTTCATTCAGTTCATATTTCATATCATCACCCTAGACAAATTTCTTTCTGTATTCGCCGTTTTCATCATAGTAATAGACAAGCTCAGATATTTTGTCGTCTACTATGGCTTTATACATGACATCGAGGTCATCACTTAAAGGCATATTGAAGAGTTCGCTCTCTTTAATCCACATTATCTTATCTTCTTGTTTACCGACAGAAGTTATTTCGCCGGTAAAGTCATCAGATTCATATAACAGGATGACATGTCTGTCTTCACCTTTGATCGATTTGAATTCTTCGATGGCCTTAAGTTTTGCGCTGTTTAAAGTCAGTCCGGTTTCTTCTTTTACTTCTCTTTTGACTGCATCGTCGAAACTTTCACCTTTTTCCACATGTCCTCCTGGGAAGGTTACACCTGGCCAGTCTGATTTGGTTCTGATCTGGATGAGGATATCTTCACCTTTTCTTATAAGACACATGTTGGTAAAAATGCATTCTTCAAATCTTTCCATGACTAAATTATAACCTTTCCACATTATTCTTTTTATATATCCCACATATTGTGAAAAATGTGGATAAGTCTGTATTGTTATTTAAATAAAGGATTTATTGTTGATAAAGAGTGTGGAAAGTGATGTTTATTGTGTTATCTTTTCAACATTTCTCAACATTTTGTGAATATGTGACTAATTTATTAACTTTTGAAAAATTGTGGATAAATGTGGAAAACTCACGGAAACGCAGTATTTATGCATTGTGGAAAACTTCTCGTTTGTGGATTGTGGATAAATGTAAATATTTTCTTATTTTATTGTGGAAAATTATCTATATAATAAAAAAGCACAAGAGTATATTTATGACTACCAACGAGTTTTATATCCAGAAAATCTGGTCAGATGTACTGAATGAAATTTCAAAGACAAACCGCATTGAGCAGGAGGTCTTTGATATGTATATTACTACATCCAAGATGGCAAGTATTGATGAAAACGAAGCAGTTATTGTTGCACCAAATTTCATCCATTTTACTATGCTCAATTCAAACAGAGAGACCATTGAAGACTGTCTGGAGACAACTGTTGGTCAGCATATAAAAGTAAAATTCATTCAGCAGAGTGATTATGATGATGGAATTAAAGAACAGCTGACTTCTTCAATCAATCTTTCGAAGGAACTTGATCAGAATTATACATTCACCAATTTCGTTATCGGTAAGTCAAACATTTCTGCTCAGCTGGCTTCAAGAACTGTAGCCGAGAACCTTGGTGCACTTTATAATCCTTTATTTATCTATGGTAATTCAGGTCTGGGTAAAACTCATTTACTCAATGCGATTGGTAATCGTGTTAAATCATTAAAGTCAAATGCCAGGATCTGTCTGATCAGTGGTCTTGATTTTGTGGAAGGTGTATACCGTGCAAGTAAAGATAAGACTCTTGATGAATTCAAGGCAAGTTTCAGAAATCTGGATCTATTGCTTGTTGATGATATTCAGTTTATTGCCGGTAAAGATAAGACTCATGAAGTATTTTTCTCTGTATTCAATGATCTTATCAATAACCGTAAGCAGGTATGTATCACAGCCGACAGGCTGCCGGCCGATATTACCGGTTTGGAAGAAAGGATTATCTCCCGTTTCAATCAGGGATTAAGTGTAAATATTGAAGCTCCTGAATTTGAAACATCTTTATCAATCGTCAAGATGAAGATTTCCAATAACACCATCAACACACTGAATATTGATGATGAGGTATTAAGTTATATTGCAACTAACTTTTCAACTGATGTCAGAAGTCTTGAAGGAGCAATCAACAGATTACTGTTCTATGCGATCAACTTCGCGGATGATGGTGACCGTATAACTTTAAAACTGGCAACTGAAGCCTTCAGAGATCAGCTTACAGAAAACAAAGGTGAACTGTCAGTTAAAAAGATTAAGAAAGTTGTCTGTGATTATTACAATCTGACTGCAACCCAACTGGTAAGTAAAAATAAAACAGCAAACATATCTACTGCCAGACATATTGCTATGTATTTGTGTAGAAGAATGCTTGACTGCCCATATCAGGAAATCGGTAATGAGTTTGGTAAAAGAGATCATTCAACCGTAATGAGTGCCTGTGAAAAAGTGGAAAAAGAAATTAAAACCAATTCTTTATATCTTAAAGCTATTAATGAGATTGAAGCCAAGCTCAGATAATCCACATTCCTTCACAATTTATCAACACTGTAAAAATGATAGAATAGTCTTATAAATAAAGGCTGTCTGTTATTTATCCACAAAACTAACACCCTTAATAATAATTGATTAAGAAAATATATAAAAAGGAGACGACATGAATTTCAAAATTGCTAAAAAAGATTTTCTGGAAGCACTGACTGTTGCTAGTAAGGCTGTATCTTCTACAACTCCTTTGCCAGTATTATCCTGTATAAAAATTATTGGACAGAATGATACACTTACTGTTCTGGCATCTGATTCAAACATTTCTATCAAAACTGTACTTACAAATGAAAATAATATTCTTACTATTGAAGAAGAAGGTGAGATTGTTGTTGATGCTAAATACTTACTGGAAATTATCCGTAAAGTAGACAGTGAATCTATTAATATTGCTGTAGTTGATGGAACACTTATTGAAATACTTGGTGGTACAAGTAAATATACCGTTAATGGTGTAAGAGCACTTGATTATCCTAATATTTCTTTTGAAGTTTCAACTGAACCATTCACAATTAATACAGAAGTATTTTCCGATGCTGTAAACAAAACTGCATTTGCCTGTTCAGATAAAGAAACCAGACCTGTTCTTACTGGTGTGAATATGGTAAGTAAAGATGGAAAACTTGTAATCAATGCAACCGATTCTTACCGTCTTGCTTATAAAACTGTTGAAGTAGAAAATATTCATGACTTCAATATCACTGTTCCAGCTAAATATCTTGTTGAAGTATCAAGAAGCATCGGCAACATTGATTCTGTAAATATTGCAATTGATAATCAGCAGATCTTCTTTATGTTTGGAAATACTGTAATCAAAACAAGATTACTGGATGATATCTTCCCTGATACTTCAAAACTTTTACCTTCAAACTTTACTCAGATTCTTAAAGTTAACTCAAGAGAAATGCTGAATCAGCTTGACCGTACATCTTTTATCAGAGGTGAAGGTAAGTCAGTAATTAAACTGGAAATAAATGAAGGATGTATCAATCTTACTTCATCAGATTCACTTTCTTCATTCTTTGGAAAAATGTCAGTTGTATCTTATACTGGTGATCCGTTACAGATTTCATGTTCAAGCAAGTATCTTCAGGATGCTATCAAAGCTATAGCTGCAGATGTAATTACACTGTCATTCTCTGGTGAACTTAAACCGATAATTATTACTGATGATGAAGATAAATCACTCATTCAGTTAATATCACCTGTAAGAACCTATAAATAAGCAAAATTAAAAATAAAGCCTAAAAAACCACGAAAATCGTGGTTTTTATTTTTGTGTATGGTTGTATAAATAAAAAATGAAATTTTTGTATATGACAAAAAAATCACCAAATGTTATAATTTTGACGGTTAATTATGAAAAAAGATATACGAATTCACGATGAATACATCACACTTGGCCAATTACTGAAAATCGCTGATCTGGTAAGTACAGGAGGAGAAGAAAAATACTTCCTTGCTACCAATACAGTGATTGTTAATGATTGTCCAGACAACAGAAGAGGAAGAAAACTCAGAGCTGGCGATGTTATTAAAATTCAGGGTAACGAATATACTATATGTCAGTAAAGACTCTGAAACTTAATAACTATCGAAATTACACAACTGCTTCATTTGAATTTGATCAAAGTCTTAATCTGATTATTGGAAAAAATGGAATAGGAAAAACAAATATTCTTGAAAGTCTGATTGTTGTTTCCAATACCAAATCATTCCGTACCATGAATGATCAGTCTTTGATTAAAGAAAATGAAGAGTATGCCAGAATCGAAGTTAATGCTGATGGTGGAAATTATAAGGTAGTGATCAATAAAGACAACAAATCACTTTTCTATAACGGAAATCATATTAAGAAAACTTCTGATTTTATCGGTAAGGTAAACTGTGTACTTTTCAAACCGAGTGATCTTGAACTGTTCAATCAGTCTCCAAAAGAAAGAAGAAAACTATTAGATATAGAACTTGGCAAGATTTTTAAAAATTATCTGGAATCACTGTTAAGATATAATGCTCTTCTTAAAGATAAAAACAGACTCTTAAAAGAAGTAAATCCTGATATCACATATCTCGACAGTATTGATGAGATGATGGTTCCTTATATTGAAGAAGTTATTAAGGAAAGAGAAAAATTCTTTGAGTTTGTAAACAACAACATTTCCTTCCTGTATCAAAATATTTCGGGACTTGATTCAAAAATAAAAATCAGTTACCGGAAATGTTGCAATGTTTCTGAAATAAAAGAGACTCTTGCGAAAAGCAGAGAAAAAGATTTCTTCTATCACTATGCAACTGTCGGAGTTCACCATGACGACTACAGTTTCTATATGGATGATAAGGAAATAAATGAAGTGGCAAGTCAGGGACAGAAAAGAATGGTACTTATTTCATTTAAAATGGCACTGGCTTACTACATTAAAAAGATGTGTGGAAATATGCCGATTGTACTTCTTGATGATGTTCTTTCAGAACTTGATCAGACAAATCAGAAAAGATTATTAAGTATATTTCCAAAAGAAACACAGATTATTATTACAAACACTGATCTCCCTGTTGAAATAAACAGAGAGTACAAGCTTATAGATTTAGAAGGAGGATTATATGTCTAATACAAGTATTGATCATGATAACTATACATCTGATGATATTCAGGTACTTGAAGGACTTGAAGCCGTAAGAAAAAGACCAGGTATGTACATCGGTACAACATCTGAAAGAGGTCTTCATCATCTGGTATGGGAAATTGTCGATAACGGTATCGATGAAGCTTTGGCAGGATATGCAACTAAAGTATCTGTATCAGTAGATCAGGATGATGTTGTTACTGTAGAAGATAATGGTCGAGGTATGCCAACAGAGATTCACCCAAAGACCGGTATCTCAACTGTTGAAACAATCTTTACTGTACTTCATGCCGGAGGTAAATTCGGTGGTGGTGCCTATAAGGTATCAGGTGGTTTACATGGTGTAGGTGCTTCTGTTGTTAATGCTCTTTCAAAGTGGCTGGAAGTTACAATCTATAAAAACGGAAAAGAATATTTTGTAAGATTTTCAAACGGTGGTCACGTTGAACAGCCATTAAAAGAAGTTGGACCATGTGATCCTGATAAGACCGGTTCAAAGGTAAGATTTAAGGCTGATGGAGAAATCTTTAAAGAAGGAACAGTCTACAACTATACAACTCTTTATGAAAGATTGAGACAGATTGCTTTCCTTAATAAAGGAATTTCAATTGAATTCCATTGGCTGAAAGAAGATGGACATCAGTCTCACAACTTCCTTTATGAAGGTGGTATTAAAGAATATGTTGCATTCCTGAACGAAACACAGACTCCAATTATTGAAGATATTCTTTATTGTGACGGACAGGATGAAGAAACAAATATTGCTGTTGAAGTTGCACTTCAGTATAACTCTTCATATTCAGAACAGGTATATGCTTTCTGTAACAATATCCTGACTCCAGATGGAGGTATGCATCTTGATGGTTTCAGACAGACACTGGCAAGAGTAATCAACCAGTATGCAAAAGACAACAACTTCCTAAAGAAGGATGATGCAAACCTTTCTCAGGATGACTTAAAAGAAGGTCTGACTGCCATTATATCTGTTAAACATCCTGACCCTCAGTATGAAGGACAGACTAAAGGTAAACTCGGTAATGCAGAAGTTAAAATTGTAGTCAACAAAATATTCGGTGACTACATGAAACGTTACCTTCTGGAAAATCCGGCAGTCGCAAAAATAATTCTTGAAAAAGCAAAGACTGCTGCTGAAGCTCGTGTTGCAGCTCAGAAAGCCAGAGAAACAACAAGAAGAAAATCATCTCTTGAACTTGGCAACATGCCAGGTAAATTAAGAGACTGTGCAAACAGAAATCCTGAATTCTGTGAAATCTATATCGTCGAAGGTAATTCTGCCGGCGGTTCAGCAACCCAGGGCAGAAACGCTGACTATCAGGCCATCCTTCCATTAAGAGGAAAAATCCTGAACGTCGAAAAAGCAAGAACTCACAGAATCTTTGACAACGCTGAAATCAGAAGTATGATTACTGCTTTCGGCTGCGGAATTGGTGATGATGTTGATGTAACTAAACTTAGATATCACAAAATTGTAATTATGACCGATGCCGATGTTGATGGTGCTCATATCTGTACACTGATGCTGACATTCCTGTACAGATTCTTTAGACCAGTAATAGAAGGTGGTTATGTCTATATCGCAATGCCACCACTTTATAAACTCTTCAAAGGTCAAAAGACTTTACGTTACTGCTATTCAGATGAAGAACTTGAACTTGCAAAACGTGACTTCGGTGAAGAAAAATATGATATTCAGCGATACAAAGGTCTTGGTGAAATGGACCCATCTCAGCTTTGGGAAACAACACTTGACCCTGAACACAGAACTTTAAAGAGAGTATCAATTGAAGATGCAATGGATGCAGACCAGGTATTCTCTATGCTGATGGGTGATGAAGTAGAGCCTCGTAAGGAATTTATTGTTGAGAATGCTCACTTCGTAAAGAACCTGGATATTTAAGGAGGACATCATGGAAGAATTAGATAACAGATTTTTCAATCATGGAAAAATGAGAGAAGTTAATATCTCTTCTGAAATGAGAGACAACTTCCTTTCATACTCAATGTCCGTAATCATCGACCGTGCACTGCCAGATATCAGAGATGGTATGAAACCAGTACACAGAAGAGTTATGTGGGCAATGTTCAACGGTGGTTATACACCAGATAAACCACATGTAAAATCAGCTAACATCGTCGGTGATGTTTTAGGTAAATACCATCCACACGGTGACAGCGCTGCTTATGAAACAATGGTTCGTATGGCACAGCCATTCTCATACCGTTATCCACTTGTTGATGGACATGGTAACTTCGGTTCAATTGATGGTGATGAAGCTGCGGCTATGCGTTATACCGAAGCAAGAATGTCAAAGATCTCTCTTGAACTTTTACAGGATATCAAGAAAGATACTATTGACTGGAAAGATAACTACGACGCAAGACTTAAAGAACCAGTTGTACTTCCTTCAAGATTTCCAAATCTATTGGTAAACGGATCAATGGGTATTGCGGTTGGTATGGCTACCAACATGCCACCACACAATCTTGGTGAAGCAATTGATTCAGTAATTGCAGTTCTTGAAAATCCTGAAATTTCTATTCAGGAAATTATGGATAATTATCTTCACGGACCAGACTTCCCAACAGGTGGTTACATCGTAGGCAGAAGTGGAATCCGTCAGGCATATGAAACAGGCAGAGGTTCAATCACTGTAAGAAGTAAAGTTGAAGTTGAAGAGATGCCTGGAGGCAAACATAAGATTATTGTCCGGGAAATACCTTACCTTGTAAATAAAACTGTACTGGTTCAGAAGATTGCAGACCTGCATAAAGACAAGGTTATTGATGGTCTTGCTGATATGCGAGATCTGTCAAACGATAGAAACGGTATCCGCGTTGAAATTGAATTAAAGAAAGATATACAGCCTGATGTTATCCTTAACCAGCTGTATAGACTAACTCCACTTCAGGCATCATTTGGTGTAAATAACAACGTCCTTGTCGACAACAAGCCAATGCTGCTTTCAGTAAAGAAGATCATTGAATATTACATTGAACACCAGATTGATGTAATCAGAAGAAGAACAAAGTACGATCTTGAAAAGTCTGAAGAAAGAGCTCATATCTTAGAAGGCTTAAAGATTGCCCTAGACAATATCGATGAGATTATTGCCATAATCAAATCTTCAAGCGATGATCCAGAAGCTCTCAAGAGAATGAATGAGAAATTCGGAATTGATGAAATTCAGGGTAAAGCAATCCTTGATATGCAGCTTAGAAGACTGACAGGATTGCAGAGAGAAAAGGTTGAAGAAGAACTGAAAGAACTATATGTTCTGATTGCTGATCTTAAAGATATCCTGGCCAACCACTACAGAGCTGTTGAAATCATCAAGAACGAACTGCTTGCAATTAAAGAAAAGTTCAATGATGAAAGACGTACCGAAATTATTGAAGGTGATATCGACGTTGAAGATGAAGACCTCATTCCAATGGAAGACATCGTAATTTCACTTTCTATGAAGGACTACATCAAGCGTCTTCCTATTAATACCTACAAGACTCAGAATAGAGGTGGTGTAGGAATCAAGGGTATGGGCCTGAATGAAGATGACGTTGTATTTGAAAACGTTACAATGTCTACTCATGACTACCTGCTGATCTTTACTGACAAAGGTAAGGTCTACAGAATTAAAGGTTACAAAGTTCCTGAAGCTTCACGTAATGCCAAGGGCACACCTATCATCAACATCATCAATATTGAAAAAGGTGAAAAGGTAAGATCGCTGGTACCAGTAAGCAGAGACCACGAAAATGAAGGATACCTGTTCTTCGTAACAAAACGCGGTTTATGTAAGAGAGTGCCTGCCGGTGAATTCGAATCTATCAGACAGAACGGTAAGATTGCCATCACCATGAAAGAAGATGATGAACTTATCAACGTACTGCTTACAACTGGCGAAGATGAAATCATTATCGGTGCTGCAAACGGTAAGGCTGTCAGATTCGATGAACGTGGTGTTCGTGAAATGGGCCGAAACGCATCAGGTGTTAAGGGTATGTCAGTAGAAACTACTGAAGTTATCGGAGCACTTTCTGATAAAGACGGACGTAAGGTTCTGGTAGTAACCAAGAACGGCTACGGCAAGATGTCAGAGATGGACGACTATAGACTTGTAGCAAGAGGCGGCAAGGGCGTTAAGTCAATCAACATCAACGAAAAGAATGGTGACCTGGTTGCATTAAAAGCTGTCAACGGCGACGAAGATGTAATGATCATGTCCAACAACGGCATCGTAATCAGAACACATCTGGAGAATGTTTCTACAATGGGCAGAGACACTCAAGGTGTAAGACTGATGAAACTTGCTGATGGAGCATTCGTATCCTCAGTAACTGTGCTTGATCATCAGGAAGAAGAAGCTGTTACAGAAGACACAGAAGTAAGTGAATAAGATTAAATGCTACTCGTTAGTGTCAAATATTTCGGGGAT
>DCHD01000010.1:0-1434 GCA_002315565.1 Solobacterium sp. UBA1761 | reverse complement strand
TTTCTTTTTAGTTGTAATCTTCTTGCCCTAATGTGCGAGATAGATCATCAAGTGATTCTATTCTATTTGTTGTTTTGGCGTATGTTTGAAAATGTATTTTGTTACCATTAAACGATGATTGATCAACGTGTGGCTTATTAATTGTTACGATATCTTCATCATTGTGATCAAGTGCGTATAAATATAATTCTTTAAGGTTTTCTTTGTTGCGGAAATTGTCTCTCATAGATAAGTATCTATTTATGTTTTTAGAACAGTAAGCTTTAGCGATAGAAGTAAATTCAGAAGCTATATGATGAGAGATAACTTGTTCCATGGAACAGTTCATGTTTTTAAGCTTTAAGATATTCATCGACGCACTGTAATTGTTAAATAAGTATTTTCTTTCAGTTTCAATAATTTCTTTTCTATCTGGATAAATATTAGCTAATCCATCAATTACTTTAAATAAGTCTTCTTTTTTGTTTCTAAATAGTAATGAGATTAATGAAGAATAGATTTGTTCATCATTAGCTATTTTCCATAGAGATTTAAAGACATGAAACTTATCTAGATATTTGATTTTCTTTTTTCTTGGGAAGAAGAGATCTTTATATAAGCCTTTAATCCAGGATCCACCATCAGATAGAAAATGTATTCTTTCTACTTTATCCATGTTGTACTTATTGTTTAAGAAATCTTCTATCTCCTTAGCCATATCCTTGTTGTGTAGCGTTAAATAATAGGGATTTATGTATTTATGTCTTTTATTTGAAACATCTAATCCTTCAACTATTAGACATGATTTAACCATCATATCTTTTCTTGTTTCTTCATTTTTTAGTTTATCTTGGCAGGGAATATACTTTTCATCAAATAATAAGTAAATATCTTTAATATCTTCTTTAAGTAGTCCTGTTGGTAGTTTTCTTATTTCTTTTACTCTTTTGATTAAGTTATAGATAGTTTGTCTTGGGATCGCGTTAATTCTTTTATCCATCAAAGAGTATTTACTATGAATTAGTCCACCAATCTCTTGTCCTACTTTAATCATGGAGTTTTCATCAGCGTAGGCATCATAGATGTATGAACCAACATCGT
Source organism: Solobacterium sp. UBA1761 (assembly GCA_002315565.1). Lineage (GTDB taxonomy): Bacteria > Bacillota_I > Bacilli_A > Erysipelotrichales > Erysipelotrichaceae > Colivicinus. Next base: position 354 of record DCHD01000010.1, on the reverse strand, counting down.
TTGTGTATCTTATATACTTATCAATACCCATCTTAGAATCAACATAACAGAATGGTTTACCTGTCCTTAAATCTGTATAGATGGTCCTTGAGTATGTTATCTCGCCATACATCGTGATAATAGTTCTTTTAACAGTATCTTTGACGTGGTAGGACTTAGTTCTGCTTGGTGAGTTTCTAAACTTTAAATCCATGTTTTCAAGATACTTTCTTATCATTGCTCTTATTGCTTCTTCTGTTATGCGGCAAATATTAGCGATAAATCGAGGAAATGTATAAGAATCTCCTAGAGTAAGTAATGGAAGAAGTCCATCACACAGAGTCGTCAAGGGGTTTAATTGTGCTATCATTTAGT
>DCHD01000008.1 GCA_002315565.1 Solobacterium sp. UBA1761 | reverse complement strand
ATTCCCGAACCATTTTACACGATCTGCTACTCGTAAGGGTGGCATTTTCTTTTGCATACTAGTAAAATGAAATAGTTTAAGAGGTACTTTATGAAAACAAAATTAGAAATTATTAATCTTTCAAATGATGACGTAGTTGCAACAAGCTGCACAAACGTATGGGGTGTTACTTATTTCGGATATGAAACTGACCATTATATTAGAGATCAGGGTGTAAAAAACGGGACAAATAACAATAATAGAAATGATATGACCAGATTTGTAGAAGACAACAGCAATATCACTACATTACCAGGTTTTGGAACAGATGGATATTATCATATCGATGCAAGCGGAAACATTATTGAAAAGTGTCCTTATTCCGAAAAAAATGATGTTCACACTGCACATAATATTGAAATGACAGATTAATATAAAGGCTTTATTATTAAAAAGTTAAATGCTATTATAAAAATACGTATTAAGGAATATAGTAAGCTGTTCTGTTGATAGAGAACTGACGGCTGGTGAAAGTCAGTACAGATACTTATGAATCTACCTTACAGTTGGTCCAATCAACCACGTGTACTCGCGTTAAGAGCTTGAGAAGTAAAGAAGGTGGCACCACGCTGTTAGCGTCCTTTAAGGGTGCTTTTTATTTTTTAGGGGGGTCAATATGATTGACATTAAATTAATTAGAGAAAATCCTGAACTTGTTAAAGAGAACATCAAGAAAAAATTCCAGGATGCAAAACTTCCTCTTGTAGATGAAGTAAAGAAACTGGATGAAGAATTCCGTTCATTAAAGACAAAAGCTGATGATCTTAGAAGCAAGAGAAATACTATGTCTAAGGAAATCGGCGCTTTAATGGGTAAAGGCTTAAAGGAAGAAGCAGAAAAAGTTAAAGCTACTGTTAAAGAAATTGGTGATCAGATTGCCAAGTGTGAAGAAGAAGAACCAAAACTTGAAGAAAGAATCAAAGATATTATGATGAAGATTCCTAATATCATTGATGCTACTGTACCGATTGGTAAAGATGATTCAGAAAATGTTTCACGTGAAACATTCGGTGAACCAGTTGTTCCGGCTTATGAAGTACCTCATCATGCAGACATCTTAGATAAACTGAAAGGCTTAGATAAAGAATCTGCAGGCAGAACTTCAGGTGAAGGTTTCTATTATTTACTTGGTGATGCAGCAAGACTTCATGAAGCAATGATTGCTTATGCAAGAGATTACATGATTGAAAAGGGCTTCACTTATGCAATTCCTCCATTCATGATTCATTCTTCAGTAGTTACTGGTGTTATGTCTTTCCCAGAAATGGAAGCTATGATGTATAAGATTGAAGGCGAAGATCTGTATCTGATCGGTACTTCTGAACATTCAATGATCGGTAAATTCCAGGGACAGATGCTGAAGAAAGAAGATCTTCCTGTAAGAATGACTTCATATTCTCCTTGTTTCCGTAAAGAAGGCGGCAGCCATGGACTTGAAGAAAGAGGTTTATACAGAGTTCATCAGTTTGAAAAACAGGAAATGATTGTTCTGTGCGAACCTGAAGATTCAATGAAATACTATGAAGATATGTGGAAATATACTGTTGAAGTATTCAGAAATCTGGATATCCCGGTAAGACAGCTTGACTGCTGCTCTGGTGACTTGGCTGACCTGAAGGTTAAATCTTGTGATATTGAAGCTTGGTCTCCACGTCAGAAGAAGTACTTCGAAGTTGGCTCTTGCTCTAACTTAGGCGATGCACAGGCTAGAAGACTGGGTATCAGAATCAAGTCTGACAAAGGTAATTACTTCTGCCACACATTAAACAATACAGTTCTTGCTTCTCCAAGAGGACTGATTGCTCTTATTGAAAACAACTATAACGAAGACGGAAGCATCAACGTTCCTAAAGTTCTTCAGCCATATATGGGCGGTTTAAAGAAAATCGAAGTTAAATAGTTATTAATTGACCTGCTAAGCAGGTCTTTTAAATGGTATAGTTTATCTATGAAAAGAGTAATTGTTATCGGACTATGCGGTTCTGGCAAGTCATATACATCATCAATCATGTCGAAGAAGCTGAATCTTCCTGTCTATCATCTCGATATGCTGTTCTGGAAATCTGATAAAACAAACGTATCTAATGAAGAATTTGATGAAAAGTTGGATGAAGTTCTTAAGAAGGATGAGTGGATAATTGATGGTTTCTATACAAGAACACTTGAAAGAAGGCTGGAAAGATGCGATACAGTAATCGTTCTTGATACTCCGCTTGAGTATTCAATTGAAAATATAAAGAAAAGAACCGGTACAATCAGGGAAGATTTGCCATGGGTAGAAGATCCAAAGGACGGCGAAGAACTGATTGAATGGGTTAAAGATACCTATATTGAACATAGAGAAAAGATGAATTCGCTACTGAAGAATGCGAAGAATATCGAAGTAATAAGGCTTAAAACAAAAGAAGAGATAGACAGTTATCTCAATAATCTATAGGAGGATGTTTCACGTGGAACATTATACAGAAGGAGTCATCTTCGATTTTAACGGGACATTGTACTATGATGACGATATTAACGACATAACCTGGAAGAAAACAATCATCGATATGGTTGGTCCTGGCTATGATTATGACTATCTTTTATCTGAAGTAAGGGCACAGAAGAATTCAAGATTAATAAGAAACGTTCACAAGCTCATCGGAAAAGAGATACGTGATGAAGATGTAGAGATGTGGTCAAAGCGAAAAGAAGTATGTTACCGCCAGACCTGTCTGGATTTAGGAAGAAATAAAAAACCAGATGGAGCTGTTGAACTTCTGGATTATCTTAAAGAACATAATATCCCGGTAAATCTTTGCACCAACTCAAGACTGGACAATGTTGAATTCTATTTCAAAAATGTAGAACTGTACAAATGGTTTGACTTCAGCAAGGTCGTATACGACACAGGAAAATATGCTGATAAGGTAGAAATGTATCGTGACGCAGCCAAGAATATAGGCTGCGATATCAGAAACTGTGTTGTCTTTGAGGATAGTAAAGGATCCATCAAAGAAGCGATTGAAGCCGGATGCACAAAAATATTCGCCATGCAGAAAAAAGACCATGGCGGCTATAAGGAAATTCTGCAGGAACTCGCTGATTTTACAGAGCTTGATTACGATCTTCTTGGTTTGAAAAAGTAGAGAATTTAAGCTATTATATTAGTGGTACAACAAACATGTTACTAACTTGGTCAGGTCCGGAAGGAAGCAGCCATACCAACCTCTGTCTGTGTGTACCATTTTTTATACTCATGACAAAAGAAGACTACATGCGCCTGGCGCTGAAAGAAGCTATAAAAGCAAAAGATAATGACGAAGTACCTATTGGCTGCGTCATTGTTTTGAATGATAAAGTCATCGCCAGGGGTCACAATCACAAAGTAAGAAAAAACCTTGCGGTTGCGCATGCGGAAATAGAAGCTATCACCAAAGCTTCAAAGAAGCTGGGAACCTGGCATCTTGACGGCTGTGAGATGTACGTAACGCTTGAACCATGTCTGATGTGTGCCGGTGCTATTGTCAATTCCCGAATTGCAAAAGTGTACTATGGAGCAAGTGATCCAAAGGGCGGAGCCATCAACACCAACGTTAAACTGATAGACATCAGAAACATCAACCATTATCCGGAAAGTGAAGCCGGAATTCTTGAAGAAGAGTGCAGCAGAATCCTCACGGAATTCTTCAAATCCAAGCGCTAGAGAAGAGGCGTAAATGTTATAATCTAACCATGGGACATCAGGTATTATATAGAGCTTACCGACCTAATTCATTTGAAGAAGTAGTCGGTCAGACTTACATCGTAAAAACACTACAGAATTCAATCCGTAACAACAACATCGCGCATGCTTATCTTTTCTCTGGCCCACGTGGAACAGGCAAGACATCCATCGCCAAAATCTTTGCGAAAGCCATCAACTGTACAGACAGTAAAGATGATGCCTGCAACAGATGTGATTCCTGTGCTTCAGCAAACAGCGGAACAAACCCTGATATCGTTGAGTTCGATGCTGCCAGCCATTCAAGAGTTGAAGAGATCAGAGAAATCCTGAAGTACATTAATTTCGCACCAACTACTTCAAAGTACAAAGTATACATTATCGATGAAGTGCACATGCTTTCAACAAGTGCCTTCAACGCTTTCTTAAAAACACTTGAAGAACCTCCTGAACATGTTGTGTTTATTCTTGCAACTACCGAGCCTAACAAGGTACTTCCTACAGTTCTTTCAAGATGTCAGAAGTTCAACTTTTCGAAACTGAGACCATTTGAAATCAAGGAACGTATGATCTCCATCCTTAATGATGAAGGTGTCACTTATGATGAAAAAGCCCTTGATGTAATTGCTGCACTGGCTGATGGCGGTATGAGAGATGCGCTGTCTTTGCTGGAACAGTATCTTGCATATAATTCGAAAGATGTAAATCTGGAAGACGTTGAAGCGCTGTTTGCTTTAACAAGTGTACAGGATAAGATAAATCTTCTACTGAATGCAAATTCTAATAAAGTTTCCCAGGCAATAATAGATCTTAGAGCTATGTACCAGAAGGGAACAGACATGATGCGTCTTGCTGCAGAACTTCTTGATATCGTCAAAGAAGCTATGATATTTGCTGATGCCAGAGATGAGTCTTTGCTTAACAGACTGACTCGGGTAGAAGCTCAGGAAATTGTACAGTCAGTAAAAACTCCAGATCTTCTTAAAGACATGAATGTTCTTGAAGATGTTCTGATGAGAACAAGACCTAATCAGGGAATGCTGTCATATCTTGAACTGGCACTTATCAAAATGTCTGCTTCTGTAGATACAATCACAGAACCTATAAAGGTTGAAACAGTGAGACCTCAAACAGTAAAGGTCGAACCTGTAAAAGCTGCTAAGCCTGAAGTCAAAGAAGAACCGGTTATTAAGTCTGAACCAATCAAGGAAGAACATACCGAAAAGAAAGATACTGATCTTGACGAGCTTCTTAACATACTGAAGACCGCAACAAGAGAATCCAAGATTAATGATGAAATAATCATCAACCGCATTGAGATGTACAAGTTCGATGACAAGAACCGCAAGTTCTATATGATGCTAAATGGCGCAACTCTCTTTGCAAGTTCACCTGAAGCACTGATCTTTACTGCTGATGAATCTCAGACCGAATCAATAAATGATCCGGACATGAATGGTGACCTCTGTCAGTTTATATCTGATGAACACGGAATAAACAAGTCAGTGTTTGCGATAACTGCAGCTGAACAGAACGAACTTATTGAAATGTACCGTAAACTTTCTCCTGAAGAAAGAGCACAGGTACACGCTGTAAAGAAGTTTGAACCTGAAGCACACGAAACAAAAGAAGATAAACTCAAATCGGTCTTTAAGAATTTAAAGGTGGAATAACTTATGTATCCAAAGAAATTTGAAGCACTGATCAGAATGTTTGAAACGCTTCCTGGTGTAGGTGCCAAAACCGCACAGCGTTATGCGTTCAAGATGCTGGAAAGTACAGACGAAGAAATCGACTCTTATGTAGAAGCGATCCGCGGAATAAAAGATATTGCTAAATGTGGACGATGCGGATTTCTGAAAGATGATGAAGGCTGTGTCTTCTGTAAAGATAAGTCAAGAGACCAGTCAGTAATTATGGTTGTCGGTTATCCTCAGGATGCTATTGCTGTTGAAAAGACCGGTTCATATCACGGACAGTATCACATTCTGAATGGTGTCATCTCGGCGACAAAGGGAGTATATCCTGAAGACATTGGCATAGAAAGCCTGCTTAAAAGAATTAACGAAACAGTTAAAGAAGTAATCATTGCAACATCCGCAACAATGGATGGTGAAATGACTGCTCTATATCTTGATAAGGTATTAAAAGAAAAAGGTGTCTATGTTACTAGACTTGCCCATGGCTTACCAATGGGTTCCTCACTTGATTATGCTGATGAACTTACGTTGATTAAAGCTTTCAACAACAGAACTAAAATTGAACAGTAAAAAGAACAGGAGCAATCCTGTTCTTACATTTTTATTTCTTCTATTTCAACGGTTCCTCTTACTTCGTTGATTTTCAGCATTGTAGGGAAACCTTTTGAGAATGCTTTTGCTGTTCCACATGAAACGGCTGTTATCAGTGATTTCTTTAAGTCAGAGCTTGCATACCATGTTGCGATAAACCCAGCCAGAAGACAATCCCCAGCACCGATAGTGTTTACGACCTGACCTTCCTTGGCTTTACACATCATAACCGTACCATCGCTTATCAGCATTGCAGCGCCCTGTTTGCCTAAAGAGACAATGACATTTTCAGCTCCGGCGTTTCTGACGGTTTTCATGGCACCTACCAGATCGTAGTCATCCTTGATTTTATGACCGATGATTTCTTCAAGTTCTTTGAAGTTCGGTTTCACAAGGAACGGTTTGGCATCAAGTGCATTTATCAGTAATGGTCCTGCAGCATCCACAATAACTCTGACATTCGCGTTGAGCGATCTTATGATGCGGGCATAGATATCCGGTTTAAGATTCGGTAAAGAACTTCCTGAGATAATCAGTGTATCACCATATCCCAGGTCCATAAGTCTTAAGATCAGGTTGCCGAATGTTTTTTCGTCAATATCTGGACCTGCAGCATTTATTTCAGTTTCTTTGTTTCCTTCAATTTTTACATTGATTCTGGTTTCACCTTTTGGCAGGTAAAAGAACTCATAATCAATCCCGTCATTTCTGACAAGGTTTTCAAAGTATTTTCCGCTTTCGCCAGCCACAAGAGCCATTGCTTTATTAGGGAGTCCAAGAATATTCATCATTCTTGAGATGTTGATTCCTTTGCCTCCGGCTTTTATATCTTCCATCAGTGAACGGTTTGTTGCGCCAATTTCAAAATTGCTTATGTAAAGAGCGCAGTCAATTGATGGGTTAAGTGTCAATGTGTAAATCATTATAAGGATATTATATGGTATTATTTCCCAAAAAATATATATTTTTTTCTATTGGTTTATAATATATGGGTATGTTGGAATATTATCGATTAGCAGGTCTTAACTATGACCTTATTCACGAAGCTTTTCCGGATATGAACGAGTATGAAGAAACTCTGCGTTTTTATTTTAAAGACGAGAACTTCCAGCTGCTTGGCGAATATCTGAAAGATGAAGATTATGCTATGGCTAAAGATGCCTGCAAAGGTCTTTACATATTGGCCAGTGAACTCAGACTGTTTCCTTTATATGAAACTTTACTGGAAGTTTATGAAGACCTGGAAGCAGAAATGTATAACGAAGTAATTGAACATTATGATGCCATGATCAAGGTCTATGATCACATCAGGAGCGCTTTCCATGCATGATTGTATAGTTGTAGGTGCAGGACACGCCGGATGCGAAGCGGCGCTTTCTTTAGCTCATGCCGGGAAGGACACGGTTCTAGTAACCATCAATATTTCTCATATTGCCAAGATGCCATGCAATCCATCTATCGGTGGACCGGCTAAAGGCATTGTTGTAAGAGAAATTGATGCATTGGGCGGTGTTATGCCTAAGGTTGCTGATAAGACGGCTTTGCAGTTTAAGATGCTCAACACAACCAAAGGTCCAGGTGTCTGGAGCATGCGTGTTCAGTCTGACCAGATTGAATACTCAAAAATGATGCAGGATATCTGTCTGCATACCGAACATCTGACAGTAATTGAAGATATCGTTGAAGAAGTAATCTGCGACGAGAATAAAAATTTCAAATCAGTACGTTTACAGAACAACGGCATTATAGAAGCAAAAGCCTGTATTCTTACTACCGGTACCTATATGGATTCAAGAACCCTGATTTCTTTAGAAACCAAGAGTGAAGGTCCGGATGGAGAAAAGACTACAAAGAACCTTAGTGCTTCACTTAGAGCTTTAGGTATCAGACTGTTCAGACTTAAGACGGGTACACCTCAGCGAGTACGTACAAGTACAATTGATTTTTCAAAGACAAAATATGAACCGGGCACTGATGAGTTCATCAGATTCTCAGAAGAAACTGAATCAATCAGACCTTTTGAAGAACAGCTTCCTTGCTATCTGACTTATACAACCCCTGAAACATTAAAGATAATAAGAGAAAACCTCAACAAGTCATCAATGTATTCAGGTATTGTTGAAGGCATAGGACCAAGATATTGCCCATCTATTGAAGATAAAGTTGTAAGGTTTGCTGACAAAGAAAGACATCAGTTATTCTTAGAGCCACAGTCTTTATCGCTGGATACGACCTATGTACAGGGCTTCTCTACTTCAATGCCAAGAGATGTACAGGAAAAGATGGTGCATTCTCTGATCGGTTTAGAGAACGCGGAAATTGTCAAATACGCCTATGCGATAGAATATGATGCCGTAGATCCTCTACAGGTTAAACCTAATCTTGAACTTAAAGATGTTCACGGACTCTTTATTTCCGGACAAATCTTAGGAACTTCAGGTTATGAAGAGGCTGCGGGTCTGGGACTTATGGCTGGTATCAACGCAAGACGATTACTCGATAACGAAGAACCGTTTGTCTTAAAACGTGATGAATCATATATCGGCGTCATGATTGATGATCTTGTAACCAAGGGCACTCAGGAACCATATCGTCTTCTTACTTCAAGAGCAGAATACAGACTCTTATTAAGACACGACAACGCTGAAGAAAGACTGATCAGATACGGTTATGAAAATCACCTCATCTTAGAAGAACGTTATAAGAAATATCTGCACAAGCAGGAAATCAAGAATGAGCTGATTGACTATATCAGAAACAATAATGTAACAAAGGCCAGTGGCGTCAATGAGTATCTTGTATCTTTAGGTTATGAATCTAAGGATGCATCATACAATGCCTATGAGTTGTTGAAACGTCCTGATGTCAAGCTGAAAGATATTCTTAAACTGATGGGTGCTGAATATGACGATGACATCATCCGTCAGGCAGAAGTTGAAGTCAAATACGAAGGCTATATCGACAAAGCACGTAAAGAAGCTGATAAGATGCTGAAGATGGATCAGATGAAACTTCCTCAGGATATTGACTATCAGAAAGTAGATAATCTGGCACTGGAAGCAAGACAGAAGCTCAATAAAATCAAGCCTTATACACTTGGACAGGCATCAAGAATTTCCGGTATCAATCCAAGCGATATCCAGGTTCTTGCAATATATCTCAAACAGAACAGAGGCACTGAGTAACATCGGTGTTTTTGTTATGTACAGGCATTATAATAATGAGGAATATTAAAAGAAAAAACTAAAGGAGATCCTATGGGTAAAAAGATTATTAAGGTATTGCTGTGTGTACTATTAATGACTACACTTGCAGCATGTAAAGAAGAAAACAACGATATCGTAATCATATACACAAGCGATGTTCATGGACAGGCAAACGAAAATATCGGATTTGCCGGAGTACTGAGTTTTAAGGAAGAAAAACTTAAAGAAACACCAAACGTGACACTGGTTGATGCCGGAGACGCCATAGTCGGAACCGCATATACTCAGATGTCAGAAGGTGAAGCGATCGTTGAGTGCATGAATGCGGTTGGTTATGACTATATGTCATTCGGCAACCACGAATTTGACTTCGGAATCGCAAGACTTGGCGAGATTATAGACAAAGCAGAAGGAAAATATCTTAATTCAAATATTGTCTATATCGGAAAGAGCGGTGATGGAGACTTTATTAACGAACTGTCTTCATATGAAATTGTGGATTATGGAAGTATGAAAGTCGGATATCTGGCAGTTGATACTCCAAGCACTCTGATTGATACAACTCCAAGTAAAATCAAGGAAGATGGAGTGTATTGTCTGGATTTCTATTTCGATGATGTGACTGATAACTTCTTCGCAAATATTCAGAACATCGTAGATGAAATGAAAGAAAAAGGTGCTGATAAAATTGTCTGCATTTCTCATCTTGGGTACGACGAAGAATATGCTCCATATTCATCAAATGATCTTGCAAAAAACACCTCAGACATAGATGTAATCATTGATGGTCACGAGCACATCAATATGCCTTCATCCTACAAAACAAATAAAGACGGAAAACAGGTAATCATCACTTCATGTGGAACAGGCCTTGCAAACATCGGCTATATAACCATAAGTACAAACGGAACAGTCAACGCAACAACTATCAGCAATTATGAACCGGTAAATGACAAGAACACCGAACTGTTTAATGAAATGGTTGACAGATATTCAGCAGATCTTTTGAAAGAACTTACAAAGACAAACTGCGCTCTACCAATTGCGGATGAAAATGGCGTCAGAATGGTAAGGTCAAGAGAAATGTCGGTTGGCGATTTGTTTGCAGATGCATTCAGATACTATGGTGAATCAGATATTGCCTTCATAAACGGTGGCGGAATCAGAGCGGGAGTACCTGAAGGCTCTGTAAGTTATGCCGATCTTATTGAAATAGCTCCATTTGAAAACAAACTTGCTGTTATTGAAATAACAGGCCAGGAACTTGTGGATTATCTTGAATACAGCTACCGTAATGTAAAATCAGAATACACAAAAGACGGTAAAGCATATGGTGAAGACGGATCGTTCATGCAGATTTCTGGAATGAGACTGACCGTTGATACCTCGGTTGCTACAGATATCAATGTTGATGAAAATGATGCCATGTTAGGAGTAAACGGCAACAGAAGAGTCAAGAATGTAGAAATTCTTGAAAATGGTGAATATGTACCAATTGATCTGAACAAGACTTATACTCTTGCAGGAAATGATTATACGCTTCTTGATGGAGGATCGGGTACAGCGGTAATGTTCCAGGACAACAACACTGTCATCAAAACACAGACCCTGTATTCTCAGGTGCTGATTGACTATATTGTTAAAGTACTGAATTCAGATCTGTCGGCCTACAGTGAACCAGATGGTAGAATAACAATTAAATAAAAATTAAAAGAAATACAACAAACGAGCTATTTAATAGCTCGTTTTACAAAGTCTTTAGACAGTTTCGTGAGA
>DCHD01000056.1:158-22530 GCA_002315565.1 Solobacterium sp. UBA1761 | reverse complement strand
ACTCCACCATTAATTTAATAGCTCCGAAAAAAATAAGCCGTGAGGCTTATTTTTAGTTGAACTGTGAAAGTATTGACTGTTCCATGCTTTCATCAAGGTTCTGTAGGATTACAGTTGCTACACTTGAATTGCAGTAGAACATATAGTAGTTAATAGTATTTTCACCATCTGATTCAGAATACTTGTAAGCATTGATGCCATTGATGTCAACAGTTTCAAATGGATAACCGTATTCAATGTACATTGCTATCATACTTTCGAATTCTTCTTCGCCATATGCTTCATATGCAACGTATCCTATGTTGTTGATTGTATTGCCTTCTTTTTTCAGAATGTTACCATTTGCATCCATATAGTAGGCATTAGGAAGTTTTAATGACTGTTCATTTTCAAGAGCGTACATTTCCTTAAGATCATAGGTATGAGGCATCAGGTTCTGATAAGCGATAACCCCAATCAGAATAACAATGATACAAGCAAGTGCGATTGACAGAGTACAAGGCTTTTTCTTGCATGAACATTCTTTTTCTTCGATTACCGGTTCTTCAATAACAGGTGTTTCTTCAATTGCTGGTAATTCTTCATTGATTTCTTCAGCAGCTTTTACTGTTTCTTCAATTACAGTTTCTTCTTTTTTCTTTCTTGGCATAATTTTCTCCTTAAACTTTAATATTCTACCACAATTGTTTAGAATATAAGTAAACAGAGGTTTACCAATGGCACAGACATTAAAGGATGAATTAAGAAACAGAATAATTATCGCCAGCAAGAATGAATTTTTAGAGAAAGGATTCATGAATGCTTCAATGCGTACTATTGCCGATACTGCAGATATGACTGTCGGTAATCTTTATCGTTACTACAAATCTAAAGAAGAACTCTATGATGAACTTACAAAGGACTGTAAAAAGGAGATTGACAATGTACTCTGGTATATTTCCAATATCCGTATTGAAAAAGAAACAAGAGTCTACGATGTAAGATTCGATGTCAATCATGTAAGAAAAGTTGTTGATGAATTTGCTGAAAAAATGGTAGATGTCTATAAGAAATATCCGGTAGAATTCAGAATGCTTATCAATGAATGGCAGACAAGAGACTGGATTATTGCAATCTATAAGGATCTTCTGATTAAAGTAGTAAAGCAGAATTATGCGGTTGATATGTTTGAAAAAGAAGTTGATCTTATCGGTTACTCATATGCCTGTGCAATATATTCTGGAATGAAGAGAATTTTCAATTCTAAGTTCAATGTAACCAAGATTGGCGAAATACTGAGAACTTTCTTAAGAGGATTTGTTGCAATCCTTGATGAAGATATCTCAAAGATTGTTAACTGATATGTACAGAATAAGACAGACAACTGTAAATGATCTTGATACTGTATACAGGATTATCGATAATGCTGTTCTCTTTATGAGAGCACATGGCAATCTTGAACAGTGGAATGATGAAGACGGTGTAAAAGACAAAATAAGAAGTGATATAGATAAGGGCGGAAGTTATGTTGTCTTAGATGAAGATAGTGACATAATCGGAACTTTTGCTTTCTATATTGCTCCTGATCCAACCTATGCAGTGATAGATGGAAAATGGCTTGAAGAAAGTGAATATGGTGTTATTCATCGTACTGCAGCAAGCGGTAAAGTGTCTAAGACTATGGACATAATCATTGATTACTGTCTGACAAGAATAAGACACATCCGTATTGACACACACAAAGACAATTATCCAATGGCCAATGCCGTAAAACGCAAAGGATTTAAATACTGTGGAGTTATTACACTTGAAAACGGGCAGTTAAGAGATGCCTATGAAAGGACAGCAGATGGAAATTAAAAAACTTGGTTTTGGATTAATGAGACTACCTAGATTGGCTGATAACAAAATTGACATAGAACAATCAAAGAAAATGGTTGATATGTTTATTGAATCCGGCTTCAATTACTTCGATACTGCCTGGGTATATGAAGGAAGCGAAGATGCTGCAAGGAAGATTCTTGTTGAAAGATACCCAAGAGATTCATACTTCCTGACGAGTAAACTTGCTTTCTGGGATAAGAACATTACCTGCCAGGATGACTGTCGAAAACAGTTTGAAGAATCATTAAAAAGAACAAATGCTCAATATTTTGATTACTATCTGATTCATTGTCTTGAACCGCAGTTTTATGAAGCTGCTGATAAATTAGATGTATGGTCTTTGGTTAAAGAATTCAAAGAGCAGGGCAAGATTAAACACTATGGATTCTCATTCCATGGAAAACCTGATGAACTTGACAATCTTCTGAATAAACATCCGGATATTGAATTTGTACAGTTGCAGATAAACTATGCCGACTGGAATAATCCGCGTGTTGAATCAAGAAAAAACTATGAAGTTGCAAAAAAGCATAACAAGCCTGTCATTATTATGGAACCTGTAAAAGGTGGAAGGCTTTCTGATCCTAACCCTAAAGTTAAAGAAGTATTTGATTCATATAAAGAAAAAAGAAGCTACTCTTCATGGGCTATCAGATTTGCCGCATCACTTGATGGGGTTATGACTGTACTTTCTGGAATGTCAAATATTGAACAGATGACTGACAATACTTCATATATGAAAGACTATAATGGTCTCTCAGATGAAGAGAAAGAGATTGTTGATAGGGCGAGAATTGCGCATGAAAGCCTTCCTATTACTGGATGTACAGGCTGCAATTACTGTGCAAAGGTCTGTCCTCAGGAAATTCCTATCTCCAAGTACTTCTCAAATCTTGATGGTGCAATGCAGTTTGGTATAGATGAATCAAAGAAAGAAAGATTCAATAAACAGTTTGAAAAATCTGCAAAACCTGATGACTGTCTTGAATGTGGTGCATGTGAAGGTATCTGTCCGCAGCATTTGCCAATAAGAGAATATCTGAAGAAAGTAAAAGAATTATTCTAAAAAAACTTCCGTTAAGGAAGTTTTACTTTGCGATGATTGAATCCAGGTAATTTCTGAAATCAACCAGATTCTGTTCACTGATGTTCCAGGAAGTTACAAATCTGACAATTGAATGGTTTTCATCGAATTTGTTCCAGATCTGAATTTTGAATTCTTTCTGGATTTCTTCAATGAGTGAATCTTCAATAATTGCAAATATCTGATTTGTTTTTGAATGCACATATTCAGGGATATTATGGTCAAAGAGTATCTGTCTTAATTCATTTGCGCCGGCATTGGCGTTTTGAGCCAGACGGAAATAAAGGTCTGATTCAAAGAACTTTTCAAATTCAATACCACAGACAAATCCTTTTGCCAACATGGAACAGTTCTGTTTGATGATGTAGCGGAAATTCTCTTTAAGTGAAGGATTTTTAATGCACATTGCTTCACCGATGAATGCACCGTTCTTTGTGCCTCCGATATAGAATAAATCCGCAATATCAGCAATCGTCTTTAAAGACATGTTTTCTGCAACAAGGGCACTGCCAAGTCTTGCGCCATCAATATACAGATAGAGATTGTATCTGTCACAGACTTCTCTGATTTTCAGAAGTTCATCAATTGTATATGTTGTACCAAGTTCGCTGGCCTGAGCTATAAAGACAAGTCTAGGAAGAACCATATGTTCATCGGTATGTTTCTTTACTGTTTCTTCTATCTGTTCAGGGGTTATTTTTCCTTCTTTGTTAGGTATAGACAGAATCTTTTTACCTACGTGCTCAACTGCTCCTGTTTCATGGACGTTGATATGTCCGGTATCGGCACATATTACCGCTTCATATGGCTTTAAAAGATTCATGGCCAATACATTGCATGGTGTACCACCGGTAATAAAATGAACATCAATGTCTTCATGTTCACAGGCTTTTCTGATGAGCTTTTCAGCGTTCAGAGAATGTTCATCAAGGCCATATCCGGTATTCTGTTCAAAGTTATGTCTGATCAATGCTTCTAATATTTCTTTACATGCTCCTTCGGAGTAGTCGTTTTCAAAACTGTATTTCATAAGCTTACCTCTTTTCTCTATTATAGTATTTATTTTTATTTGAAATATATAAGTGCTATAATTATTGAGTTGAAAATTATAAGGAGAAAAGATGAAACAAGTATTCAACTTTGATTTCTATGGTCGAAATATCTGCGTCGAGACTGGGGAAATCGCTAAACAGGCCGGGGGGTCTGTACTAGTTCGTTATGATGATACTGTTGTATTATCAGCTGCTACTGCCAGCAATGTTGCCAAAGATACTGATTTCTTCCCTCTAACTGTAAGTTTTGAAGAGAAGTTATATTCAGTAGGCAAGATTCCTGGAGGTTTCTTAAGAAGAGAAGGAAGACCAAGTGAACATGCTACTTTAACTGCACGTTTAATTGACCGTCCAATCAGACCTTTATTTGCTGAAGGTTTCCGTAATGAAGTACAGGTAGTAAATACAGTACTGTCAGTTGACTATGACAAGTCACCTGAAATGACTGCATTATTAGGTGCTTCACTTGCATTATGTGTATCTAATATTCCATTCGAAGGACCAGTTGCTGGTGTTAAGGTTGGTTACGTTGATGGAGAATTCGTTGTAAACCCAACAGTAGAACAGATGGAAAAATCACTTATTGATCTGACTGTTGCCGGAACAAAATATGCTCTTGACATGGTTGAAGCAGGTGCTAAAGAAGTGTCTGAAGACCTGATGCTCGATGCTTTGATGTTCGGTCATGAAAAAGTTAAGGAACTTTGTGCTTTCCAGGAAGAAATCATTGCCAAGGCCGGCAAAGAAAAGATGGAAGTTGTTCTTTACGAAATCAATCCTGCTGTTAAGGAACTTTGTGATGCCAATGCTAAACAGAGACTTGTTGATGCATTAAAGATCAAGGGCAAACTTGAACAGTATGCTGAAATCGACAAGATTACTGATGAAAGGAAAGCTCATTTCGAAGGTAATGGCGAATACAGTGAAAAAGAACAGGCTAAACTGATGCAGCAGACTCAGGAATACTGCACCGGTATCGTTGCTGAAGAAGTAAGAAGACTTATCTCTGAAGAACATATCAGACCTGATGGACGTGCACTTGATGAAATCAGACCTCTTGATTCACAGGTTGACTTACTTCCAAGAGTTCATGGTTCTGCAATGTTCACACGTGGACAGACTCAGGTATTATCAGTTACTACATTGGGTCCATTAGGCGACAATCAGATTATTGATGATCTGACTGAAGTAGAAGAAAAGAGAT
Source organism: Solobacterium sp. UBA1761 (assembly GCA_002315565.1). Taxonomy (GTDB): domain Bacteria; phylum Bacillota_I; class Bacilli_A; order Erysipelotrichales; family Erysipelotrichaceae; genus Colivicinus. The sequence goes on along the minus strand of DCHD01000056.1, from coordinate 17,327 downwards.
TCATGCACCATTACAACTTCCCACCTTATTCTGTAGGTGAAGTTGGTAGAATGGGCAACCCTGGAAGAAGAGAAATCGGTCATGGTGCACTTGGTGAAAGAGCTTTAAAACAGGTATTACCATCAGAAGAAGAATTCCCATATGCAATCAGAACAGTTGCTGAAGTTGTTGAATCTAATGGTTCAAGTTCACAGGCTTCTATCTGTGCTGGCACTATGTCATTAATGGCAGCCGGTGTTCCTATCAAGGCTCCTGTAGCTGGTGTAGCTATGGGTCTTATCACTACTGGTGACCATTATGCAATCCTGACTGATATTCAGGGTATGGAAGACCATTATGGAGATATGGATTTCAAGGTAGCCGGTACAGAAAAAGGTATCACTGCATTACAGATGGATATCAAGTGTATGGGTATCACAAGAGAAGTATTCAAGGAAGCTTTAGCTCAGGCTCATAAAGGCAGACTTGAAATTCTTGAAAACATGAAGACAGCTATCGCTGAACCAAGACCTGAGGTAAGTGAATATGCACCTAAGATGGTTACATTCATGATTCCTACTGACAAGATCAGAGAAGTTATTGGCCCAAGCGGAAAGATGATCAACCAGATTATTGAAGAATGTGATCAGGTTAAGATCGACATCAATGATGATGGTAAAGTTATTATCTACCATACTTCAAAAGAAGCTATCAATAAGGCTAAGGCTATGATTGATGACATCACCAGAGAAGCTAAAGTCGGTGATATCTATGATGCTAAAGTTGTAAGAATTGAAAAGTTCGGTGCATTCGTTGAACTGTTCAAAGGCCAGGATGCTCTATTGCATATCTCAAAGATAACTCATGAAAGACTTGATAAAGTTGAAGATGCACTGAAGATTGGTGACATTGTAAAAGTTATCGTTACTGAAGTAAATGAAAAGGGTGCTTCAGTAAGTGCCAAGGATCTTCTTCCAAAACCTGAAAAGGCAGAAAAAGAACCTAAAGAGAAAAAAGAAGAACCAAAAGAAGCTAAAGAAGAAACACACGGCGAAAAAAGATTCTTCGGTAAAAAACACTAATTATTAAGGGGCGAAATATCGCCCCTTTGTTTTATAATAAATAGGTATGAAAAAGATTGTTGTTTCATTGTTTATACTTTTAATCATGTGTGGCTGTTCAAAGGACTACAAGTTTTCTAAACTCGGTTATTCTGATGAAGAAATTGCTGCCATCAATACGCTGAGTGAAGAAAACAGAGACCTGTTTCTGAAAGGATACAATGAGACACTGATAAATCTCGTGACAAACAAACAGTTTAAAGAAGAAAATCTTGATGAATATCTGAAGTTCAGAAACGACTTCAATGATGAATATCTTTTCTATCTTGTTAATGAGAATATCGTCAATGATGAAAACTTTGAGAAAATTCTGATTATATCCAAAGACCCTTACTTTATTCTTGAAAAAACCAGTGAATACCTTGAATTCTATGGAAAATACATGAATTTAAGGACACTGGTAGAAGCAGTAAATTCTTTGTCGTGCTATGAGCAGTATTCAAAAGAGATAGCTGCTGATACATCAAAGAATTATCTGGTGCTTGTAAACAAATTCTATACACTTGATAAAAACTATGAACCAGATGATCTGGTGGAAGTTGATAAGAAGTATACCAAGTATTCTTTGAAACTGAGAAAAGAATGCTATGAAGCTTATATCCGTATGTATGAAGACGGTCTTGAAGAAGGGCTTGACCTTTCCATAAATTCAGCATACAGAAACTGGCAGCTTCAGTATGATTCATATAACAGATTTCTGACTATTGATCCTCAGAATGTGGTTGATACCTATAGTGCACGTCCCGGACATTCTGAACATCAGACAGGTTTGGCAATTGACATCATATCCGAAGGAAGCAATTTCGATACTTTCCAGTATACTGATGAAGCCAAGTGGATGGCGGATAACTGTGACAAGTACGGTTTCATCATCAGATATACTGATGAAAAGAAAGATGTAACTTTATATAAAGGTGAAGCATGGCAGGTCAGATACGTTGGTGATGAAGCAACAAAGATTAAAGAATCCGGTCTGACATTTGATGAATACTACGCATATTATCTGGAGAAATAAATGAGAATGAGAAAAAAGAAATGGGTAAGACCATTTCTCGATAATGAAAAAGAATATCTTAGTGACACATTACCTGTAACCGATCTTCCGGTTTATCTTGAGATTGGTATGGGAATGGGTGATTTTATTGTTGAATCAGCAAAACAGCATCCAGAAATTTATTGGATAGGTTTGGAAAAAGATGAAACCTGTGTTGCCCGTGCAATCAAGAAAGCCCGTGACAATGAGCTTAAAAATATCGTAATCATGCTTGTAAACGCAGATAATCTTCTTGATGTATTCCCTTTGAAGAGTATTGACAGAATATATCTTCATTTCTCTGATCCTTGGCCTAAAAAAGCTCATCACAAAAGAAGACTTACCTATAAAACATATCTTGAAAAATATGCAGAGATTCTTAAAGAAAGCGGTGATCTGGTATACAAGACCGATAACCATGACTTCTTTGAAGATTCTCTTGAATACTTTGGTGAATCAAAGTTTGAACTTGTTGAAATAGACAGAGACTATGATTCAAGAAAATATGGTGAACCGATGACTGCCTATCAGCAGAAATTCATGGAACTTGGACAACCTATCTATTTCGCGAAGTATCAGCTTAAATAGTATAATTACATTATGAAATTTATAAGAAGAACACTTTTGACACTTATGTGCGTACTGATGCTGACATCATGTGCTGCAACTAAAAAATACATGACATATACCATCTATCCTGTTGGTTATCTTTTAAATAGAATAGGTGGCAACAAAATAGAATCAATTTCAATTCAGAACAACTCAATGGTTCAGATGGCAACTGTTGTCGACAATTACCAGGAGATTCTTGAAAATTCACTGTTCTTTTTCCATATCGGAAATCTTGAACCGTATATGGATCTTTATTCTGAAGAAATAAAGGAAAGTGAAGTATCCGATGTTGATCTTTCTACACTGAATGCCATCTATGACTTCAAACGTTATTCACTTGTTTATGTCAATGGACAGGCTACCTATATTGAAGGTCCGTACTATGAAGGAGAATCATTTGAAGAAATTGATACACTTTCATCTGACCTTTACCTGTGGCTGGATCCTATCGGCATGTTGTCAATGGCAAAGGATGTCTATACGACACTTCAGAGTAATTATGTAGAACAGTCCGATTATTTTACTGCTAACTATAATGCGCTTGAAAGTGATCTTATTTCACTCGATGCATCATATCAGGCTCTGGCAACAGAACTGAGAAACGAAGGAAAGACCATCAGTTTTGTATCTATGTCCAATTCATTTGGTACATGGCAGAAAGCTTATGGATTCCAGGTATATCCTATATGCCTGTCTAAATACGGGGCAATTCCTAGCGATGAACAGTTGGAAATCATCAAACAGAAAATAATAGATGATGGTGTCAAGTACATTGTCTATGAACCAAATATGCCAGAACAGCTCGAAACGCTTTATGAAGAACTTAAGGAAGAACTCAGTTTAAAGAGAATCAATCTTTCCAATATTTCTTCTCTTACTTCTTCACAGTTAAACGACAGTAAAGATTATCTGTCTATCATGAAGGATAATCTTGCAGTTCTGGAATCAATCGCATCAGAAGAATGAAACTTTTACTAATTGACGGAAACTCAGTACTTTTCAGAGGCTATTATGCTACCTGCTACGGCAGTATGATGAAGACCTCTTTTGGCGTATACACTAATGCTGTATATGCTTTTTCCAATATGATAGACAAAGCGATTACGCTGATCAAACCTGATTACTGTGTGGTTGCTTTTGATAAAGGAAAACATACATTCAGACATGAGATTGCGGAAGACTATAAAGGAGGCAGAAAACCTGCTCCTGATGAGCTTGTACCTCAGTTTGAACTGGTAAGAGATTTTCTGACTGCCTCAAATATCCGTTTTTTGGAGCTTGATGATATTGAAGCCGATGATATAATCGGATCGCTGGCCAAGAAATATGATTTTGAAACATGTATTTTTTCTAGTGATCACGATCTTCTTCAGCTTATTGATAATTCAACAAGTGTCTATATGATGAAAAAGGGCATGTCTGATATTGTTCGTTATGATGAAAAACAGCTGTATGAAGATTATCAGCTTAAACCATTCCAGATTATAGAATTCAAAGGACTTGCTGGAGATTCAAGTGACAATATTCATGGCGTAGACGGCATAGGTGAAAAGACTGCTGTAAAACTGCTTAATGACTATAACAGCTGTGAAGGCATATATGAAAATATTGATGCCATTAAAGGTAAACTTCAGGAGAAGCTTATTAATGGTAAAGAATCATGTTTTATCTCAAAGAGACTTGCTACCATCAAGACTGATGTGGTAATTAATGAAGGTCTGGAGAATTTCAGACTCAACATCAATTATGATACCCGTAATGAATTTCTTAAAAAGTACGAGATGTTTTCACTTATTAAAACAGTGAATGCTTCAAAGAAAACCGATAGAGAAGTTCTTTCGATTAAAGAAACAGATCATATTTCTAAAGAATTATATGAAGAACCATATATTCATATACTTGCAAATGATTTCACATATTATGGACGCAAGATAATCGGCGTTTCTTTTACAAACAGCAAGGGAAGTGAATATATCTCATTTGCAAATCTTCTGAAGGATAAAGATACACTTGAGTTTATCGCTTCAGATAAGAAGAAATGCGTATATGACCTTAAACAGATATATCACACTCTTAATTTTGGTGGTATTGAAATCAATGGTGCTGATGATGTTCTTCTGATGGCATATCTTGTAAACAACAATAATAATGAGCTGGACAGTATTTTACGTGCATATGGCTATTATGTTGAATTGACGCTGAAAGAGCTTTACGGAACTGAAAAAAAGCCTCTGATTGCTGATCATAATGAAGAACTCAGATATGTTTCTGATATCTCTGTGTCTCTTTACAATGTCTATACAAAAGTCAAAGAAGAAATAAAGAAATACGATATGGAATATCTATATTGTGATGTAGAACTGCCATTGACCAGAGTTCTTTATGAAATGGAAAAAGAAGGTATCAGAGTAGACAATAATGTTCTTAAAGATATCGCTGAAAGAACACTGAGCAAACTTAATGAACTTGAAAAAGATATCTATGTATTGTCTGATGAAGTATTCAACATCAATTCACCTAAACAGTTATCTGATGTGTTATTCCATAAACTAGATCTTCCAGATTTAAAGAAGGGCTCCACAAATGCTGAAATACTGGAAAAACTGAGGAAGTATCATCCGGTAATAGATAAAATACTTGATTACCGTAAATATACTAAACTGTATTCTTCATATGCTGAAGGACTTCAGCGTTTTATTGGTGATGATTCAAGGATTCATACTATCTATTCACAGACTATTGTCGCAACAGGCAGACTTTCAAGCTATGATCCAAATCTGCAGAATATATCGGTAAGAAATGAAGAGGGCAAAGAAATAAGAAGTGCCTTTGTTCCTGATGACAATTCATACCTTGTTTCCAGTGACTATTCACAGATTGAACTGAGAGTTCTGGCATCTTTAGCTGACGAATCCAAGATGATAGAAGCATTCAATTCCGGTATTGATATTCATACCAAGACTGCAATGGATGTCTTTAAAGTCAATAAAGAAGATGTAACTGATCTAGTCAGAAGACATGCAAAAGCAGTCAATTTCGGAGTTGTATACGGAATATCTGATTTTGGTCTTGCTAATCAGACATCACTTTCATTTGCTGATGCGAAGAAGTTCATCGATGATTATTTTATTACTTATCCCAATATCAAGACTTATCTTGATGAACAGATACAGTTCTGTAAAGACAACGGTTATGTAAAAACTATTCTTAACCGAAGAAGATATATCAATGAGATAAATGACAAGAATTTCATGGTCAGAGAATTTGGAAAACGTGCCGCCATGAACTCAACCATTCAGGGTTCTGCAGCCGATATAATCAAACTGGCTATGCTCAAAGTAAGCAAAGCCATAAGGGAAAGAAATCTGAAGTCAAGAATGCTGTTGCAGGTTCATGACGAACTTATTTTCAATGTCCCAGAAGAAGAAATGGATATTATGAAATCGCTGATTAAAGAATGCATGTCATCTGCCTATAAGATGGCTGCAAACCTTGATGTATCATTTGCCAGCGGCAAAAACTGGATGGAGTCAAAATAATGCCTGAACTTCCAGAAGTTGAAACGGTTGTCAGAACTCTCGAGTCAAGAATAAAAGACAGAAAGATTTCAGATATTGAGATTCTTTATTCCAATATCGTCGACTGTGATAACAGAGAATTTATCGAAAGGCTGAAAGGTCAGTCTTTTCGCAATTTCAAAAGAAGGGGAAAGTATCTGCTTTTTGAAATGGATGATATTACTCTTGTTTCACATTTGAGAATGGAAGGAAAATACTATATTCTTCCTTCTGATACACCAAGAGATAAACATACTCATGTGATTTTCAGACTCGATGATGGCATGGAGTTAAGATATCACGATGTTAGAAAGTTCGGTCGTATGGAACTTATGCCGTTAGGTGATTATAAAGTATTCAAAGATCTTGGACCTGAACCTTTTTCAGATGAATTCAATATTGAATATGTTAAGTCATTTATGAAGAAACTTAAGCAGCCGATTAAACAGGTTCTTTTAAGACAGGATTTTGTTGCCGGTATCGGTAATATCTATGCTGATGAAGTGTGTTTCATGGCTAAACTTAATCCCCTGAAAGAAGCTGATAAATTATCTTTAAAAGAGAAGCAGTCAATTATCGATGCAACAAGAAAGATATTGAGTGAAGCTATTGAAGCCGGTGGTACCACTATCCGTTCATATACTTCTTCTTTAGGTGTTACAGGAAGATTTCAGCAGTCACTCAATGTCCATACAAAAGAGTATTGTCCAAAATGCAACAGTCAGATTAAGAAGATCAGAGTAGCAGGCAGAGGGACCTATTATTGTCCGATATGTCAAAAATAGCCATAACCGGTACTATTGCTTCCGGTAAAAGCATAGCTTCGGCATATATAAGATCCAAAGGATATTACGTTATGGATCTTGATGAAGTAAACAGAAACCTGCTTAAAAATGGCTCTATAGTTTATGAAACTGTAAAAGAGCATTTTCCTGATGCGTTTGATGAAGAGCTCAATAAAAAGAAACTTGCAGCAATCATCTTTTCTGATTCTGAAAGAAAGAAAGAACTTGAAGATATACTTCATCCAACAATTAAAGAAATCATGTTAAGTGAAATGGATAAACATGATCCTTTCTTCTGCGAGGTACCTTTACTTTTTGAAAGCGGATTTGACAGGTTCTTTGATGAGTCATGGCTAATAGTGTGCGATGAAGAAACATCCATAGAAAGACTCGTTGAAAAAGGTTATACAAGAAGTGAGGCAGAAGAGAGAATTAATGCCCAGATGTCTAAGGAAGAAAAGGAAAAAAGAGCCAGTAAAATAATATATAATAAAAGTACTTTCGCTGATTTTATCAGTGAGATTGATAAACTTTTAAAAGGATTATGTTAGGTAAAGATCTCTACAGAATTGAAAAATGTCAGGAACTGTCAAATGATGAAGTAAAATCTTTATCGCTTTTTTATCGTCCTTTAATCGGCAGCCATTCCTATGCCTTATATATGAATATGTTATATGGACCAGCTGTTATTGAAACAAAAGAACTGAACTGTCTTTGCACTGTTATGAACATGTCAATTGACAGACTTGAAAAGTCATTTGAAATACTCAACAAGTATCGTCTTATAAAGACTTTAAAGAAAGAAGAGGCAGATGAATATATCTTTGTTGTATGTAAACCTCTATCGATGAATGAGTTCACCAGAAACAATATATATTCAAGGAATTTCATACTTAACTGTGGCGGTCCGCTGTATCAGGAAATACTTGCTGATATGACCGATACAGCAGTATCACACCGTGGTTTCAAAGATGTTTCCAGCAAGCTTGATGCGTCCGTACTTGAAAGCTGGTCTTTAGAAAACGAATCATATATTGAACCAAGAAAAGACAGTTCAACCTACAGAATTGATTCATTCTTTGACATCAACGGTTTCCTTAAAGATATATCCGACAATCTTTTCCCGAAGAAATACCGTACACTTGAAAATCTGAAGGCTATTGCAGAAATGGCAGATATCTATAACATCTCAAAAGATAAGATGCGTACCTATATTCCGAGTATCATCAGAAGTGATTCAAATGAGTTCGATCTGAAGATGCTTAAAAACAAGTGCATGTATTCGCAGAGTGACTACCGTAAACTTGGTGATGATGAATATGCTGTACCATGTATACTGTTTCTGATGAATCTGCAGGATGGCAAGGAAGTGAGTGAATATGACAGAAAGATCCTGTTTAAACTTTCTGATTCCTATAATCTTAATCCTGTAGTAATCAATACACTTCTTGAAGTACATCTCAAGAAATACGACAACAGAATAATAGAAAAAATATTATATTCTGATGCCAGTGATCTGCACCGCAACAACGTAGATACAAGACAGAAAGCACTTGCTAGACTGGGTTCAAGAAACACCAATAATACAGGCAGAGACATAGTGCCTGACTATAAAGAAACAAACAGAGATGTTGATATGTCAAATCTTGAGACATTCTTAAAAAACCGTAACTGAAAATGAACAGATATACTGAAAACTTCTTAAAAGAAAACGGACTGGACATAGAATTCTACAATAGCCATATTGGTGTTTTTCATCATGTTGAAGAATCTTTGAACAGATGTGAAAACTGCAATGGTCTATTTACCTGTACACAGAAATCTCAGGGACAAAGACTCATACTTGAATATGATGAAGGTCTTATAGAAAGAATAGAAAACTGTCCTTTCAAGAAAAACCTGGAAACCACAAAGAACATAAAGGATATGTATGTCTACAGCAATATTCCTGACAGATATTATGATCTTACTCTTGAAAACATTACTTTACCTGATGATGAAGTAAAGAAACTCTGTGCTTTATGCCTTGAGATATATCAGGGAAGGTCAGACAGGGGACTTTATGTCTATGGATCAATGGGAACAGGAAAGACCTATATGTTTATGGCTCTGGCAAATTCGCTTGTGAAAAGCGGAAAAAAGGTTGCATTCGTAAAAACGATTGACTTCGTAAACGAACTTAGAAAAACAGTGACGCTGCTTGATGGTGAATTTGAAGATACAATGAATCTGATGAAGAAGTGTGAATATCTCTTCCTTGACGACATCGGTTCAGAATCTGTTTCAACATTTGCCAGAGATGATGTGCTGTTCAATATCCTTGACTATCGAATGGAGAACGGTTTAACTACCTGCTTTACATCCAACTATGATATGAAAGGTTTGATGGAACACTATACATATCTGAAAAGCGGAAAAGCTGAAACTCTTCAGGCACAAAGACTGATTGAAAGAATTGATATTCTTACAGATAAATTTGTTCTCAACGGGAACAATAAAAGGAGGATGAAATGATTAGAAAAATCGGAGTACTTACAAGTGGAGGAGATTCACCTGGAATGAATGCTGCAATCCGTGCAGTAACAAGAACTGCAATTGCAAATGGCATTGAAGTAGTTGGTATCCATGATGGCTATAAAGGATTATGTGAAGGCAATTTTGAGACATTCACAAAACGTTCAGTATCTGATATCCTTTCCCGTGGCGGTACAATTCTTGGCAGTGCAAGACTTCCTGAATTCAAGAATCTTGAAGTACAAGAAAAGGCTGTTGAATCTTTAAAAGCTAACAACATTGATGCTCTTGTTGTAATCGGTGGAGACGGTTCTTACCGTGGCGCTAAAGCTCTGACAGATCTTGGCATCAATACTATTTCATTGCCTGGAACTATCGATAATGATATTCAGGGTACAGACCTTACTATCGGTTTTGATACTGCACTTAATACTATTGTTGAATGTGTCGATAAACTTAGAGATACATCAAGTTCACATCACAGAGCTTCTGTTGTAGAAGTTATGGGCAATCACTGTGGCGACCTTGCTGTTCTGTCTGCTATTTCCTGCGGTGCGGAAATCGTTGTAACTCCAGAAACAGGATATGATGAAGAACAGATTATGGAAAAGCTTAAATTCTTAGGTAACCGTGGTAAAAACCATGCGATCATCATTGTTTCTGAAAAACTTTGTGACAGTCATGCACTTGCCGGAAAGATTTCTGAAAATACTGAATTTGATGGAAGATCAACTATCCTTGGCCATATTCAGCGTGGAGGTTCTCCATCTCCTAATGACCGTGTTCTTGCTTCAAGAATGGGCGAAAAAGCTGTGGACCTTTTAACTGAAGGTGTTGGTGGACACTGCGTTATCCTGCATAATGGCGAAATATCTTCTATGCCTATTGATGAATGCCTGTCTCTTCCAAGAAAGAAGAACAAAGCAATCTACAGACTGTTTGATAGACTTGTATAACAGAAAAAGAGAATCAGTTAATACTGATTCTCTTTTGGTATTTTGTTCAATATAACCGGAATTACAATTGGATTTCGGTTTGTTTTTTCATAGAGATAAGGCTCAAGCGTATTTCTTACACAGTTTTTAAGATCACCGAATGTTGCTTTACCTTTCATAGTATTTCTTAATGCTTCATATACCAGTGATTCAGCTTCTTTGATGATGGCCTGATTCTCTTTGAGATAAATGAATCCTCTTGAGACAATACCAGGTTTGACAAGAATTTTGTTCTTTCTTGAATCGATGCATACAATAACTGCAACCATGCCATTATCAGCCAGAATCTTTCTGTCTTTAATAACTGTTGTAGAAAGACCGGATATATCATTTCCATCTACATAGATTGCATCAGTCTGAATACGGACATTTGATCTGTATACTTCACCCTTTGAAAGTACAAGAGCATCACCGTTTGCACATATAAAGCAGTTTTCTTCAGGAACACCGCATTCCTGTGCTGACTGGGCATGAAGTTTAAGCATCTTGTATTCACCATGTACAGGCATAAAATACTTTGGTTTGATAAGCTGAATCATCAGTTTTTCTTCTTCTTTTGAAGCGTGTCCTGTAGTATGAAGGGAAGTAAGGGTAGAGTTGACGATTACTTTTGCACCTTTTCTTACCAGTTGATTGATTGTGCCTGATACGGAAATAGCATTTCCAGGTATCGGATTACTTGAAAAGACAATTGTATCACCAGGCATTACCGATACATATTTATGAGTACCATTGGCGATTCTTGACAGAGCTGCCATTGCTTCACCCTGTGAACCAGTACAGATAATGCACATCTTTTCAGCAGGAATGGTATTGATCATTTCATTTGTGACAAAGGTATCTTCAGATACATTGATGAAACCAAGATTTCGTCCTATCTCAACGACATTTTCCATTGAACGTCCAAGAACAGCAATCTTTCTGCCATTAAGATGTGCTGATTCGATAATCTGATTCAGTCTGTTGACATTAGAGGCGAATGTTGAAATAAGCAGTCTGCCTTTAGTCTTGGATACTATTTCATTGATGGAATCAGAAACCTGTTTTTCAGATATTGAGAAACCTTCAACTTCGGCATTTGTTGAATCAGACATAAGAAGTGAGATATCGGTAGCTCCACAATATGCCATCTTCTGATAGTTTGCATTCTTGCCGACCGGTGTAAGATCAAATTTAAAGTCGCCTGTTTCAACGATTCTTCCGTTAGGAGTATTGATCATTACTGCAAGTGAATCAGGGATTGAATGTGTAGTATCAATAAAACCGACTTTAAAATGTTCAGTTACAATTGATGAATTTTCGTTGATTTCTGTAACGGTAAAGCTTGAAAGCTTTCTTCTTTCCTGCAGTTTCTTTTCAATCAGCGCCTTGGCAAAACGTGGGGCATAGATATTTTTGATAGGGCAGGCAAGTAAAAGGAAAGGAATACCACCGATATGGTCTTCATGGCCATGGGTGATAATAAGTGCCTTGATTTTATCCTTGTTTTTGATCAGATGTGTATAGTCTGGAATTACGTAATCAACTCCAAGCAGTTCATCATCTGGAAATTTAACACCGGCATCAACGATGATGATTTCATCGTCATGCTCAAAGCAGTACATATTTTTACCGACTTCTTCAAGTCCGCCTAAAGCGTAGATTAAAGTATCGTTTTTCGGATCGTAATTAGCACCATTATAAACACGATTAATACTATTTTTTTCTGTCATAAACCCTCAATTATTTTCTCTTTTGTTGCTATATTCAGTATAAAACTAAAAAATCTTTAATTCAATAACTATTCAATAACCAAAGCACCATCAAGTTTCTTGAATGGTTCTTTTTTGTCAATGTGATCATAGAAGAGTACGCCCTTGAAATGATCAAGTTCATGCTGGAAAACTACTGCCAGATAACCGGACAGCTTCAGTTCAACTTCTTCATCTTTTAAAGCATCGTAGGCTTTAACTCTGATTCTGTTGGCACGGTAAATATATCCCTGATGTTCTTCAGGCACTGAAAGACAGCCTTCACCGCATGAAAGGTAAGTCTTTTCAACTGATTCAGAAATGATCTTAGGATTTGCCAGCGCATACTGACAGATTATTTCATCATTTTCATTCTTTAAAGCAATTGCTGTAAGTTTTTTAGGTATGCCAATCTGAATGGCGCTGATGCCTACGGCAGGTCTTAAATTGTACTTTTCAGCCTTTTTTTCATCGGTAGAGTCGAGTACATATTTAAGCATCTTGTTAAGAAGCGCTTTATCAGTATTTGAAAGGGGGATTTTTACATCCTCGCTCTGTACACGAATAAGTGGGTTATCATCTTTGATGATTGTATCGTTATTTATTTTCATCCTCTAAATTATACATCAAATGTTAGAATAGATATATGGTTAAAAGAAGTTCAAGGCTCTTGCTTATATGTCTGATAATACTGACAGTTCTCAGTTCTTTGATGATTGTTTCTGCGGATCTTGGAAACAATGTCGGAGACACCGATGCTCTTGTAAAAGCAATCGTAAAACAACTTGAAATCATTACTGTTTCTGCTGTTGTCTTTTTCTTTGCTTCAAGATACCAGTGGTTAAAAATCAAGTATTCTTTTTACCAGTATCTCTGTATTGTTGTAGCCGGACTTCTTTTTGTTCCGCTTCTGTTTAATTCCAGAAACGGCGCACATGCCTGGATAGGTAACGGTTCACTTACATTCCAGCCATCTGAACTTGCAAAAGTATTTTCGATAATGCTCTGTGCAAAGATGTTCAACAGCAATCCTCGTTACGATTTACTGAAGACATTCAAATCATTCGCCATATATGAAGGCGTGCTTATTCTGATTATTCTTGAAGTGCAGAACGACATGGGTACAGCACTTATACTGCTCGGTATGGTCTTCTGTATGCTTTATATTGTTTACTACAAGAACAGGCTCTTTAACAAAATCCATAACTGGATGAGTGTAATGCTTCTTTTTCTGATTGGCTTTGTTGTAGTACTAATGCTTCCGCAGGTAAATGAATTCTTAAGCGAACATACATCAAGTTATAAGATTGCCAGAATTACCTCAAGTGCTAATCCGTTCAGTGATCAGTACGCAAGCGGATACCATCTGGTTATGTCTTTGACTGCAATGGCTAACGGAGGCCTGTTTGGCGTAGGTTATGGTCAGTCTATCCATAAATTCATGAACTTCCCGAATCCATCCAGTGACTTTATCGTTGCTGTTATTATTGAAGAAATCGGTTTTGTCGGTTTTTTGGTTATAGCTTTGTTCTATATGGCAATTATGTTGATTCTGATATTCAATGCATTCAAAACTAAACATCTTCATCATAAGATTATCTATCTTGGATCATTTGTCTATTTCTTCATGCACTTTGTGCTGAATGTTGGCGGTGTTTCAAGTCTTATACCTTTAACAGGTGTTCCGCTTCTTATTGTTTCAAGTGGTGGTTCATCAACTCTATGTGCGTTTATGGCACTTGGCTTATGTTATGCAGAACTGAAGGCGAAAGAAAATGAGAGTGATAGCAGGCAAATACAAGAGAAGTAATCTTGAAACTCTTGAAGGTATGAATACAAGGCCTACCAAAGACATGGTAAAGGAAGCACTGTTTTCAAGTATTAATGTTGAAGGATGTGTTGTACTTGACCTGTTTTCCGGTTCTGGAGCAATAGGCATTGAAGCTCTTTCAAGAGGTGCAGAAGATGTCATTTTCAATGATTCAAGCAAGGATGCCTGCAGAATCATCAAATCCAATCTTGATAAGTTTAAAGAAATCAGACAGCTTTATAATCTGGACTGGAAAGACTGCCTTGAAAGAGTTGATAAAGTGTTTGACTTTATCTATATTGATCCGCCATATGCTTTTGAAAATTATGAAGAACTGCTGAAGATAATTGTTGAAAAGAAACTTTTAAAAGATAGTGGCACAATAGTGGTTGAAGTAAGAAAAGATGTTACGCTTAATCAAGTAGATGGATTAGGTATATATAAAGAAAAGAAGTACGGCATAAACAAACTGCTGTACTTAAGAAAAGGGGAATAGTATATGAAAGTAATGTATCCTGGAACGTTTGATCCGATTACTGTAGGTCATCTTGACGTAATCACCAGAGCTGCAGGCTGTTTTGACGAAGTAATTGTTGCGATTATGAAAAATCCTAAAAAGAACTGCACATTTACAGAGAGCGAAAGAAAAGAAATGATTGAAAAGTGCATAAGGAATTATCCAAATGTAAAAGTTGTAGTCGGTGAGGGTCTTACAGTGAATTATACAAAGAAACTTGGCTGTAAAGGACTCTTAAGAGGTATAAGAGCAGTAGCAGATTATGAATATGAACTTGCACAGGCAACAGGCAATATGCAGCTTGATAGTGAGATTGAAACTTTTTTCCTTGTTGCCAAACCTGAATACTCATTCCTTTCAAGTTCAATAGCCAAGGAAGTAGCATCTTTCAACGGTGATATTTCAAAATTCATACCTGAAGAAATAGCCAAATCCGTTATAGAAAGACTCACCAGAAAATAGGTAAAACAGAATTAGCACAGTTAGTTGACAAGTGCTAATTTTTTATTCTATAATTTTAGCAGCATTAGAGTTAGAGTGCTAAAGGAGGTATGTGATGTTAACTGCCAGAATGATTGAAATTCTAAAAGCAATCATTGATGAATTTGTTCAGACAGCTGAACCGGTAGGTTCAAAAACACTGGTTGAAAAGTATGGAATCGACTATTCAAGCGCAACTATCAGAAATGATATGGCATCGCTTGAAACAATGGGTTATCTTGAAAAGCCACATACTTCTGCAGGAAGAGTTCCTTCCAGTAAAGGATATCAGTTCTATTGTGAACATCTTCTCAATAAAGATGTTGATGATGAAGTGAAATACACTATATCGAATATCTTCAAGAAAGACACCATGAACATTGAAGATGCGATCAAAGAGTCCTGCAAGGTAATTTCTGAAATGACTTCTTTGACTTCAGGTATGCTTGGACCAAGTGCCGGTAGTCAGGAACTTGAACATCTTAAGGTATTCCCAATTGATGACAAGACTGCCGTATGTGTATTTATCACAAACACCGGATATACCGAAAACAAGACTTTCAACTTTAAGGAAAATGTCACATCAGAAGATATTGAAAACTGTGTAGAAATACTAAATGACAGACTTAAGGGTACAAAAATCAGAGACTTGTCGATTAAACTTGAATCCCTGAAGCCGATACTGACTCAGACAGTAAAAAGACACGAAATGCTCTATAACGCATTCTTAAGTGCCTTTGTAAAGTTTGCAAGCGATACGCTCTACTTTGAAGGAAAGTCAAATCTGATGTATCAGCCGGAATATTCAGATATTGAAAAACTTAAAGAAATCGTCAGATATTTCGACGATACCAATCTGTTCAAGAAACTGGCAAGCCATGAAGTAAACGATGCATTTGCGATTACACCAAGAGGAACTGAGCTTGTCTGGAAAGATGATCTGGCAATCATCTCATCCGAGATAAAACTAAACAGCGAAGACAATGCCAAGCTGATGGTTGTTGGACCTAAACGTATGGAATACGGTAAAGTTGTTTCACTGCTCGATTTTATCGCAAAGGAAATAGAAGATATGTATAAATAGGAGGTCACATGAAAGAAGAAAAGAAGATAGAAGAAGAAAAAGTGACTGAAGAAGTTAAACCAGAAAAGAAAAAAGATAAGAAAAACGATGAACTTAAGAAACTTGCTGAAGACAACATTAAGCTGGTTGAAGAAGTAAACAGACTGAAGAATGAATATGCCAAAGCATATGCTGATACAGAAAATCTGAAGAAAAGACTAAGTGCTGAAGCAGAGAGTACAAGAAAGTATCGTATTCAGTCATTCGCAACAGAAATCCTTCCGGTTATTGACAACCTGGAAAGAGCACTAAGTGTAGAAGCTCCTGAAGATGCTAAAGGCTTCTATGACGGAGTGAGAATGATTTATGATCAGCTGGTTATCGCACTTAAAAATGAAGGTGTAAATGAGATTGAATGTCTTAATAAACCGTTTGATCCAAACTTTCATCAGGCAATCATGATGGAGAAAAAAGAAGGTGTAGAACCTGGTATGGTAATCGAGGTTCTGCAGAAAGGCTATGTCCTTAAAGACCGCATACTCAGAGCCAGTATGGTAAAGGTCAGTGAATAAATATAAAGGAGATTAAAAATTATGGCAAAAATTATAGGTATTGACTTAGGTACAACAAACTCATGCGTAGCTGTTATGGAAAGCGGCGAAGCAAAGGTTATTACAAATCCAGAAGGTAACAGAACTACTCCATCAGTAGTAGCATTCAAAGATACTGAAAGAATCGTCGGTGATGCTGCTAAGCGTCAGGTAGTTACAAACCCTAACTCTATTCAGTCTATTAAGAGAATAATGGGTTCAAATGAAAAAGTAGAAATCGACGGCAAGAAATATACTCCACAGGAAATCTCAGCTATGATTCTTCAGTATATGAAATCTTATGCTGAAGGTTATCTTGGTGAACCAGTAACAAAGGCTGTTATTACTGTTCCTGCATATTTCAACGATGCTCAGCGTCAGGC
>DCHD01000056.1:0-141 GCA_002315565.1 Solobacterium sp. UBA1761 | reverse complement strand
AGGCTACAAAAGATGCAGGTAAAATTGCAGGTCTGGAAGTAGAACGTATCATCAACGAACCTACTGCTGCTGCACTGGCATTCGGTATTGACAAGACTGACAAAGAACAGAAAGTAATGGTATACGACCTTGGCGGCGGTA
>DCHD01000037.1 GCA_002315565.1 Solobacterium sp. UBA1761 | reverse complement strand
AACAGCAACTGATGGATCAGGAGCTACAAATAGCATAGATATTACTGTTACAAAATAAGTAAAAAAGCGATTATAGATTTCGACTATAATCGCTTTTTTAAATAATTAATCTAAGATAAAAATATGAATTCTTAACATCTGACAAAGGTTTATAGTTATTTATAAATTGTTGTAAATAATCTGATGGTCTATGTGTTGGTCAATATACAAAAAATCTCCCAAATGGGAGATTTTGTATTCTAATGGCTGGGGTAGAAGGATTCGAACCTTCGAAATGACGGATTCAGAGTCCGTTGCCTTACCGCTTGGCTATACCCCAATAGCGCTTATTAATTATAGCACTCTTCATATAAATTTCACAAAAAATTTAATAAAATGTAAATATGGCAAGAATACTTGTAGTAGATGATGAAGAAAAGATCAGAGAAATGATCACAAAATATGCAAAATACGAAGGTTTTGAAGCGGATGCTGCAAAAAACGGAAAGGAAGCAATCACGCTTTTCAAAAACAATGAGTATGATGTAATAATACTGGACGTCATGATGCCGGAGATGGATGGCTTTGAAACACTTAAGAAAATGAAGGAGCTCAAAGATGATGTCCACTGTATTTTCCTGACTGCACTTGGCGAGGAATATGACAGAGTATATGGTTTTGACATCGGTGGCGAAGACTATGTGACTAAACCGTTCTCTTTAAAGGAACTGATGATGAGAATCAGGGTTATTCTAAAAAGAGACAACAAGATTAATGAACGTATTGAAATCGGTACAATGGTCATTGATGAGAATGCTCATCTTGTAACTATAGGCGAAGAAAGAATTGATCTGGCAAATAAGGAATATGAACTTCTGCTTTATCTTGTTAAAAACAGAGGTAATGCTTTGACCAGAGAGTCAATAATCTCCAAGGTTTGGGGTTATTATTATGAATCAGATGAGAGAACTCTGGATACTCATATGAAGCTTTTAAGAAAAGATATCGGTGAATACGGAAAGTATATTACGACTATCAGAGGTGTAGGTTACCGCTTTGAAAAAGAAATTTAGTATTACTTTTAAAACTATTATTGCACTGGTTGCCTTTGCTCTTTTTGTGCTGGGACTTATCTATGTATTCCAGACTTTTTATCTTGAGGATTTCTATATCAAAAATAAGGTTAAACTGCTGGAAAACACAACCAACGAAATAGCCGTACAGATCGAATCAGATGAACTTGATACCATGGTGGAAACATATTCACTTTCCAATGAAGTATGTGTACGTATAGTGTCTGATGAAGTCAGCATCATGGGAAATGTCAGAAACGGTATGTGTGCTTTGAACAGACTTGATGACAATATGATTGTCCAACTTAAGAATGAAGTTGATTCTGAAGGCGGCGAGAAACTGATTAACAATTATAAATTCATGATGCCTGAAAGCAAGGAACCGATGGATATCTTCATCTACGGCAAGACCGTAAGCGTCAATGCTTCTGATGTGCTTATCCTTGTTAGCACAATGGTCACGCCATTAAACGCAACTGTTGGAACGCTTCAGGCACAGTACATGTTTATCGCTACAATCGTTATCATCGCAACCATTGTTCTGGGCATTGTTTTCTCCAAGGTTGTATTCAGGCCGGTGAAGGAAATCTCCAGCAAGGTTAAGGATCTGCCTCAGGGCAACTACAGTGGTGAAATCATTAAGACATCAACCAGAGAATTCAGAGAACTGAATGAAAATCTTAAAGAAGCTAACGAACAGATAAAGAAGGCAGACAGGCTCAAGAAAGAACTGCTTGCCAATGTATCTCACGACCTTAGAACGCCTCTGACCATGATTGTCGGGTATGGTGAAATGATCAGAGATATTGAAACCGAGAATACCAAAGAAAACATCAATGTCATCATTGATGAAGCCAAACGTCTTTCTACTCTGGTAAACGATCTTATTGACCTTTCAAAGATGGAAGCTGATGAAATATCACTCAACAAAGAACAGGTAAATGTTAATGATATGCTGAAGTCGGTATATAACCAGTACAAGAAATACTGTGACCAGAAGGATGTTGAATTTGTGCTGGATTTAAAAGATGACTTCAAAGCTGAAATGGATGAGAAACGTATTACCCAGGTAATCTATAACTTCATCAACAATGCGTTAAACTACAATGACAAATCAGAAAAGAAGATTGTTCTGGGTACAGAAAAACTGGAAAAGATTTACCGCATCTATGTCTATGACAACGGTTCAGGAATAAAGGAAGAAGATAAAGAACAGATCTGGGAACGTTATTACAAAGTTGACAAGGAACACAAACGATTCCAGGTAGGAAGCGGTATCGGACTTGCTATCTCGAAGGATATTCTTGTTA
This sequence comes from Solobacterium sp. UBA1761, assembly GCA_002315565.1. Classification (GTDB taxonomy): domain Bacteria; phylum Bacillota_I; class Bacilli_A; order Erysipelotrichales; family Erysipelotrichaceae; genus Colivicinus. The sequence goes on along the minus strand of DCHD01000037.1, from coordinate 14,589 downwards.
AACACGGATTCAGCTATGGTGTAGAATCCGAACCTGGAGAATATTCTAAATTCTATTTTGAAATTGAAGCAAATTAGCCATAACTAACTGAAAATGAATATATAATAAAAATATAAAAGGAGACCGTAAAATGGAATTAAAGGGAACTAAAACTGAAAAGAATTTAATGGAAGCATTTGCTGGTGAATCTCAGGCAAGAAACAAGTATACATACTTCGCTTCTAAGGCTAAAAAAGAAGGTTTCGAACAGATTGCTGCAATCTTTGAAGAAACTGCAGGAAACGAAAAAGAACATGCTAAGATGTGGTTCAAATATCTTGAAGGTGGCGAAGTTAAGTCAACTAAAGAAAACCTGTTAGCTGCTGCTATGGGTGAAAATGGCGAATGGACTGAAATGTACAAGAGAATGGCTGAAGAAGCAAAAGAAGAAGGTTTCAACGAAATCGCTGCTAAGTTCAAAATGGTTGGTGACATTGAAAAACGTCATGAAGAAAGATACAGAGCTTTATTAGCTAATATCGAAGGCGGAAAAGCATTCGAAAAAGAAGAAGAACAGAATTGGATCTGCCGTAACTGCGGTTATGTACACCATGGCAAGAAGGCTCCAGTTGTATGTCCAGTATGTGCTCATCCACAGTCATACTTCGAAGTTCTTTCTGAAAACTATTAATTATTTTTGAAAAAATACTGAAGGCTGCCTGAACGCAGCCTTTTTTCTTTGCTCTGTTGTATTCTTAAATAGAAAAAGGTGAACACAATGGAAATAGAATTCAAGACGATAGCCCACTTCAGACAGCTTGGTGGCATCAAGACAAAAGATGGAAGAACAATAAGACAGGATATGATATTCAGAAGCGGAGAACTATCTGATGTTTCTTTAGAGGAATTAAAGAAACTGGAAAACCTGGGAATTAAGACAATCTATGATCTAAGGGGAGAACACGAAACCTCTTTAAGACCTGACAAAGAAGGAAATTATGATATTGTTCTTTGCCCTTTGGCTAAACCATTCAAGAAAGCCGAGAACAGATATCAGAACCCTGCTTCTTTTGAAGACAGAATCAGAAATGCGACCGAAGGTTACTTTAATTATTCACGTGTCGGCTTCTCCAGAGGATATATGGAATTCGCCTATAATACCGAATCTGTTTCCAAAGTACTGGAGTCTTTGAACAGACACGAAGTATTTCTTTACCACTGCTTTGCCGGTAAAGATAGGACCGGTGTTATTTCTATGCTGATAATGGCGATTATGGGTTGTGATTATGAAACCTGTAAAGCCAATTATATGTACCACAATGTCATTGCCAAAGATGAAATAGAAGAACATATTTCAAAAAATAAAGAAAAAGGCTACAGTGAAGCAGGCCTTAAACTTTCCAGATTTTTCTATGAGACCAGCGATGAACTGTTTGACTGCGCATGGTACTCGGTGTTTGACAGATATGTCACAATTGAAGATTATCTGATGGACCAGTTTGGCATAACAAAAGAAACTGTTACAGACTGGCGCAGTTTCTACCTTTCTTAACAGTTACTTTTCGTAGATTGAAATAATGAAATCGAAGGTTACGCTTAACTCGTTTATTGAGTTAAGTTTTTCTTTGTCTTTATCACTTGTAGTGTGATAGTAAGGAGTCATCTTGAATAAGGCAATCAGCTGCTCGTTATTCAGTGTTCCTTTGGAGTCTATTGAATATTCCTTAACAAGTTTTAAGCCAGGGATTTCAATCGGTTCTACCTCGTTATCATATGGTGTATCATAGACAGCACTTCTTAATTCGCTTAAGTGTCTGATGTTTGGATGTACCAGAATGAAATGACCTTTGTCTTTTAGAATCCTGACTATTTCTTCTTTGGCAACAGGGGCAAAACAGGTGAGTACAGTATCAACAGATTCACTTTGAAGCGGTGTATCAAATATAGACGAAAGAATATAGTCTGTATCTTTATCGGCTTTTGAAGCTGTTTTAAGTCCCGATTTTGAAAGATCAATTCCTACTTTGTTTGGGGCGTTGAAGTATCTTGTATAGTATCCTTCCCCACACGCCAGATCAACAAAATCAATGGTATTATATGACTCAATAATTGAGTTAAGTTCTTTTCTTAAAAAGTCGTATGAACCGGTATTAAGAAACAGAGTTCTGGCATGAATCATATCTTTTTCATCACCGGAATTCTCTGATTTTCTTAAGAATAGATTCACGTATCCTTCTTTAGAAATATCAAAAGAATGTCTGTTTATACATTTATAGGATTTATCTTCTTTTGTCAGTTTTTCTTTACATACCGGACAGATAATATTCATAAGACTATTGTAAAAGAAAAGTAATTAAATGTGGTAGTGGAAGCAATCGAAAGATTGAGACTTTAAATAATATAAAATAAAATGTGTAATGATTCTGTAATTGATAATTTGCAATAATATGGATAACAGGAGAGAAAATATGACAGATAAGAAACATTTAAATAAAGAAGAACTGGAAAAGGTATCAGGTGGTGATTATGGACGTCAATGGAAAATTTCAGGGTTCAGACAGGACTATTCTAAAAACAACAAAGCATCTAACGATTCAGCCGTTCCTAACGATACGCAGTTTAAACCAGAAGATGTAGGTGCAGGTTCTGATTTTATGAACAGCAACAAATAACCAATATGTATAAAGACTACTGCAAAAGAAAAAACAACAAATGTGGTAGTATTGACTTATGAAGACCACAGTTCAGGATATTCTTTTAGCTAAATCAGGTAAAGCGGTTATTGCGCTTGCTGGTGATTTTTTAAATATGGAAATAGGCCAGAAAATACTGACTATTTCTGAACTGCAGGAAAAGCACAGTTTCTCAAGAGGTACCATTCAGAATGCCCTTGTTGCCCTTAAAGATCTTGGTGCAATAGATATTGAATCCAAGAAGCATTGCGGTTCTTATCTCATAAATAAAGATATTCAGTTACTTCTGAAGATAATGGGTATTGAAAGCCTTGTTGGCTGCATGCCTTTACCATACTCAAAAAGATATGAAGGACTGGCTACAGGACTTGTGTCAACAATTGAGGATTCATTCGGTATTTCTTCATCACTTGCTTTTGTAAGAGGCGCCAAGAACAGAATAAACATGCTGCTATCAGGAAGATACGACTATGCGATTGTGTCTTTGATGGCAGCAAGACAGCTGATAAATGACGGTAAGAACATTACGATAGTAAAGAACTTCGGACGCGGTTCATATACAGGCGACCATGTAATAATATTCCATGACAAAAAAGATCATGAAATAACTGACGGAATGCGCGTTGGTGTAGACCCTTCTTCAATTGACCAGATGAATCTGACTGAAATGGTATGCAAGGGAATTAAAGTCAAGATGGTAAATGTTTCCTACAGCAATGTTCTGAAGATGGTTCTTCTTGGTGAGATTGACTGCGCAGTTTGGAATAAAGATGAAATCTTTGACAAGTATATCGATGTCAATTATGTCAATATTGATAAAGCACATGATGACACTGTAGCTGTGCTGGTTGCCGACAGCAGTAAGGAACAGCTGATCACGCTGTTAAATAAAGCGGTTGAGATAAGTGTAATCAACGAAAAACAGCAGCAGGTTATAGCAGGAATGCTTACACCTAATTATTAATATAATTTGAAGTTTTTGATATTGCATTCAGATGTGATTTTCTTATAAAATGTAAATAATACAAAAAATTGTATAAATAATGGAGGATCATTTATGGTAAAGATCGTTGTCGGTGGCCAAATGTCTAAAGAGGCAATGCTGCAGGCTGTAAAAAGTGCCGGTGGAGATAACGTTGAGGTGTGGCAGGCAACTGATATTCAGGGAGCTATGGATGTAAAAGCCGGCAAGGCTGATTTTTATCTTGGCTGTTGCCAGACCGGTGGTGGCGGATCACTGGCTATGCCTATTGCGATAGTTGGTTATCCAAGCTGTGTTACAGTGGCAAGCCCTTCTACAATGATGTCAGATGAACAGATTGCTGAAGCGGTACAGTCAGGCAAACGTTGCTTTGGCATGGTAAATGAGGCAATTGAAAAAGTCGTACCTGTTCTTGTCAGGGAAATGATTGCCAAAAAAGCTTAGGTTTTAACTCTCAACTAAGGGGAAGAGAGTAAACATATAATAAAGGAGAAATTATGCGTTATTTATTTATTTTCTTAGCAGGCGCTTTAGGTTCACTGCTTGCTAACCGTGGTATCGCAGTATTCAATGATGCTGTTCGTCCAATCGTTCCAGAGTATCGTGAAGGACGTATGAGCCGTGTTGAATTTGCAACTACTACATTCGGCTTGAGTTTTGGTCTCGTTATCGGTTTCGGTTTGCCTTACTCACTGCTGTATTCAATCATTCTTGTTCACTGTCTGTGGTTAGGCACTGATATTATCGGTACATTATTCCCAGCTGGAACTGAAGAGAAATGGTACAAGGACAAGAAGAGCCTGTACGGTGCTATCGGCGCTGCTGCTGCCGGTGGTATCTATGGTATCGGCCTACTTGCTGGTTTAACAGGTCTTGTTGCATTCTTCCAGTCTCTTCCTGTAAATGTATTTGATGCTTGGATGTCAATTTCTGATCCAATCACTTATGCATTCATCGCATTCCCAATCGTTGCTATCTGCAAAGACTATGGTTGGAAGAAAGCTGCTATCTCTGCATTAGTTGTAATCCTTGCTAGACAGTTATTTGTTAAGTTAGGAAACGGCTATGAAGATGCTATCACAATGTTTGCTGGTATCGCATTATTAATCGTATTTGCTGCTACTGACAAATCAGAAGCAAAGACAGATATGGCTTCTCTGTTCTCAGATCGTATCAAGAACATCAGAAAGAATATTGTCTGGATTGCTGCTATGGGTGCTGTTTATGGTGTAGCTTGTAACATCGGTTTATTAATGGAAGGCCCTACATCATTAGGTCAGGTTGCAGAAGGCGATATCGCTAATGCTACTGCTACTACAATCGCTCGTGCACTAAGTTTCATCCCTCTAAAGGGTCTTACTTCATTAACAACTGGTACATTCGTAACTGATGGTTTTGGTTTCACAGCTACTGTTGGTCTAATCGCTCCAAATGCTGTTGTTGCAGGTATCTTAGGTGCTGTTGTTATGTCTTTAGAAGCATTATCACTAGTTCTTGTTGCTAAACTGTTTGATAACTTCCCTGGAATCAAGAAATCAGCTGATTCTATGAGAGATGCTATGACTGCATTACTTGAAGTTGCTTTACTTGCTGGTTCAATGATCGCTGCCGGAAGCATGGCAGGTCCTCTTGGCTATCTGGTAGTTGCAGCATTCTACTGTGTAAACAAGCTGCTAAAGAAGCCAGTTACTTCACTTGCTGTAGGTCCTCTTGCTACAATCGGTGTTGCACTTCTTGCTAATATTCTTGCTGTTGTTGGTCTATTCTAACAGTCAGATTCAAACATCATAATTATTGAGGTCAGTGACAATGTTACTGACCTTTTTAATGGTTATAATTGTGTGAAATAATGTGTTTTTTATTGAAATAGTCAGTGGTATATTTTACAATTATGTTAAATACAAAATATTGTACTATTATGAAAAAAACGATAATAAAGTGTCCAAGATGCGGTAAAGAATGGGAAATAAATGCAAAAACAGCAAAGGCTGGAATTGAATGCCCTCATTGCCACAAAAAACTTACCTACGATCTCAAAACAAGAAGAAAGATGAAATATGTCCGTTACTTCATCATGCTTGTTATCTCATGCGGATTTGTCTGGGCTATGCAGTCATTCACTAAGGCTAACAATTATATCATTGTTGTTGCAGTAATTGCCGCTGCCTTCTTGCTGATGAGAGTAATTGACAATATATGTCAGTGGCTGGGATTTACGCTATTTAAACTCAGCTATATGGACTTTGATGAGTACAAAGAAATCATGGCAAAACTTAATACCAGAAAGAAGAAAAAATAATGGATTTTACAGAAAGACTTGATCTCTACCGTGAAGGTGGAATGCTGTCTGATGATGATGTTAAAGATGTCAACGCCATCATTCAGATGTTTAAAGATGATTACAATCTGACTTTAGAAGAAGAAAATGCCAGCACATTTATTGCTCATATCTGTGCTGCCTATTCAAGAAACGTCAGCAAAGAAGAAATAGATCCTCTTCCTGATGTTGTCAGAAACGAGCTTGAAGGACTTCCTACATATGGAGAGAGCCTTCAGGTATTAAAGAGGTTATTAGAAGTAACCCAGAATCCTCTTTCAGACGTTGAAAGGGATTATGCGTTGCTTCATATTAATAACTTAATTGGCCAGTTCAAAGAAAACAATGAATGGCCAGTTAAATAATGAGTGTAATTAAATAAGAGGAGGAAAATTACATGATTGAATTTACATTCCCTGCAATGGGAAGAGCTATCATCCTGATCGCAATCTGTGCTTGGGCTGCATTACTGTCTCACAAGTGCATTTCAAACTTCAACGATGGTGCTAGACCTGTTTTCCCTGAATTAATGGAAGGCAGAATGACTCGTACTGAATTCGCAGTTACTATTACTGGTATGGGATTCGGTTGGGTTCTTGCTGGTTTCTCTCAGTGGTTAGGTTATGGCTTAATTGCTTGTCACTTAACATTAATTGCTACTGACTGTTTAGGTGCTTGGGCTCCTAACAAGTGGGTTGCTATCGGTTTAGGTGCTGCTTGGGGCGCATTATGTTTCTGGGGCACTGCTGGAATCAATGCTGCATTCTCAGCTCTACCTTACAACTTCTTAAACGACTTAACTAACATCTCTACACCTGCACTTCCAGTATTCTGTATGTATCCTGCAGTAGCAGTTGCTGGTCAGTATGATGCTAAGAAGGGTATCACTACTGGTATTATCCAGGTTGCTGTATACGTATTATGTACAATCGTTGGTAAAGTTCAGTTCGCTAAGTTCGCTGTTTCTCTATATCCATACACATTCGCTATGCTTGCTGGTATGATCATGCTGGTAGTATATGCTGTTGGTGCTAAGAAAGAAGCAGCAGTTGAAACTACTGATGAAGAAGAAAACCTGTTCGAAAAGAATTCTAAGAGAATCAAAGCTAACTGGTTATATCTTTGCATTCAGGGTGCTTTAAACGCTTTAGGTATCGCTACATTAGCTCAGGCTTATCAGCCAGCTACATTATCAGCAGCTGTTCAGGCTGGTGACATTGCAGTATTCAAGATTGCTATGATCGGCGTTATCATTGCCTTCATCCCACTTATCGTTTCTACTTCATTAGCTACTGGTGTTTACCAGGCTGTAGGTCTGACTGCTTGTATGTTAGCAGGTTCATTCTTCTATGGTAAACTTTGGTTCCTTGCTCCAATCGCTGGTTTCGCAGTTGAATTCATCGAAATTCAGTTACTTGGCTTATTAGGTAAATTATTAGCTAAATTCCCAGGCCTTTCACAGGCTGGTGACCATATCCGTGATGCAATGGTATCTTGTATCGGTTTAGCACTGACTATCGGTTCATTCCTGGCTGCAAATGCTATGTGGGGTGCTGTAGGTCTATGTATCGTTGGTGGCTTCTACACTGTTAACGAAGTAACAGGTCAGCGTCTTCCTAAGACTGCTGTAGGCCCTATCGCTGCAGTAGCTGTTGGTGTTCTTTACAACATCATGATTCTTTGCGGATTTATCGTATTAGGTTAATCACATGCTAAAAATTGAATGTTGTGGTTTATCAGCCACTCAGACAAAACAGATAATTGAAAAGAATTTTGCAGGACATGTTGAACCTTTAGCAGGTCCAGACATGGTTGCTGCAAGAAGAGTTAAAGCTGGTGAAACAGATTTCTATCTTGGCAGCTGTATGACAGGTGCAGGCGGCAGTTTAGCTACTGCCATCATGGTACTTGGATACTCAAACTGTTTAGTTGTATCTAAACAGGGTAAATGCCCAACTGCCAAGGAGATTCGTCACATGGTATATGCAGGTAAGCACAAGGCTTTCGGTTATGTTAAAGAACATACTGATATTGTAGTTCCTGCTGTAGTCCAGGCCTTGGTTGACAGAGCTGAAGGCATTCCAGAATAACATTTAATTATAAGGGCCGCTTTTTAAGGGCGGCCCTGATTTTTTGGAGAAATATGATCAGAACAGTATTAGGCGACATAAAAAAAGAAGAATTTGGGAATACATTAGCACACGAGCATTTTATTATTAATCTTGATCATGTAAGACATGACGGCCAGTCAAATATTGACACGCCAGAAGAAGTAATGCCGGAAATACTTAAGGCCATGGAAGGCGGTATTGAAGGTGCAGTTGAAGTTACGACCATTGATATGTGGCGTGACGTTTTAAAGTTGAAAGAAATCAGTGAGAAAACTCACTTGAATATAGTATGTTCTACAGGTTTTTATCTGAGTGAATATCATCCTGAATATCTCGATGATATGACAGCAGAAGATATCGCAAAGATTTATGAGAAAGAACTTGTAGAAGGAATAGATGATACAGGCATTAAAGCAGGTATCATTGCCGAGATTGCTTCAAGTCCTAAAGAATTTGTTGGACACGAAAAGAAGATTCTTGAAGCCGCCGGTATTGCTGCAGCAAGAACCGGTTTTGCTGTTTCAACACATACAGGCAGATTTACAGCCATGGAAACAGTTGAAACTTTATTGAGCAAAGGTATGAACCCTGACAAGATTATCATCGGTCATCAGGATCTTATTGATGACACTGATTATCATATTGAATTATTGAAGAAAGGTGTCAACATCGGTTTTGATACCTGTGGCAAAGTAGCTTATCAGTCTGATGAGACAAGGGCCCACAATATAATGACACTGATTGAAAAAGGATATGGTGACCATATCGTTCTTTCAAATGATGTTTCAAGAAGAACTTATTTTACAAGCTATGGCAAGGATGGCTATACTGCTGTAATGAATAAAGTAGTACCATTACTTAAAGAGTATGGAATCAAAGATGAAGATCTGAATAAACTGCTGAAGGAAAATATTGCAAGGATTCTGGATAACTGAATATGTTTGTTGAAAAGTTAAAAGAAAATAACCAACATCTCTTAAAGGCAGCTTTTGACCTGCACAGAAAGAAAGAGATTCTTCCTGATACCTATGTGCTTGATCTGGATGCCATTTATGAAAATGCTTTATCAATGGTTGAAAAAGCAAAGCCACTTGGTGTGGAGCTTTATTTCATGCTCAAGCAGATTGGCAGAAATCCACTTGTTGCCAGAAAACTGATTGATGCCGGATTCAAGGGCTGTGTTGCAGTTGACTTCAATGAAGCACTTACCATGATTGAAAACAACATTCATATTTCAAATGTCGGTCATCTTGTACAGATTCCTGAAGCCGCTTTAGAAAAGATACTTTCGAATAAACCGGATTACTGTACTGTCTATTCAATCGAGAAGATTGATGAGATAAACGAAGCATGTAAAAAACTTGGTTTAAAACAGAAACTGCTCATCCGTATAACGGACGAGGATGCTGAAATGTATTCAGGGCAGATTGCCGGATTTAGAAGCAGCAATCTTCCTGAAATACTGAAACATATTGAAGGTCTTGGAAATGTTGAATTCGGCGGTATTACCGTATTCCCTGCATTACTGTTTGATTCAAAGGAAAACGCAATAAAAGAAACAGTCAATGTCAATGGTGCGGAAAGAGCTAAGATTGTTCTTGATGGACTTGGATATAAAGACTATATGGTAAATCTTCCAAGTGCATCATGTACCGCTTCAATTGAACTGGTTAAAAAGATAGGTGGAAACATCTGTTCATGTGAACCGGGGCACGGACTGACTGGTACAACTCCACTTCATAAGGTAAGTAATCAACCAGAAAAAGTAGCCTACTGTTATGTATCTGAAGTATCACATAACTTCTTAGATAAGGCATACTGCTATGGTGGCGGACACTACAGAAGAGGTCACATGGAAAACTGTCTTGTCGGAAGCAAATATGAAGATCTGAAGATGGTCAAGGTTGCTGCTCCAGATATGGATTCAATTGATTATCACTATGAACTTGACGGCAATCAGAATGTAGGTGACACCTGTATCATGGCTTATCGAACACAGATATTTACTACCAGAAGCCAGGTAGCAGTTGTTGCCGGCATCTTAAAGAATATGCCAAATCTGATTGGACTGTATGATGCCTTAGGCAAAGAGATAAAAAAGAACTGGTAATGAAAGAAAAATATATATTACAGCATCGTTTGGCAATCGATAATCCTTATAAATCAGTTATAAGGGTTTTTGATTGTGAAGAAGATAAAATCCTTGTCGGTATCAAGAATGTTAAAAGCATTCCCAATACCTTAATGAAGAAACTGGAAAAAACCGGTTTCGCATTACATACAATTGACAAGAAATCCCGTCTTGCCGGTAGAGCGGTAGATATTGAACTGATCAATCCGATTACCGGTCATTACATGTCAGGTTCAAGTTCTGGCACAGCACTAAATGTCTTTGCTGGAATCAACGACCTTGGTATTGGCAATGATGGCGGAGGCTCAGTACTGGCACCGGCAATGTGTGTCAATATCTATGGTTTCATTTCAAAACTCATTGAAGAAAACCGTGAACAGAAGCTCAAGCCAAATACTGACGGTATGGTTGCGACAAACTCCATCGGTTTCATGTCAAGAGAGAGAAAACTTATCTATAAGGCAATTCAAGATTCTATCGGTATCGAAGCTGGTGATAATTATGGAAAAGTATTTTCTGATTCAAGATATGAAGGCATTGACTCTGAAGTAATTAAACTTAAGGATGCAATGCTTCCAAGAAATGAACTGACTGAATATCTTAAAGATACACTTTCAAAGTGTGATGTACTGATGCTTAAAGAAGGTCCGGTAGATCTTTATGGCTTTGGCGACAGTCTTTTTGGTCATTTTGATGAAAGAACAAAAAAGATACAGAACGAATCAGGAAAGGGATATATCCGTGTCTGCAATATAGCTGGAGCAACCACAATGTGCATTCCGACAAGAGAACTAGGCTGTGCCATCCTTCTTGTGTGTGAATCAAAGAAAGAAAAGGTTGAAAAACTTCTTAAGCTCAGTGAATATGTTGAGGATGTTCATGATGAACTGATTGAAAGATATTTCCTTGATCTGAAGAATTACTATATAGATGAATACGAGGTGTAACATGAATAAAGTCTGCCCATTAAAAAGTATTAGTGTAGAAGAAGCAAAGCAAAAGCAGTTCAGAATGATTGACTGCATGATGAATAATTTCACTGGACTTGAGTCTTTGACAAGAGGTGATCTTGGTGTAAAGAAAGGTACAAACAAGCCTGATTATACATTGAAGGCTGAAAAAGCGATTGCAGAGTTTTTTAATGCTGAAGATGCGGTACTGGTCAGAGGATCAGGCACAGGTTCAATTAGATATGCTTTATCAGTTATTCTGAGTCCTGGCGAAAAGATTCTTATTCATGATGCTCCGGTATATCCTACCACTCAGGTAAGCTTTGATATGTTCGGACTTAAGACAGTAACTGCGGATTTCAACAATCTTGAATCTATTAAAGAAACTGTAAAGAATAATCCTGACATTAAGGCTGCTCTGGTTCAGATTTCAAGACAGAAGAAATATGACTGTTATGAAGCAGAAGAAGTAATCAGAACAATAAAAGAATGTATTGATATTCCTGTATTGACCGATGATAACTATGCCGTAATGAAGATTGAAAAGGTCGGATGCGAAATGGGAAGTGATCTTACCACTTTCTCATGTTTCAAACTGCAAGGACCTGAAGGAATAGGCTGTGTAGTAGGCAAAAAAGAATATATTGAAAAGATAAAAAAGATGCATTATTCAGGGGGTTGTCAGGTTCAGGGCTTTGAAGCTATGGAAGCCTTAAGAGGACTTGTCTATGCTCCGGTAATGCTGGCAGTTCAGGCTATAGAAGGTGAAAAAGTACTGGAAGCAGTAAGAAAAGGTGTTCCAGGAATCAAAGAGGCATTTATTGCCAACGCCCAGTCTAAAGTAATTCTGGTTGAACTCGAGAAGCCAATCGCCAAGAAAGTGCTTGAATATACTGAAAAACTCGGTGGTCTTCCTAATCCTGTAGGGGCAGAATCAAAATACGAACTTGTTCCGATGTTCTATAAGGCATCCGGAACATTCTTAAAAGAAGATCCGACACTGATTGACCGCATGATCAGAATCAATCCTAACCGTGCCGGTGCGCAAACAGTTATCAGAATACTGGTAAAAGCTATTGAAATGGCTTTAGAGGCATAATGTGAGAAGGTTTATTGTTATTGTTCTTGATGGTTTTGGTATGGGCGCGATGAAAGATGCTGCTGTTGCCAGACCTGGTGATGAAACGGCAAATACACTAAGAAGCATTCTGAAACGCCATCCAGATCTTTACTTGCCAAATCTTGAAAAACTCGGGCTGATGAATGCTTACGGGGAAGAAAGCGAGAAAATGCATTTCAGTCCTGTGGCAAACTATGGCAAGGCTGAACTGATGCATTTTGGTGCTGATACATTCATGGGCCATCAGGAAATTATGGGTACACTTCCTAAAAAACCAAGTGTAGATCCTTTTCAGACTCACGTAGAAGCCGTGTGCAACATTCTTAAGGAACACGGACATAAGGTTGAAGTAGTTGAACATGAGGGTTTACGTTATGTTGTATGCGACGATTATGTAACTGTAGCTGATAATCTTGAAGCAGACCTGGGTATGTGCTATAACGTTACAGCTCCGCTTGACTATATATCATTTGAAAAAGAACATGAAATTGCAGAGCTGGTAAGACAGGTTGTAACTGTCGGAAGAGTAATCGTCTTCGGTGGTACCGGCAACAATATGCAGGATCTTTACAATGCTGAAGAAATCAGACAGGGCAAATTCATTGGTATTGCTTCTGCCAAGTCCAAGTCATATGAACAGGGCTATCAGTGTAGACACCTGGGTTATGGCGTAGACAAAAACGTTCAGGCCCCAACCATACTCACCAAAGCAGGTAAAGAATGCATTCTTATCGGTAAGGTAGCAGATATCGTAGCCAATGACGGCGGTGAAAGTTATTCATGTGTACCGACACCTGAATGTATGGAACTTACCAAAGATGCTTTAAGAAGAATGAAAGAAGGTTTTATCTGCACAAACATTCAGGAGACTGACCTGGCAGGCCATTCTCAGGATGCTACAGTATATAAACACATTCTTGAACAGGCCGATAAAGGTATCGGAGAAGTCATAGAAATGCTTACTGATGATGATATCCTTCTTATTCAGGCAGACCATGGAAATGATCCGGATATCGGTTCATCCAGACACACAAGAGAAAATGTACCTCTGCTTGTCTATAGAAAAGGTGTCAATTCCAGAAAGATCGGTTTGAGAAAATCACTGAGTGATGTTGGTGCTACAGCATGTGATTATCTCGGTGTTGATAAACCGGAAAATGGAGAATCATTCCTGGATATAATTCAATAAAATAAGTGATATTCTAAAACGAATATCACTTTTAAAAATAAAGGAAATAACATAGGATTAAATTATGAAAAAAATTATTAAAAGTTTATTGGTTGTATGTATGCTTATTGCGTTATGTTCATGTAAAGCTGAAGATTATGCAACCGAATTGTCTACTGAAACAAAAGAAACTATTGAAACACTTGATTATTCTGATGACACCAACTGGGTGGATATTCAGAAAGATGGAACCAAAGAGGTTGATGTTTTCTATATCTATCCGACTGTCGCAATGACAACAGAAAATGAAGACGGCTTCGCATCAATCAGCGAAATGGAAACCATGGCCTATGTTATAAGACTGTGTCAGACATCTGCCTATGAGGAATCATGCAATGTCTATATGCCGTATTACAGACAGATTGCTATGTCAGTTATAGATGGCTGCAATAAAGACAACGCTACTTTCTTAAAACTTCTGGATAATTCCAAGGCTTATTACGATATAGCGGCCGCCCTGGATTATTACTTTGAAAACTATAATAACGGTAAACCGTTTGTTCTGGCAGGACACTCTCAGGGTTCAGCTATGCTTATAACGGTGCTTACTCATTACATGCAGGAACATAAGGATTATCTTTCAAGAATGGTTGCTGCCTATGTGATAGGAATGGCACCATCAGAAGATATCTTCAATGAGGAGACTGGTCTTAAGTTTGCTGAAAAAGAAGATGATGTCAATGTAGTTATCTCTTTTACAACTGAAGGCGCAACTGCTACCGGCAAGTCAATTCTCCTTCCTGAAAATCCGATGGTTATCAATCCTTTAAACTGGAAAACAGATGATACCTACGCTTCAAAAGATCTGAATAAAGGTATGATTAATGTTGCTCCGACATATGATTCCTATACTTTTGAAGAAGGTAGAGATGATGCACAGATTAATCTTGAAAGAAAAACGATTATCTGTACTACAAGAAGCTCTGATGAATATACTATCAATGAACTGTCATTCTCAACCGAGTCATTCCATTCAAAAGAATATTCCATGTACTTTGGAAATTTAAGAGAAAACGTAAAGACACGTATTGATGCTTATTTTAAAGAAAAATAATGTGAATCCAAATTGAAAATGTCC
>DCHD01000046.1 GCA_002315565.1 Solobacterium sp. UBA1761 | reverse complement strand
GGTCGTTGGTTCAAATCCTTCCCTCGCAACCAAGATGGTTCTGTAGCTCAGTTGGTAGAGCAATGGACTGAAAATCCATGTGTCGCCAGTTCAACTCTGGCCGGAACCACCACTTGTAAACTAAAGCCTTGAATAAAGGCTTTTTTCTTTGTTTCAAAGTCCTCTTGGCCCTTAAAGAAAAGCCTTCTTCATTAGAAAAAGGCATGAATATCGAAATATTACGAACAGACTTGGTTTGCAAGCCGTTACTGAAAACTTATTTGATGCTGCGCAAAAAAGCACGCAAGTCATCCATGGTGCAGCTTCCGATCAGCTCTTTATCACCACATTTCAGATATGGTACAGGGCAAGGATCTTTTATAGCTTTGACCTCTTCTTCGTCCAGTTCGTGGTCAAGGTCCACGATTTCAAAATCTGGAAACTCCGGCATGACACGGCGCATTATTTCACGCATGACAATACATGCAGAACAGGTTTCGGATGTAACTCTGATCAGTTTCATAACTTTACTCCTTAAACTTATTTAACAAAGACACAAAAGTGTCAATCTCTTCCTTTTCAGTCAAATAACTTATACTTATTCGGACACTGGATTTTGCTTTTTCTTCGTCGCCCGTAAGCGCCAGTATAGCAGCAGACATCTCTCTATGTGCTGCACAGGCAGTACCGGTTGAAATATATATCCCGTTTTCTGACATATACTGCTGCAGATCTTTGGCTTTTGTTCTGATAAGACTGAAATTCAATATCTGTGGAATAGCATCTTCTGGGGAATTGATGGTGATATCTGATTGACCTGTTAGCTGACTCCTAAGATACGAATTAAGTTCCTTTACTTTTCTGGTTTTGGCTTCAAAATCCTCTAGGGTATCAGATAAAGCTTCACTCATTGAATGAATCAGTTCTGCGCAAGGTGTACCGCTGCGGAACTTTGTTGTACTTCCGCCGCCCTTGATCTGCGGAATAAGCGTAATGTTCTTTCTTTTAATAAGACCGCCAATTCCCTTGAAACAGTAAAACTTATGTGCAGAAAAAGAAAGCATATCCACATCAGAATAATCAATTTTTATTTTCCCGATTGCCTGCGTTGCATCTGTATGAAAAATTACTGAAGGATATTTTTCCTTTAAGAGTTTAGCAATTTTTTCAATCGGCTGACATATTCCTGTTTCCGAGTTGATGACACCGATTGAAACCATCAATGTATTTTCTTTGACAAGTTTCAAAAGTTCATCAATATCTACTCTTCCATCCGCCATAAGAGGTACAAAGTCCACTTCTGCCCCCATTTTCTGTAAACCGCTTAAAGGCGCAGCAATCGATGAATGCTCAAGTTGTGTTGTAATGATATGATTTTTACCTTTTGAAGAAAAACGTTCAAAAGTACCTTTTAACGCAAGGTTATTTGCCTCGGTTGCACCAGAAACAGGTATCAGTTCGTAAAGTTCTGTATCCAATCCAAGCAGTTTAAGTATGTTTTCCCTATCTGTTTCAATAGCCTGAGCAGACAAAAGTCCTGCACTGTGTACAGAGTTTGGATTACCCGGTGTTTTACAGGCATCTATTATTGCATTTCTTGCAGCATCACCTACAGGCGTTGTTGCACTGTAATCAAGATAAATTACCATGATTCATCGCAGAAACAACCATTATCGACTGGGATGCAGCCAGGGTCGCAGAATCCTCCGGCAACCTTGTCCAGATCTTCATCGCTGAGCGCTTTTACATTTTCTTTAGTAATTTTTGGCTGTTCCTGCTTTTCTTTCTTATTATCGTTTGGCATAATATATTCCTTTCATTTTTATGATGCTTACCAGATAGTTATCCTTACAAATAGTTTACTATATTCGAATTGCATCTATGTGTTTCAGACATCATTTATGATAAATATATTCTCACATACGATTCCTTACAAGATAGTTACAAACCCATAAATAAAACCTTTCTCTTTATAAATTGAGAAAGGCACAACACTGAAATGTGTTGTACAAGTTCTAAATAAAAATGTGTTAAGTCATATTTTGATCTTAGATTTTTAATTTATAGAAAAAGCAGGTAATCCTGCTTTAAGTTATTTGTTATCTTTAACACAATTGCTTGTATCGTGGTTTTCAGTACACTCAACACCGCCAGAAACGTAATAATGACCTACGGTCTTATTATCCTGAAGGAGTAAATCGTTTTCCTGATAATGCCATTTACCATCAGTACCGTTAAAATAATATTTTGTTGCATCATAATAACCATTTGGACCACCAGTAACCAAATAGTGAGCAGCATGGTTGGTACAGAACTCGTTTCCAGCGTTACTAGTTGCTATTACGTCTTCATTAATTCTGATTATTTCTAATTTTGTTTTTTTCATAGTTGTAACTCCTCAAATAGTACTCATTTATTGTACTAAGAGAGAGAGAGAGAAGCAAGTCAAACCTTAAAAAGTCAGGAACATTAAAATTTAGTGACCAAAAGAAAAACCTTCCTTATTCATTTAGGAAGGTATGAATACTGAAATGTTCTGGACAAGTTTTGTTCGTTTAATCAGACTGCAAAACTAAAATTAGGCGTCTAAACACAAAGAAAGCATAAATTACTTCCCTATTCAACTTCCTCGTAATAGTAAGAATAATCAATGCCTTTCATAAATAGTTCTCTGTCATTGATTTTTGAGGTTAGAGATTGCTCAATTAATTCAAATATTAATTTATTATTTAGTGGCGATTTTCTCATAGCATTTAAATAATCATTTTTATCTATTTTTGACCAATCAATAC
Source organism: Solobacterium sp. UBA1761 (assembly GCA_002315565.1). Lineage (GTDB taxonomy): Bacteria > Bacillota_I > Bacilli_A > Erysipelotrichales > Erysipelotrichaceae > Colivicinus. Next base: position 79,581 of record DCHD01000046.1, on the reverse strand, counting down.
ATTTTTTAAGATTCTTCTTTAGTATCTGGTCAAGCCATATACGAGTAGATCTACCATTTCCTTCCATAAATGGATGTGCAATGTTCATTTCTATGTATTTATCTATAATTTCCTGAAGAGTAGATTCAGGCATGGCGTCGATTTGCTTTAATATATTGTCCAGGTATCTTGCATCACAGAATACAAAGCCATCTTTTGATATTGTTTTTGTTCTAATTTTGCCTGCAAAATCATATAAGCCACCAAAAATAAAGGCATGAATTTGTTGTAAGCCCTTAGTGGTTCCAACTTCTATATCTTTTAATAAGCCATTATCATATAGCTCGTATGCTTTAAGTTTGCTTTGTTCATCTAGCGGATTATTTAAACCTTTTATCAAGTTTCTGACATTTTCGTTATTTCTATTTATCAATAATAACAATTCATTTATTTGTTCATCATTTAAAACATCAGTGTAATACTTTTTTCCATCTCTAGCTGTTATTTTCAGTTGTACGCAATTTGCGAATACCTGCTTATTCCTTCTTTTTATATCGCCCCAGTATCTGTTTGGATTGGTTGTATCAACAAAAGCATATATTAAATCAATAGCAGCATAAAACCACGAAGACGTCTCTTCGTTATAGCAAGCTCTTATAGGTTTATTGTTGTAGAATCGAATTGATGTTTTAACTTTCACGCTTAAATTATAAAACAGTTATACGCAATTTGCGTATAACTTATTCATTAAAAAATCCGTGTTTTTCATAGTAAAAAGATGCTGCAATATTATTCAAATTGTGGCATCTTTAATTTTTTAAACTTGTCCACAACATTGAAGTGTTCCTGACCAGTTAATACAAAAGGCATCCATTGGATGCCTTGCTATTCAGAATCTGTAACAGTATCTTCGCTGACTTCCCATGGACATTTACGGTACTGGTAGGTATTGGTAACCTCATCTATCAACAGACACACGTTATCGCCATTCAGTTCAAGTTCAGATACTACAGAATAATAGTTATCCAGCAAAGATAAGCCAAACAGCGATACAAAGCAGTAGTTGCCATCCTTCATTACCAGTTCCATCATATCCTCGTCATAACTCATTGGATAATGGTGAATTTCCGATATCTCTTCAATAATTGAAACATCAATATCCTTAAAGGCTTTCGCAACCTTCTTTACGCCTTCTTCATCGTAACCTTCAATAAGCGGCACCCTGGCAATGGTATACATATTGTTTTCGTCAAGTTCAACTGTATCTCCATTCCTTAGAACCAGATATGAATATCCGTTTTCACTTGCATATCCAATCACTTCATATTCCTTAACTTCAATGCGGATTAGATTGCCATCTGTTTTTATGACTTTGGCGCTTTCAATCAGTTCAGCTTTTTCTACAGCCTTTTTTATTTTAGTCTTAGACACAAGCAGGAATCTGTTATCTTCATTAATTCCAGACAATTCTCTGATATATTCATCAGAAAGTGAGACATTCCCATCTATTGCGACATGGTAGACTTTTGAATAGTCGCTAATAAAATACAGCACAACAATCAGCGCAAATCCAACAAATACGCTCGCTATAAAAAGCCAGAATCTGAACTCGTTGAATCTTACCTTCTTTTTTGCGTTATTGCGGTTTGTTAAGAAGGAATTGTTTTCAAGTAATTCCTTTTTATTATTGTCTAACAATTGAATTTCTCCACTTCCATGATCAGTTTAATGCCGTATTTCTCTTTGGCTTTTTCCTGAATCTCATAGACAACCTTCAAGAAATCTGCAGCTGTACCGCCACCGTTATTGACGATAAAGTTGGAGTGTTTTTCAGATACTTCAATACCGTTCAGCTTATAGCCACGATATCCCATTTCGTCGATATATTTCCAGGCGAAATCAGCTTCCGGATTACGGAAACATGAACCGCATGACGCTTTATCAAGTGGCTGAGATGCTTTTCTTCTTTCAAGTCGGTCATTCATCAGATCAAATATTTCATCTGAATCCTTTTTAACAAGGCTCATTCTGCATGCAAGTACTACCCAGTGAGGATGTCTCTGGAAAATTGAAGAACGGTAGGCATATTCCAGTTCGTCCTTTTTCATCCAGACAAGTTCATCTTTTTTAAGTACCAGCACTTCATCAACTACAGCTGACATATCTGATTTGTAGGCACCGGCATTCATGTATAACAGACCACCCACATCACCAGGAATTGAACCGGCAAACTCAAAACCGCTCAGTCCGTTTTTAGCCAGTACATTGGCTAATAGAGGCGCTTTCACACCTGCTTCAGCATAGACCTGTTCCCCGTTTATCTCATAGCCGTCAATCTTTTTAAGACAGATTACTACGCCTTCATATTCTGATTCACCACACACGAGATTTGATCCGTTGCCGATCACCTTGAAATCGATATGCTCGCTTCTTAAATATCTGACGATATGCTGAACATCATCTATGGTATTCGGGTAGATGAAATGAGCAATATGGCCACCCATTCTGATAGTGGTCAGATCTTTAAAATATAAATCGTTGTGGTATTCGCCATACTGGCTTAAAAAATCACTTAGCATACTCATTTATTACACCTGCAATGTCCTCAAGGACATAATCGTTATTCAGTTTTCTTGCGTTGTCGTGAAAACTCTTAAGTTTATCTTCATCCTTAATGAGAGTTTCAATCATCTCTTTAAGTCTTTCAGCAGTAAGATCTTTTTCTTCTAAAATCAGTGCTGCATTTTTATCAACCAATGCCATGGCGTTTTTATACTGATGGTTGTTTGGCACATATGGTGAAGGAATCAGGATGGATGGCATACCGATGGCCTGAATCTCACAGAGTGTTGTTGCACCGGCTCTTGAGACAAGCAGGTCAGAATTGGCCATAACCGTAATTCCATCAATCTTTTCAAATATCTTCAGATTTTCATTTTCACTTACTCTTGAAAGAACTGACTCATAATGGGCTTTACCTGTCGCATAGACAATCTGATAAGAACCATCCATCTTCTTGAACATTTCAATAAGTTTTGACTCAACTGATTCACTTCCTAAAGAGCCCATAAAGATAACTACTGTCTTCTTGTCAGGATTTAAACCCAGTTCTTTTAACACGTTTCGATCTTTTCTGACAGTTAATGCACGTGAAGACTGAGGATTGCCCAATATCCTGGTGTTGGGATTTTTAAACTGTGCCCTATTTTCTTCGTATGAACCGATAATCGCATCGACCTTTTTGTCAAGCAGTTTATTGGCTTTACCGACCAGTGAATTCTGTTCGTGAATCACTGCCGGTTTACCTATTTTCTTTGCTGCAAGAATTACGGGAACCGAGATGTAGTTACCAAATCCGATAGCCATATCAAAAGGCATGAGGATCTTCTTACATCTGAAATAGGCATCAACCATTGAGACAAGTGATTTAACCTTCTTGAATACAGATCCTCTTGTCGAATAGACATCAAGACCAATATAATCAAACCCCTGTTCAGGGATTACATCTTTTTCCATACGGTCATTACTGCCGATAAATGTCACAGTATGACCATCGCTGATAAGTTTTCTTGCCAGGGTAACTGCAGGATAGATATGACCTCCTGTTCCACCGGCTACAATCGCAATTTTCATCACTTAATTTTAACACAAGAAAAGGCACCGCTTTACAGTGCCTCAACAACTTTTTATTAGATAATTTTCTTTAAACCCTGTGCTTTGAAAGGAATCGCCATCAGGATGATAAATTCAATAACCGGATTTATCACCAACAGTGTAAATATCACCACGAGCAGTTCCACAATATAGTTCATTCCAAGACCCTCAACAAGTGGCCAGACAAGGAAATATTCAAGAAATGGAATTGTAAGATAAATGCCTAAAGCACAAAGGAAATAACCTGCTGCCTGTAAGAATTTCATGAGAACATTACCTTGGAATGCATAACCTTTCCAAGAATTCTGATCTCATCCTCTTTGAAGGTACGATCTTCATATTTCGGATTGCTGGCAGAAAGTCTGATGGAATCTTTGTCGAAATGAACACGCTTGATGGTAACTTCATCGCCACCGATCAGGAAGACACCGAGTTCATTTTCATTCAGGTGATTCTGGCTCTTTACATAGACAATATCACCTTCGCCGATTCGATCATTGATCATTGAATCGCCTTTGACTTTCAGATAGAAATATTCACCTGAAAGAGCCTCATTAACATTGCAGTACTCATAACCACAGATATCACTGTTAAGATATAGGTCATAACCGGCTTTTACTTCACCAAGGATCGGAACAGCAACCTTGTTGGCAGTAAGATCGATATTCAGAAGATGATCAAGTTCAACATTGAACATTTCAGCCAGACGGTTGAGGTTTTCGACCTTAGGGAATGATGTACCATCTTCCCACTTCTGAACAGTAGTAAATGACTTGTAACCGAGCTTTTCAGCAAGTTCATCCTGAGAGATATTATTGGCTCTTCTAAGGTATCTTAAGTTCTCTTTGAATTTCATGTTTTCATTATAAAACTATCTTGAATAAATTTCAACTTACCTATTGAACTTGATATATATTCAAGTTAGAATTAAGTCATGGAAAAGGTAATTCTGCACTGTGATCTCAACTGTTTCTACGCTTCTGTAGAAATGCTTTATCATCCTGAATTAAGGAATGTTCCTATGGCTGTAGCCGGAGATCCCGAAAACAGACATGGCATTATTCTGACCAAAAATGTCCTTGCAAAAAAAGCAGGGGTAAAAACCGCATCAGCCATCTGGGAAGCTAAAGAAGCCTGTCCTGGCCTTGTGATTGTACCTCCTGATTATGATTCCTATGTCTACTTTTCCAGAAAAGTAAAAGACCTCTATTATGAATATACTGATCGTATAGAATCATTTGGTCTGGATGAAGCATGGCTTGATATCTCAGAATCCATACCCTACTTTAAAAGCGCAGAATTCATCATTCTGGACATTCTAAAAAGAGTAAAGGAAGAAATAGGTCTCACCCTGTCAATCGGCGTCAGTGACAACAAAATCTATGCCAAACTCGCTTCTGACATCGCCAAAGAGGACTCTTTCTATAAAATTACAAAACCTGAAGATGTCTTTGATTATCCGGCTGGTGATCTTCTCTATGTCGGACCAAAAACCAGCGGAAAACTTAAGTCTTACTGCATCTATACAATCGGCGATATTGCCAGAAGCGGTAAAGATTACATGAAGGCATTACTTGGCAAGATGGGTGAAACCATCTATTATTTTTCCCTTGGATATGACCTTTCCTCGGTCAGAAAATACACTGACGACTATGAAGTAATCAAGTCTATCGGTAACTCCACAACCACCAAAAGAGACCTCTATGACCTTGATGACATATCCATCGTCTTTAGACTCTTAAGCGATTCAGTCGGTTCCAGATGCAAAGATGCAGGCTTCTATTTCAGAACAGTTCATATCTATTTAAGAAACCGTAAACTTGAATGTTTCTCAAAACAGACAAAGTTAAAAGAAAACTCTGATCTTTCTGAAGACATCTATAAAACAGCAATGAAACTATTCAAAGAAAACTGTGATTTTACTGTCCCCTATCGAAGCATCGGTGTATCAGTAACTGATCTTTCCTATAAGAAAGAAACCAGTTTCATAAATCTCTTTGAGGATGATACCTATTCATTAAAAGAAAAGAAAAAAGAAGTAGCAATCGACCAGATAAGAAACCGCTTCGGCTATCATTCCATCGGCGCCTGCAGACTGGCCTTAGATAAAGACCTGTCAAGTCTAGATGCCAAGAAGGAAAACGTGATCGGCCCTGTAAGCTACTTCAGGAGTTAACAAATGGAAAGAAAATATATTGACGTAATCTGTCTCAATGATCAGCTTGGCAACATCAAGCCCCTCTACATCATCTGGAACAATGAAAGAAAAATACCCATCATCAGAGTCAAAGAAATCGCACCCCGTGCCGCCCTTAAAAGTGGTGGTTCAGGCTTAAGATTCACCTGCATCTTTGAAAACCACCAGGAAAGACACCTCTTTTTTGACAGAGGCAGATGGTTTGTAGAGATGAAGGAAAACCTCTTATAATTAAGTCATGAAAAAATACGACGTAATTATTATCGGAGCCGGTCCAGCCGGACTTACCTGTGCTCTATATACATCCCGTTCAAACCTGAAAACTCTGATTATCGAAAACGATATACCAGGCGGTAAACTCTCCAAAACCTATGAGGTAGAAAACTATCCCGGCATCAGTTCAATAAACGGTGCCGAACTGGCCATGAAAATGCAGAATCATGCCCTTTCATTCGGTGCAGAAATGATTACTTCTCAAATTACTAAAGTAGATACAGATAAAAAGAAAGTAATTCTGTCAGACAATGAAGAGCTTTACGCAGAAGCCATTGTCTTTGCGACCGGAACAAAAGAAAGAAAACTCGCTCTTCCTTATTCAGATGAATTCACCGGGAGAGGTATTTCATACTGTGCTGTCTGCGATGGTTTCTTTTACAGAAAGAAAGATGTCGTAGTCATCGGCGGAGGCAATTCAGCCCTTGAAGAAGCACTATATCTTGCCAATATCGTAAACTCCATCACCATCATCATCAGAAGAGATGTCTTCAGAGCCGAACCTGGTATTGTAGGCAAAGTAAAAGAAAATCCAAAAATAAAAATCATCACAAAATCAGTACCGGATGAACTGGTAATTGAAAATGACACCATTACCGGTTTAAGAATCAGAAACACAGAAACCGATGAGAAAACCATCATCAACTGTTCAGGAATATTCCCATACATTGGTGCTGATCCTGAAAACAGTCTGATTCCGGATATCTGTCTTAATGAATACGGCTATGTCAAAGTAGACACAAATATGGAAACTACAGTCAAAGGAATCTATGCAGCAGGAGATATCACAGATAAAACCTTAAGGCAGATTGTAACAGCCTGCAGCGATGGCGCCGTTGCCGCAAACGCAATAAAGAAATCATTAGATAGCAAATAATAAAAGCCAGTTAAACTGGCTTTTCATTACTGTTTGTTGTCGGCGACCATATTCTTTCTGAATACGATAACCGCAACTGCAAGAACAACAGTTGTATAAGCAATAAAAGTGATGATATTCCTTGTAGACACAATCTCCATATTGCCGTTAAAGGCAGCTCTTACAATATTGAGACAGCTTTCAAACGGCAGTATTTCACAGATCTTTGCGAATACTTTACCTACTAGTTCCTTTGGAAAATACATGCCGCTGGTAAAACATACCAGCTGTACAATGACACTTCCAAGTCCTCCTGTTCCCTTTTCTGAAACAAGAGAACCAATCAGTATTCCCAAGGCAATAAACAGTACAGATACGATGATTGACACAAACAGTGTCAGTATCATATTTACAGTGAAATCAAGTCCCATCAGCATTGCCGTAACAAAGAAGAGAATATCCTGAACAAGAATAATTGGTACAAGCGATACGACATAACCGAGAATATAGTCACTGGCCTTCATTGGTGAAGTACCAAGTCTTATCAGCAGTGATGAACTTCTGTCCTTGGCGATAAGTGTCGCACTAAACAGTGTAATAAACGAGAATCCAAACAGTACAATAGCCGGAGTAAAGTTTTCAAGAAGATATACTTCTGATGGAATGTTGAACTGCTGGAAAATAAACAGCAGGAATATCGGAAGCGCAATCTCAAACACCAAAGAGAGCGGATCTCTTATCAGTTCAAGAAAGTTTCTTTTGGCAAAGTTGAGCATTCTCATTACAGTTCACCTCCTGTTGCTACAGCAACAAAGGCATCTTCAAAATTCTTTGCCCCAGTCTTCTTTATAAAATTTTCAGCCGTATCGACATCAATCAGTTTTCCATCAGACATAATGCCTACCCGGTCAGAAAGACTTTCAGCTTCTTCCATATAGTGGGTTGTCAGAATTACGGTAATCTTTCCTTTAAGACCTTCAATAACCTTCCAGAGTTCTTTTCTGGCGATTACATCAAGTCCCAGTGTCGGTTCATCCAGAAAAAGAATATGTGGATCATTGATCAGGCTTAACGCAATAGAGAGTTTTCTCTGCCAGCCACCCGAAAGTGTCTTGGCTTTTTTATCAAGCACTTCATTGAGTCTGAACTGTTTAATGAGTTCATTAATCTTTGTTTCCTTGTTTTCAATCTGATAGACACCGGCCATGAATTCAAGATTCTCTTTGACGGTCAGGTTTGGCGCAACTGCTGTCTCCTGAGGTGATACATTGAGGATTTCTTTAATCTTCAGTGTATCTTTCTTCATATCCATACCCTCAATGATTATTTCGCCATCAGTTGGCAATATAAGTCCTGAAAGCATCTTTATAGTAGTAGTCTTACCGGCACCGTTTGTACCTAAAAGCGCAAACAGTTCACCTTTGTTGATCATAAGATCTACACCATTTACTGCAATCTTGTCTTTGAATTTCTTGACAAGATTCTTTGTTTCAATTGAATACATTTATTTGCCCTCTGGCATGACTTTATCAATAACGTCTTCCAGTACCTCTGATTTAACAATTGTCATGCCCTTAGTCGCATCAGCAAGTACGATGACACAGTCACCTGGCTTGATGTCAAACATTTCTCTTATTTCTTTGGGAATTACAATCTGGCCTTTTTCGCCAACCTTGGCAATACCCGCAAACTTTTCGCGCATAAGTACCTCCTAAAAGTATAATTTGTTATACTTTTCATACTATATACCACTACAAATAAAAAGTCCACAACCATTTGTGGACAAAATATTACAGTTTTTTGAAAGGACAGTTTTCCTTGTGTGAACAGTAGGCGCACTTTCCTTTGTTTCGTCTGAGTATTACCAGCACTGTAAGCACAAGCACCGCAATAATACCGATCAGTATGTAGTCTATTATTTTCATATCCTGTGTACTTTCTTAATATCGTACTGATCTCTTGGTTCTCTTTCTTCTGCAGGATGGCCAATATAGACAACATTCAAAGGAATATGTTTTTCTGGTAATCCCAGTATCTCTTGAACTTTTTTTACTGGGTTTTTCTGCGGGTAGATACCGCACCACACTGCTCCCAGTTCAAGATTACATGCGCATAAAAGAATGTTTTCGGTTGCTGCACTTGTATCCTGTACCCAGAAATCTGCCAATTGAAGCGGTAAAGCTTTAGACAGATTACCGCATACAACAATAGCCAAAGGAGCTTCTATATCGGTATAACGGCTGGCAGAGTGAAGCTTATTGAGTATGTCTTCATCAGTTACCATATAGAATTCCCATGGCGTCTTATTGCAGGCGCTTGGTCCGCTCATAGCCGCATGAAGAAGCTTTTCAATATCTTCTTCACTCACCTTTTCATCAGTAAACTTTCTGATGCTCCTTCTTTTTAATAAAACTTCATTAAGTTCCATATATTCTACTGTGCTCTGCCACAGTATTTGCCGTCTGCTGTTGAAACGATGATACGGTCATCAATTTCAATGAACATTGGCAGTTTTACTTCAAGTCCTGTTTCAGTAACGGCGTTCTTTAAAGCTGCAGTAGCAGTATCACCTTTAACTGCATTTTCACATTCCACAAGAGCCATTTCTACCTTATCAGGTAAGGCAACGCCAAGTACTTCGCCTTCATAGATTGTGATATTCACATTGAGTGATTCAACCAGGAATTTCTTTTCCCATTCAAGTCTCGATGCGGGGATTTCAACCTGTTCATATGACTCGTTGTCCATGAAACATAAAGTATCACCACTATCATAAAGATACTGCATAGGTCTTTTTTCTACGGTTGCTTCGCCTACTCTGTCAGAACCAATAAAAGAAAGTTCTTTAACAACACCGGTTCTTGGCATTCTTACTTTAACCTTGACCTTCATCTTGGCCATTGCAGTCTTATTAAGTGATGTTTCTACACACTGGTAAAGTTCATTTTCCCAGGTAAAATATGAGTTTGGCTTAATATCAGTACAGTTGATCATTGTTAATCTCCTTAAATTACTCTACTATTCTATCATGATTTAAAGCACTCATAATCCATGACCATATCATCTTTAACTTCCACCATAAAGGTATATTCACCTGTATCTATCTCGTAGTTATTGCCATATCCATATGTCTCACTTCCATAGTATTCATAGCCATCAAGTGTTTTATTCACTAGGAGATAACACTTCATGTCATTTATCAGTTCGTGTTCAACCGCAAATCTTTTCTCATATTTATCCAGTTCTTCAAGAGCCTCAAGAGACATTCTCATCTGATAACATAGTGACATCATCAGATTCACTATCGCCATTAATATCAGGAAGAAAGTCATCGAAATAAAGCCCTTCTTTGTCCCCGATAATCTTTTCATAATGTTTACCTTCTCTTTGGTATATGACATAGATAAAATCACCTCTTTCTATAAATTCAAGCGCATCCACTTCATCAATGAATATCTGAGTGCCAGGAGACAATACAAGATGATTATTCTTTAATCCAAGTTCAAACTGTTTATCCTGAAAGATAAAACTGATGTGGTCAGTTTCAATGTGTCTTTCATAACTGAGAAGCCATATTCTTCTCAGTTTATACATGGCTATCTCATCAGATATCTCTTCATGACGGTATTCAAGTTTCTCACATACCGAAAAAGAGAAGACAGCAATCGGCAACAGCGCAAGAACAACAACAAGACTAATCAGATATCTGATACTCATGACTTACCTCGCAATGACAGTTTATAGACATATCCTTTTCAAGTTTAATGTTTTCTCTTGTCTCAAAATCTTTTACTGCTTTCTTATATTCAGCATATGATTCATATGCCCATAGACTCAGTATCGACACAGCCGATACCAGAAATACCGTAAGCAAAGAGTCAATCAGAATAAAACCTTTTCTACTCTTCACGGATATACCCTGTAATCGGTCTGATTACAATCTTTCTTTTTCCGATATTAAAACTTTGACCCATGTTGATGGTAGAGTGCTTATTGAAAATTATGGGATACTTTGAATACTGATTAAGATAACAGGTATTGCCTTCATTATTAAGTGACGATGCATGAAACAGGTTGTATTCACAGATGAATTCTTTATCATCTGTATCAGGCATATTCCACTTTGTAAGAGTCAAAACAAACATTGAAGATACAATCAGCATACACAGTACACATTCCAGCATTGTAAAGCCTTTTTTACTCATATACAGCGTGTCCGTCACTTAATCTTATTTCCGTACCATTCGTACATTTAAGCTGTGATTCCGAAATATAACCGGCATTATAGAGGTCCATAATATTCCCGGGATCTTCACCATATTCCAGTCTGTATTCAACTATTGCCGTATCAATAACTTTGGTCAAAGCTTTACAGGCCTTATCGTCAACCAGACCAATGACCTTTGTAACATTCGGTATTGTAAGGACAAACAGGGTAGCCACTATCAGCATGACCACCACCATTTCCAGTAATGTAAATCCGTTCTTCTTCATATTTCCTCCTAAAAATTACTAATGGCGCTCATCGGCAGAAACAGTATCTGATATACAAACACAATAACCATTCCGATAAACGCATAGATAATTAGCTGCAGTTTAAGTGAAAGTGACTTCATCGTATTCTTTATCTTCTTTCGGTTAAGTTCCACATAGTTTTCAAGTATTGACATATAGTCTTTTACACCTGTTGCAATCCTCAGATAATTCGTAAGCAAAGAATCGTACAGTGAAAAGTCTGCTGCTTCAAAAAGACTCCTTCCTTCCATAAGAAACTCATCCAGTTTATAGGCCATAACCGAAAGAACAGGCTTTGACTTTACTGATCTGATAAGTTTAAGAACCTCTTTTGTGCTGTAGCCGTTTTTTGAGCCGATCAGCATAAAACTGATCAGTTTTTGAGAACACATTGACTTGATGATGCTGTTATTCAGGTGTCTGGAGAGCCATTCATAACTGATGATCAGTCTTTTCTTTCTGCTTAAGTAAAGTGCAAGTAAAGAAACGCTGATAAGTCCGAAATAGAATGTACAGGCAATAACTCTGATAATCATTCTGATTACTTCATAGATGTACAGATCATCAGAGAAACTCTTCAGCATATTCATCAAAAGATCCATGCCAAGTCTATCAAAAAGATAAAGAGCCGTAACTGATACAAAAAGCAGAATAAAAGGATAAGTGATATTTTTGATGAGTTCTTCTTCCGTTTCTTTTTCTTCCTTATAAAACTGAAGCGCCAGACTCAATGCTTTATCAAATGGCAAAGCTTTTATAAAAGAAACAAAATAATCATTGACTTTAGGATTAAGAAAACGGGGAAAGATTTCTTCTATCGTTTCTCCTTTGGAAAAACTTACAAGAATATTTTCATAACAGTCTCTGTTTGTGTCATTTCCAAGAAGTTCAAGTGCATTTTCCAAAGACATGCCGGTTTTTAAAACCTCACAGAGATAATAGAGGTCATCATAGCCAAGATTCTTCCTAGAGCGTTTCAACATAGCCTTCTTTCTTAGCCCTGGCAATTCTATCTTTAAGACTTACAAACTTCTTTGAGTTTTCCCCATGCTCCTTAAAGAAACCTATTTCTTCTTCATCCATGATTTCATAGATTACCTGCTTTTTCCCACCTCTTGTATACATCAGTTTCTGATTGGAAAGACAAAGTAATACCTCATAGAGATGGTCTTTTCTGACGCCCAGTTCCTCCATCCTGCTGATACAGTTTGCCGCATGCGAAGCATGGATCGTCGATAAGACAAGATGACCGGTATTGGCAGCATTCACTGCCATCTGTGCCGCCTTTTCATCTCTTATTTCTCCTATCAGTATGACATCCGGATCATGTCTTAAAATCTGTTTTACTCCTTCGGCATAATCAAGTTTCAGTTCTTCATTAACCGACATCTGAACCAGTTCGTCATATCTTATTTCAACCGGATCTTCAATTGTATAGATTTTCTTGCCCTTTAGACTTCTTACCAGAGAATAAAGTGTAGTGGTCTTCCCGCTTCCTGTAGGACCTGACAAAAGAACTAAACCTGAAGTATTTTCCATAAGACTCTTAAAATAATCATTCTGTCTTTTCTCTTTTGAGAGATTGTCAATACTGATTCCAACCTCATAATGCAGTATTCTTAATACCGCATCGCATAACTCATTTGAATTGAATACTGAAAGTCTTAAAGGAATGAGTTTGCCATCAACGCACATTTCAAAACCTGCCGACTGGGGATAGAGCAGCTTTGCGACATCCAGACCTGCAAGATACTGCATGTATCTTAACAGCCTGACATCCTGTGGTTCAGATACTATTTTCTTTAAGCTTCCGTTAACTCTGATGCTGATATCGACATCAGAGTATCTTTTCACAAAGTGAATATCGGTTGCTCCGTATTCAAGAGCAAGCCTCAGTAAACCAAGTAGTCTTTCTTCCATACCTCATATTTGTACGGAAACTTCAAAATTCCTACAAAAAAAGAAGAATTTCTTCTTCTTTCTATAATTTTCTGTTTATTCCTCGCCAGAATCCGCCACGGAACATTGAAACTATTACAAATCCTGCATCAGCAACCAGTGCAAACAGCCAGGCAAATACCAGTGCCCTTGTAAACCTGATGCCATGCTGCCTTCTGTGGTTTATCGATCCGCACATTGACAACATATAGGCGAATGCCGCTGCATTGAAAATAAGTGCCGTAACAACAATACTCAAATAGAACAGTGTTACATCGTTTGAAACCCATAAACCGTATTTAACACCGTTATATAAGAAAAGTCCAAGTGCAACCAGTGTGGCAAAAAAGAACACCATCTTGGTAACATTAAGCATAACACCGCCACCGATGCCAAGACCTCCGCACCATTCCGAACTGATTCGGTCACAGAAATTCTTGTATACCTTGAACAGAGCTTCAGACTGTCTGCCCTCAATAAATCCTGAATTGCACAATACATAGACTTTGAATGTCTTGCCTGTTTCCTTACAGCGTTTTTCTAATGCCTGCATCAGGTAAAGAACATTTGAAGGAACCCCGTCACAATAAAGCGGTGTAACAAATACCAGCGCGTCATATTCATCAATGACATTCATGATACGTGGAACATCCAGCTTGTTTCTGACTTTGACCATCTTCTTTTCACCTTTAAGGAAAAGATACAGAAAACGTGCAAAATAACCTGATGCACTGTTGGACTGTTTGGTTGTACCGTTAATCAGAAGTGTCTTCATAGTTCAATATCCTTCAGCTTTGAAACATCTTCAAGCACTTCAAAAGCATATTTTTCAAAATTATAGTTTCGGGCAGTTCTGCCTGTTACGTATTCAAAAGTCTCTTTTTCGTTCTCACTCATATCGCCATAGGCAAATACTTTAAAATGTTCATGGCCTGTATATCTTGCCACATGGTGAGTTTCTTTCTTCTTGATGGTAGTCATTGGTGTAGATGCTCCAATACCTCTTTCAAGAATAGTTTTTACTTCTGGTGAAAATGAACCGTAACAGTTCTTTGAGACAACCACAACATCATTGGCTTTGCCGATGGAAGCACCGAAATATTTAAGCGAGTCATTCATGACACACTCACCAGGATGAGAAATCCAGCAGCCGAAACAGCCCTGACAAAAACTGTATTTGCCGTTTGCATCAAACACTTCATCAAATCTTTCTTTGAAGTATCCGGTATATTCCTTACCTAAATCGTGAATAAGTATTTTCATTTTTCACCAATTTCTACAATTACAATATATCACAACATAATAAAAGAGTAAAAAAACAGGCTTTTTAAGCCTGTCAATGCAAGAATGGATTATTTATATATTCTTCATACAAGTTTGAAGAATCACCGTGCCCGGGATAGATAATGGTCTTCTTATCCATTTCATTAAACACTCTTAATGAAGCCATCAGCTTTGATTCATTTCCACCTTTTAAGTCAGTTCTTCCAACTGAACCCTTGAACAGTGTATCACCGGTAAATATGACATCATTAAATTTATAAAGCACACTGCCTTCTGTATGGCCAGGAGTAAAAATAACTTCAAACGTAAATGGACCGATATTCATCTTTCCCTCTTTAAGATACTCAACAGGGCAGGATATATGATTGTACATATTGTACATTTCACCCTGATTCTTATCTCTTGCAAGTACAAGATCATCTTCATGAATATATACCGGCATACCATACCGTTTATATAGACCATCGACTGCCTTGATGTGGTCAAAGTGACCATGAGTCAATATAACTGCCAACGGTTTTTCTTCATTCAACAGTTCAATAACTTTATCTGTCTTACCAGCCGGATCTATAATCAGTACTTCATTTCCCTCTTTCAGAAAATAAGTGTTGGTCTCAAATGGGCCCATTACATAACTGATAATTTCCATATAACAAAAAATAAGCTAATAAGCTTATTTTTTCTCCTTATGAACTGTCATTTTGTTACATCTAGGGCAATACTTTTTGATTTCCATCTTTTCAGGATGTTTCTTTTTATTTCTTGTGCCGATGTAATTTTCTTCACCACATTCAGAACACTTAAATGTAAGACCTTCTCTAGGCATTTTCTACTTTTCCTCCATTAACCGATAATAATCTTATCACAATTTGTTATTTCATTACAAGAAAACTAGAATAAAGTCTCGTTTCTTGTGATTTTTAGGTGCTGATAAGCCTTTTCTGTAACCACACGGCCTCTTGCAGTACGATTGATGAAACCAATCTGCAAAAGATACGGCTCATTGACATCTTCCAGTGTTACCACTTCTTCAGAGATTGCTGAAGCGATTGATTCGACACCAACCGGACCGCCATGGAATCTTTCAATGATTCCCATAAGATATTTGATGTCAACATCGTTTAAGCCGATAGCATCTACACCAAGTTTCTCTAAAGCAATCTTTGTAATATCGAGGTTGATGTTACCCTCATTGAGTACTGATGCATAATCTCTGACTCTTCTGAATAACCTGTTGGCAATACGCGGAGTACCACGTGATCTTGTCGCAACCTCTTTAACTGCCTCTTCATCAATTGTCGATTCAAATACTTTGGATGTTCTTCTGATGATGCTGGAAAGCTCATCAACATCGTAATATTCAAGTTTTCCGACAATCCCGAAACGATCTCTTAATGGTGAAGAAATCATTCCGGCTCTTGTTGTTGCACCGACAAGAGTGAATGGCGGAAGATCAATTCTGATGCTTCTTGCCCCATTGTCTTTGCCGGTAACAATATCGATGCAGAAATCTTCCATTGCGGAGTACAGCACTTCTTCTACAGCCTTAGGAAGACGGTGAATCTCATCAATAAAGAGAATATCTCCTTCTTCAAGGGTTGTCAGAATAGCAGCCAGATCACCGCTTCTTTCAATACTTGGACCACTTGTAACCTTGATGTTGGTGCCCATCTCATTGGCAAGAATAAATGCCAGAGTTGTTTTTCCCAGTCCTGGAGGACCATAGAGCAGCACATGGTCAAGTGATTCGTTTCTCAGTTTTGCAGCCTTTATAAATACTTCCAGATTCTCTTTAAGAGCTTTCTGGCCCACATAGTCATTAAGCGTCTGCGGTCTTAATGAAATGTCATCATCCTGGCTTAGTTTAGCGGCCGATAAAACCTGTTCTTCACTCATAAATTTACCTCTTCACTAACATGCCCAAAGCCTTTCTGACGTAATCGTTGACATCCAGATCCTGATCTTTCAGCTTTGCCATTACCGGATTTATTTCACCCGGTTTATAGCCCAGTGCCTTTAATGCACTGATGGCCTCCTTGATCTTGGCGTTGTCGATTAGGGTACTTGCTTCAACAAGTTTATTCTTCAAATCGAGAATAATCTGACTTGCTGTTTTGGCACCGACACCAGGCATCTTCCTGATGTAGTCAACATCTCCCATTTCAATCGCATCAATAAGTTTGGCAGGTGATGCGATTGCCAGAATATTGCTGGCAGTCTTAGGACCAAGACCTTTGACAGATATCAGTTTTACGAACAGATCATATTCTTCCAAAGACAAGAAACCATACAGAGAAATCTCATCTTCACGAACATTCTGATAGGTATAGATAATAATTTCTTTGCCGACGGTAAGACTTTCAGGATGATAAAAGTTAATGCGGTAACCTACCCCACTAACATCGATCAGCACAAAGTCATTTCCGAATGCGTGAATTATTCCTCTTACAAAACCAATCATAACTAAATTATATACTAATCCTCATCGAAGTCTTCTTCATCATCATCCATGAAGTCGAATCCATAATCCTTGATGTAGACACGGTCTCCGTTTTTGCAGCCCTTTTGTCTTAGAGCATCGTCGACCTTCATCTTTGATAAAGTACGTGAGAATCTTAAAACAGAATCATCATCCTGGAAATTGGTCTGATTGAACAGTCTTTCAATCTTCTCGCCTTCAACTCTCCATAAACCGCCGCCTTCATTGAATACTTCAAAGTCAACCGGTTTTTCATAAGTGTATTCTTTAACTTCCACTGATTTCTTTTCATCATAAAGTGGGAATAAAGGAATCTCTTTGAGCATATCCTTAAGTCTGTATAAAACAGGAGTAAGTCCTTCATTGATCAGCGTGATAGTCTCATATATTTCAACATCAGGATATTTCTCTTTGAATCTTCTTAGATTCTCTAAAGCCATATCTCCATCCATCTTGTTGGCAATGACAAGCATTGGTCTTTTGTCGAGATTGCCGGGATACTGTTTCAGCTCATTATTAATGATTTCATAATCCTCTAAAGGATCTCTTTCTTCACCAGCCATATCAATTACATGGAGAATGATTCTGCATCTTTCGATATGTTTCAAGAAATCATGGCCTAATCCTTTTCCTTCAGATGCACCTTCAATAAGTCCTGGAAGGTCAGCCATAACAAAACTCTCGCCACCGATATAGACCATACCAAGCTGTGGTACAAGAGTAGTAAACGGATAGTCTGCTATCTCCGGTCTTGCCTTGGATACAACTGACAGCAATGTTGATTTACCGACACTTGGAAAGCCTACCAGACCTACATCAGCCAGAAGTTTCAGTTCAACAATAACTTCCTTTTCTTCGCCAAGTGTTCCCATCTTGGCATATTCAGGAGCAGAGTTTCTGCCTGACGCAAAATGTCTGTTACCAAGTCCGCCTTTTCCGCCCTGACATATAACTTCTCTTTGACCAACCTCATTAAGGTCAGCGATGATTTCATCACTTGCGATATCCTTGACAATAGTTCCCAGCGGTACCTTGACTACGATATCTTCTCTTGATTGACCATACATATTGTTGGTCTTGCCGTTTTCCCCGTCCATCGCCTTAATCTGCTTTGAATATCTTAAGTCAAGCAGTGTTGATTTATTGGTGTCAACTTCAAAGATGATTGATCCACCATCTCCTCCATCACCACCATCAGGACCAGCCAATGGATTGTATTTGAGATGAGCAAAAGAGGCAAGTCCATTGCCTCCATTACCGGCTTTAAGTTTAATTTTTACTTTATCAATAAATTGCATAATCTTAACAGTAAATAAAAGCCCTTAAAGGGCTTTTTCGTTTTTAAGCTTGAGGATATACAGATACTTTCTTCTTATCTTTGCCTAAGTGTTCGAATTTAACAACACCATCGCAAGTAGCAAATAAAGTATCATCTCCACCCTTCTTAACGTTTGTTCCAGGATGAATCTTAGTTCCTCTCTGACGGTAGATAATTGAACCTGCTGTGCAGAACTGACCATCAGCCAGTTTAGCGCCAAGTCTCTTTGACTGAGAATCACGACCGTTCTTAGTAGAACCAACACCCTTCTTAGAAGCGAAGTACTGAATATTTAATACATATTTCATGTGTTCTATTTCCTTTCTACTTTAAGATATTCCCCATAAGACTCTTCAATCGTCTTAAGCTGGAATATAACGAGTTCGAAGTAATTCTGAATTACTTCACTCTTAGATCTGTTTTCAATGACTATTTCATTGCCAAGATCTTTAATAACAACATCATCATCACTTAAATCGTCAAGCGCATTCATTAATCCGAAGACAATTGAACTTGCTCCGGCACATACAAGATCCTTGCCTGAATCTTCAAATTCAGCATGACCTTTTATTGACAGATAAGTATACTTATCATCTTCCTGAATGTATTTAACTTTAATCATTAAGCAGCGATCTTTTCAACAACTAACTTAGTATATGGCTGACGATGACCCTGTTTACGTCTAGTAGAACCCTTCTTCTGCTTGTACTTGAAGATAACGATTTTCTTTTCCTTATCCTGTTTTACAACCTTACAAGCAACGCTCGCACCCTTAACATATGGAGTACCTAGAGCCAGTTTGCCGTTTTCTACTGCAACAACTTTGTCAAAAGTATACTTTTTGCCAACTTCTACGTCTAACTTTTCAACATAGATTTCCTGGCCTTCTTCTACCTTAAGCTGTTTGCCACCAGTTTCAATAATTGCGTACATAGTGCACCTCCTTCTTTCAATAGATTAAGACTCGCCATTAAGGTAGCCAATGCGTTTAAGACCTTTTCTGAGCGGTTATAATCCCTAAGGCGGGACTACAACACATAGATATTAACACATAACGAGTGCAATAATCAATAATAAATTTACTTTGAGCCTCTTTCTTTCTTATCGGCATATTTTGCGATAATCATGAACAGACATACAACTTCCAGCATCACTTCAGCAAAGATACCAACTAAAGCAGAAGTTGAGAACCCTTGTGAGAAACAGGAAACAGCTTCAACAAGCGATGCAGCTATAATTACTGAACCGAAACATACTGATTTCTTTTCACCAAGATCTTTAGCCTGAGAAAGTACGGCGATACAGGCAATTCTTAATGCGATCATGATTACTTCAAGATTTGTCTGATTTGCATGATTTGTAAGAGTAACCAGTTCAAACAGGCCGAATACAAACATGTACAGTTTAAAGAATGCACTGCCATCTTCCTTATTGCAGCCAACCAGCACATAATAACAGCTCAGAATTGCCATAACAGCCATTTCTGAGATTGTGATGAATGAAGCTGTTGAAAGTCCGTTTTCCCCACTTCTCTTACTTGCAAGAACTGTAAATATGATTACAGCAATAAACAGTACAGGTACAACAACATATAATACTTTTTTAACTTGATCTTTTGTCATAATATTTCCCTCAATATATACAACCATTATACTATTCATAGCTATGATATAATGCTGACAAAAGGAAATACTTATGAAATATCTGACAATTGATGAACTAAAAGAATGCTATATAAGCTATTTGCTCAATAACTTTAAGCTTGCTGAAACAAAAGCCAGATCACTTGCTGATGTTCTGGATATACCAGACATCATCCACGAAGTAGAAAGTTACATGTCCGAATATATTGATGAAGTAACAATAGACAATGAAGTCTACCTTCACTATCACTGCTGGTTTTTAGATGCATACAGTTTCGCTCATGAAACCTACTATCTCAAAGAAGATATCAAAGATGGTACAGTAGAAAGTTACATCAAAGCCAAAAAATTCTACAGCATTTAAAAACAGATATCGCATGATATCTGTTTTTTTCTAATATTTTGAATAACAGTCAATAACTGTTTCCATGAATCTGTCTCTGTCCACATTCATATGAAGCACTGTATTTATACTGCCTTCTTCACATAAACGTGATTCACCGATTCTTTCTTTGTCATCTACTTCCATTTCGATATGACATTCTTTATTGTCAAAATATTCAGGATGAACAAGATAGATAAGCGGACAGGAATCATGCTGATGGAAGGCATTGAGCCTGCCGGTATAGACGGCTTTCAGCATCTTCACTATCAGATCAGTTGCCATATTGCCCATCTTTTCAATCTTTTCAAATTCCTCTTCAGTAATATATACCTGATGAGTAACATTCAAAGGGAAAAGATGAACTTTGATACCTGAGTCAAAGACCACCTTGGCTGCATGAGGATCACAGAAGAAATTGAATTCGGCAAAAGGAGAAATATTCCCTTTTTCAATACCGCCACCCATTACATAGACTTCTTTACAGAAGTTGATGAAATCCGGATGTTTTTCAATAGTGATGGCAATATTTGTCAAAGGGCCAATTGCCACTACTTTCAACTTGTCACCATATTCTTTACATGCTTCATACAGTGCGTCCCAGGCAAGTTTATCTGTATGCGTTAAAGGTGAATCTTCAACAATTACACCACCCAGTCCGTTATTACCGTGAACCTTCGCTGAAGTTCTAAGATCCAGAACCAGCGGTTTATCGGCACCTTTATAGACTTCATATTCTTTTCCGCAAAGATAAGGAACGTTTCTGGCGTTGCGGTATGTATTCTCAAGAACCGTATTGCCGGCTACTGCTGAAAAACCGATAATATCAAGTTCTTCCAGCTTCATAGCCGCAAGTATAGCTATTGCATCATCAATGCCGATATCTGTATCAATCCAGACCGGCTTTTTCTTTAGAACCATTTATAGAATTCGTTGATCAGATCAACGTAATCATTCTTGATGATAATATGGTGGTTACCTATAGAATCCTTTAAGAAGTACTCAACTGATTCATCAAGTTTAAGTCTGATCTGTGTACGACAGAGATTGAATTCATTAAGGTTTTCTTCAAGAACACCACCAGTTACAAAATACTCATTGATTAAACCGTCAGTCTTGAATACGGTGATAGGTCCTTCAGCAATCTTTCCTCTAAAGGCAACACCCAATCCAGATTCAAAGTGAGTCATAAGTTCGCAATCACCAAACATAGTCATAGGTAGTGTACAGTGAGCGAAGATAATCTCATTTGTATCGGTAAGAATACGGCTTGGATTAGCCTGGAAGCATGGTTCACCAGTCAGTTCACCTAAAACGGCCATTGAGATTAATGCTGGTACATCACCTTCGCACGCTGCATAAATGCCTTCTGCGTTCAGTATAGCCAAAGCAACACAACCTGTTGATTTGACTGGTTTTAAAAGGTCGAAACATCTTACAGTTACACCGTTAAGATGATACTTATCAACGATTCTTCTTAATGCTCCATAGATATTTAAGGCTTTTACTTTTTCATCTTCATCAAACTTCATTGACATCAGACGTTTTGTATATTCATTTTCTGTATATTCTGCTTTGGCAATCTCGTCAAAGAATTCCTGCATGTCAACATCGATAATTTCAATGCCGTTCTGTTCTTTTGACTCTTGAGCATCTACATTACTTGAAATCAGCCAGTCAGATGGCTTACCAACACGAGCAATTCTGAAGTTGTTGAGTCTTTTCTTGGCATTGAATACCTTTGCAAGAGCATCAATACGTTTTGCCATATAATCATCTGAACCATGGATAATTTCACCAGGAATATCGTTGTTGTTGAGATATGACAGAATCTCCATAGATGCAGCAAGTGAGTTGTTTGCACCGGAAGTCAGCAGGAATACTGGTTCAGGAAGATCATTAAGCACTTCAAGGAAACGTCCTTCAGTGCCGCCACCACCTATAAAGTTAAGAACAAGGTCATATTCATTCACTTTGTCCAGTTCACAGAATTCAAGGTTAATACCTGACAGTTTAGCAAGTCTTTCTACCATTTCATGGTTTGACTTATTGATTGACTCACCAGCTACATTGTCAGATTCTACATAATAAACACCAATTTTCATTTTTTGTTTCCTTTCTTATCCAAAGCGACAATTGCCTCTTTGAACACTCTATTATGAAATTCGTTATCGACATCCAGTAATACATTTACCGGATTATCAATTGACGAATATTCACCAATTTCTTCGCAGACAGTCATACCTCTTGTATATTGTCCGTCAAGTTCAATATCGACATCCATCTTTCTGCCTTTGAAATATTCCGGATGAAGCAGATAGATTATCGTTGTCATATCAAATATCGGGGTTCTATCCATATTGTGTCTTAAAGCATACCCCGAATAGAATTTTAAAAGCTCATAAACAAACTGTGATATCTTTCCTTTGCCTTCAAAATCATCAATTTCCTTAAGTGGAAAGGCACCTGCTTTACATACTTCAAGTGGAGTCGTGGTTATTGGTACCCCACTGTTGAAGACGATTTTAGCAGCCTCCGGATCATGATAGATATTGAATTCTGCCTTTGGAAGAATATTGCCACCATATACTGAACCGCCCATCAGGACAATTTCTTCTATCCTGTCTTTTACTTCAGGATATTCAGTTAACAGTCTGGCAATATTAGTCAAAGGTGCAAGACATACAAGCGTGACTTTATCTTCCTTTAAAATCGTTTCCCTCATCCAATTTACTGCGGATAAAGAGGCATACGTGCTGGTTGGATTGGCCATGACTGGTCCATCCATGCCTGATTCTCCATGCGCCATTGGCTGAGGTTCAGGATCTCTTTTTAAAGGTTTTGCTTCACCCTGAATAACAGGGATATCGCAATCCAGCAATTCAACAATTTTCAAAGCGTTGTTACCGACTTTATCGATTGTCTGATTGCCACACACTGTTGTAAGTCCCAGAATTTCAAATTCTTCAGGATGCGCATAAGCTATCAATATAGC
This sequence comes from Solobacterium sp. UBA1761, assembly GCA_002315565.1. Classification (GTDB taxonomy): domain Bacteria; phylum Bacillota_I; class Bacilli_A; order Erysipelotrichales; family Erysipelotrichaceae; genus Colivicinus. The sequence goes on along the minus strand of DCHD01000046.1, from coordinate 56,068 downwards.
TATCGCATCATCATGTCCAGGATCACAATCAATTATGAGCTTACGCATATTTTATTTCTCGGCTACATTACCCTTCTTGACACGATAGTAATTAATTACTGAAATCAGTGCAATGCCTACGAATACGGCAATATAAGGGATTGAACCAATAAGTTCTGATGGGAACTCTGTACCTACGAATACAACGGCAACAGCCTTGAATAGACCAAATGCCAATACAGCAAGAATCAGTGAAAGATAATTGCCCTGAGCAATACCGTTGGCAGCAATACCCATCCAGCCCTGTCCGGAAATCATTCCGCTTGAGTACAGGTTGATATAGTTAAGCGCAATAAATACACCACCTAAAGCAGAAAGAATGCCAGAAAGAATCAGCGATAACAGTCTCAGACGGTCAACGTTGATACCAGCTGTTTTAGCAGCATCAGCATTAAGACCGCAGGCTCTCATTCTCATTCCTAATGGAGTTTTAAAGATAAGAATGTATAACAGAATAACAACTGCTACACAAACATAAGTCAGTACATAATGTCCAGACAGAATCTCTCCAAGAACCGGGATATCTTTGATTACCGGTATATCCCAAGATCCAAAGCCTGGAGTACGTAATGATGCACTTGAACCTTTTGAGCCAGTGAACTGGTAAAGGAAGAAAGTTGCAAGTGAACCGGCAAAAGTGTTTAACGCTATACCAACAAGAATTGGTGAAGCACCTAAACGCATTGAGAAGAATGCGATGATTGCAGCCATCAGTATACCACAGGCAATACCGATAACAAGACCTCCGATAGCACTCTGTGTCCAGTATGAACCAAGAACACCAAACAGTGCAGACATAGTCATGATCGATTCAATCGCAATATTTCCGACACCTGTAGAAGCAGCAACAAATGAAGCAGTAGCTGCAAAGAACAGACCAGTAGACATTCTGATAATCTGAGCAACAAACTTCAGTGATACCATACTGGCAAGAATCTGTGATAGTCCACTCATAATTATTTAGCCTCCCTGTCATTTCTGTATTCAGACTGCAGTCCTTCTTTAAGAAGTTTCTTTTCTCTTAATCTTCTTAAGAAATATGTAGAAGATACCAACAGTACGATAACACCTTCGATAATCGCAACGATTTCAGATGGAACTGATGTATCGCTATAGTACAGAACTGTTGTACCCTGTTCAAGATACTTGATAAAGAAAGAAGCAAAGAATGTACCGATTGGATTTGACTGGCCAATCATAGCCATTAACGCACCAGAGAAACCGATACCAGGTGAGTTAACACCTGTCCAGTTGAAGTAATTAAACTGAGTCAACAGCTGAATAGCAGAACCGATACCGCATAATGCACCAGCGATGAAGTTAGTCTTCATAGCAAGTGAGAATGAGTTGATACCGGCATAATCAGCAAATTTAGGGTTTGTACCAACCAGACGGATCTGATATCCAAGTTTTGTACGGTAAAGAACAAACCATACCAGGAATGTTGCCAAAATACCTAAGAAGAATGTGATTGAAATATGGTAGTCCTGGAAGAACTGACCAGACAAAAATCCGATTCTTGCGGTAGGCTGATAGTCTGGAGATGCAATCAAAGATGTGGTTGTTGTAAGGAAATGATACTTGATGATATATGTGCCTAAACCAAGATATGCAGAGTTAAGCATCAAAGAAAGAACAAGTTCATTTGCGCCATATTTTGCCTTGAAGAAAGCAGGAATAAGCATCAGCAAGCCACCAGATACAGCAGCAACCAGAATACAGATAGCTGGATGTACACCAGCAATTGCAAGCTGTTCGTTGCAGGCAAATACTGACATCAATAGACCAGAAGCGATGAAGATACCTTCGCCACCCAGGTTGAAGAAACCACATTTGAATAATAGACAGCAGCATAAACCCGAAAACAGGAATGGTACGAATTTCTCGATAACAACACCCATGTATCTAGGTTTTTTGAGCGGTCCTGTAAGAATAGTAACAAATGCATTTACCGGATCTTTAGATACAAAGCACAGCACAACAAATGCCAGTGCAAGACCCAATAAAATAGCAATTGTCAGTTTTATGAAATTGTAGAATTTCTCATTGGTAATAGAGAAACGGTTTGTCTTAGGTTTTTTTGCCATTATAAAGCACCTCTTATTTCTTCTTCGGTCTGATGTTTTACACCAAGCATATATAAACCAAGTTCCTGATCACTGACTTCTTTAGCTTTGTCAAAGTAGCCGGCGATCTTGCCGTCGAACATTACGATGATATGATCTGAAAGGTTCATAACTTCGTTAAGGTCAGCAGATACAAGCAGAATACCTGCACCATTGTTAGCCATTTCAATCAGCTGATGATGTACGAATTCAGCAGAACCGATATCGATACCATGAGTTGGCTGTTCAGCAATCATCAGATTTGAATGAGTATTGTATTCTCTTGCGACAACAACCTTCTGGATATTGCCACCTGATAAGGCATTGATCTTAGTCTTGTTGCTACCGGTCTTTACGGAGAACTGTTCAATCAGTTCATCAGAAATCTTATCGATAGCCTTAAGATTCATAGTAATCTTACCATTGACATCTTCGCGGTCATAATATGTGGCAATCATATTGTCAGAAATTGGAAGATCTCCGGCAATACCGTCATTCATTCTGTCTTCTGGAATATAAGCCATACCGGAATTTCTTCTCTGTCTTACATTCATTCCGGTTGTATCGACGCCGTTGATTTCAATTTTTCCGGAATATTCAACTTCCTGTAAGCCGGTAATGCATTTAACCAGGTCAATCTGGCCATTGCCTTCAACTCCGGCAATACCCAGGATTTCACCCTTTCTAACACCGAATGATACGTTGTCGAGGATGTTTCTTGACGCATGTTTCAGAGTCAGGTTTTCAACTTTCAGAGCATACTCTTTATTGAAGTCAGGATGTTTCTTATAAACTTCATAGTCAGTTTCAACATCACGTCCGACAATAAGATTAGTCAGCTGAGCCATTGTAAGGTCTTCATTGTTATATGTACCTTTACTAACACCATTTCTCATGACTGTAATACGGTTGGAGATCTGTTTAACTTCTTCCAATTTGTGAGAAATGAAAATAATTGTCTTACCCTGTTCTGTAAAACTCTTAAGCTGTTCAAACAGCTGCTCAGTTTCCTGAGGAGTAAGTACAGAGGTAGGTTCATCAAGAATGATCAGCTCTGCATTACGATATAAGGTCTTAAGAATTTCAACCTTCTGTCTTTTACCTACTGAAAGTTCAGCAACTTTCTGTGTTACATCTACTTCAAAATTATATTTATCAGACAATTCTTGACAAACTTTTACAGCCTGTTTTGTATTAATAAAAATACCATTTTTAGGCTCCATACCAAGAATAATATTGTCAACAACACTGTATGATGGGATCAACATAAAGTGTTGGTGAACCATACCTATTCCGGCTTCAATAGCATCCATTGAACTTGCAAAATGAACTTCTTCACCTTTATAAGTAACAACACCGCTACTTGGAGCTTCAATGCCAAAAATGATTTTCATTAATGTTGATTTACCAGCACCGTTTTCACCAACAATTGAATGAATTTCGCCTTTTTTAAACTCAATATTGATATCACGGTTAGCTACAGTACCATTACCGTATACTTTAGTGACTTTATCGAGCTTTAAAATAGTCTCAGCCATTGTTTTCTCCTTATTTCATTTTTAAAAAAGTGATGCTCTATTTAACTAGAGCATCACTAAATAGTAAGTTTTTGTTAAATTTATTTAACGATATTAGCGTCTCTATGAGTTGGCCAATTGTTTTCGTAATCAGTTTCGCCTAAGAAGCAGTCGTAAACTTCTACTTCACCATCAGCAACTGCCTTTAATGTAGCAGCGATGTCAGCTCTGATTTCGTCAGAAACGTTAGCAAGGTAGTAATCATTTTCAGCAATACCAACGCCATTGTCAGCAATGCCCCAAACCTTAGTTTCGCCCATATGTTCTGCTAATGTACCAGCTACTAACCAGTCAATTACTGTTTCGATAACGATATCAGTATTCTTTAATGCTGAAGTAACGATAGTAGCAGCCCATTCAGGGTTAGATTCTTCGAACTGAACATACTGGTCCTGGTCAACACCAACACACCATACATCATCATGTCCTGAACATGCTTCAATAACGCCATTGCCTAAGCCACCAGCAACCTGCCAGATAACGTCAGCTTCTTTTTCGATCATCTTTTCAGTAACTTCTTTACCTAAAGCTGTATCAGTGAATGAACCTGGGTAAGAGATAACGTATTTAACGTCTTTAGCAGTAAGAACCTGGCAGTAACCAGAGATGAACTGGTTCATAGCAGGAATATCCATACCAACAACAACGCCTACAACACCAGTCTTAGTTAATGCAGCAGATAGAGCACCTACAACATAGCCTAAGTCATCAAGACCGAACTGAGTTGATAATACGTTAGTAGCTGTTTCATCAATAGTTGATGCGTCAGCATTTAAGAACATCTGATCTGGATATCTGTGAGCAGCAGCATACAGGAATCCTTCATAAGTGTTGTTTGCAGAGATGATTAGATCGTAAGCGCCATCTTCACAAACTTCGTCATAAGCAGCAGTCCAAAGAGCTTCGTCAGCTGAACCAGCAGGGTCAACTTCAAATAGAACTGTTTCTACATTGTCGTATTTAGCATCAGCAGTTTTACGACCTTTTTCCATTGTGTCGAAGTAAGACTGGTCACCGATTTTTGGAACCAGCATAGCAACTTTGAACACTTTTTCGCCTTCATTGTTTTCAACTTCAGCTTCTTTGCTTCCACAGCCAGCTAAAGTTAAAACCATTAAAGCAGCTAAAACAATTGTTAATAGTTTTTTCATTTTTTTCTCCTTCTTGTTTTATATCTGAAATTGCTATTGCAATTTAAGACCTAAGAATCTGATTGCTGAACCATTTCTGGAACTTAGACCAACAAGTCCATAGAGTTCATTTATATTGCCTAAATCAACATATGATTCAGAAAAATCACACAGTATAATTCTACCATTCAGAATGCGTGTTTTCAAAAGAATTTTGTGTCCTTTTTCTATAAAAAAGTCACTATTACTGAAAACATTTTCCTCATTGTCTTTTCTTGTCAGCGATACCCTTCCATTATTGAATCTGATGGCACTGTAATGCATATATCCCGTACAGTTAAAGATGATGGAAAAATCATAGTTTTCATCCAGAACAGTAAGTTCAACATCAATTTCACTATACCGGTCATAAAGACTGCCGCTGGTGATTAATCCGTTAAGTTTAAGCCCATTTTCCAGTTCGTATTTTCCATGGTGTTTAACAAAACCACGAAGATTATATTTACTGTCACCTTCATATCTTGGTCCATAGACATCAACCTTATAATCTTTGAAATCATAGTCAAGTTCTGGAGTGTGTTCAATCACAATATCCTTCACTGTATATTCATCAGTTTTAAATCCGTACTTATGAATAAATAAATTTGTACCAGATGGTATTTTCAGACTGTTTACAGCCTCATATCTTTTCCCGTTGAGCGTTTCCGCAAAGACAACAATATCTTTGTCAGCCTTAACCTTTATCGTATAGCCGGGATAAATGGTTGGTGAAAACTCCGGATCGTAACGGCTATCATAGATGTCATCTCCCAGATAGTAGGAATATTTATAGACTTCACCTTTACACTTCAACCCTTCATCAGCTTTACAATCACCAAAGAATCCTTCTGTTGCATATGGAAGGTCAAAATGTCTTTCGTCATTGATTTCAATGCCATTAAGCTTAAACGCAAGCCTTGAAAACAGTTTTGCACTTTCTGATACAGTTGTGATATTTTCACTTCCGATACAGCTTGATGCATTCAGAATGTCATTGATTGGTTCTATCCACTTTGAATCAATATTTCTAACACCGACAAGTGCACCTAAAATGCTGCCCACATTGCCACAGTTGCAGTCTGTATCCCAGCCACAGTTATTCAGCATTTCCATTGTCTTATCGAAACCGCCTTCGCCATAGCACATTGCCATCATCATCAGACAACTGTTGGGAATAATGTGACAGACGCCAGGATATTTATCATAACCATAGTTGTCTTTAATATATCTGAAACAAAGATGATAATCTTCAGGATGCTCATTATAGAAATCCTTTATTATCTTCATCACCTGATAATATTCCATATCTTTGTCCAGATATTCCATTGCCCCATCAATTACGGAATAAATATCCTTTTCTTTCATTGCCAGAGTGATTGCCACAGCAACAAAGATTGCTCCCTGTACGCCGTTTCCATCATGAGTTACCCTTGAAGCCTTTATTGCCAATTCTTTTGCCAAATCACAGTCATAGCCTGACACATAGCCCCAGCAGTCTGAGAATATCTGTCCGCCAATCTGTTCAGCAATCGTCAGACCATTCTTTTCTATACTTCCGGAATGTGGCGCTTTAATACCGTTTTTAAGGTTCTCGTAGGCTGTATGCTCACTAGATACACCAACTCCTCCCCACCAGAAAAAGCCGCTGTATTCCTGTATATAATTCAGGAATACATTACCGATATCTTCGCTGGTAATTTCGTTCTTTTTCAACAGTGCCCGCACAAAAAACAGTGGGCCATTTGAGTCATCATCGGCGGCAAAAATACCGTAATCTAAAAGATATCCATGTCTGTCATGGTATTTCTCTTTTATCTTTTCATCAGTCCATCCTTCAACAGGTGCACCCAGTCTGATTCCGATAATCTTGCCCAGCCAGCTTGAATAGACCTTATAGAGATATGATGGATAATCTTTTTTATCTGTTATTCTCATTTCATGTACTCAATGAAGAAATCTGCTGCTGCATTAACCAGTTTTTCTGATAAATCTGGTCTGTTATTCCAGGCACCAAATCCATGGTCAGCGTCTTCAATGATGACGCACTTTTTATTGGCCTTGCCAAGTGCTTCCATCATCATGTCTGCTGTTCTTGGATTGACCATTGTATCCACGCTGCCATGAATAACAATCGCATTGCCTTCATAGTTTCTTAAACTTTCAAGCGGGTCATATTTTTCCATATCTTCAATCAGTTCTTTGCCCATTTTTAACATTGTATTGTCAAAAGTATTCAGATACTCATAATAGCCCTTTTCTTTTACTGATTTCTTAACTTCATCAACCGGTTCACCAATCATCTTCCCATCTTCAAACCCACTGTAGGCTGCAGCTGCAAAGAAGCCGATACATTTAAGTTCAGGATGTTTTCCCGTATAGATGGCGGTGAGTCTACCACCCATAGAATAACCGATCATACCCATTCTCTTTTCATCGATTGAATAGTTTTTCTTCATATATTCGATTGAAGAGTCCATGTCATCAAGACAGTTTCTTAAAGAATAATTGACGAAATCTTCTTTTGATTCGTCACAGCCAGGAAAACCCATCATAACCGAACTGATTCCAATCTCAGTCAGTTTCTTTCCTACTTCATCAAATCTTCCATCTTCATGTCTGTTAGCTTTAAAGCCGTGCACAAAAACTACAAGACCGGCATTGTCTTTTTCTGAGTCAATAACTGTCAGTGGTATTTCTGTATTTCTTTTTGAGATGGTTGCTGTATCGATTATTTTCATTTTCACTCTCCAATCAGCACTGTACCAAGTGCTATTTCTGCCATCAGTCTTCCTTCTTTTTCCCTTTGTTCACTTGTCGCGTGAATATTATCTTCTATCAGATCAACGGCCTGCATCAGTCCTGCCGCCTTCTTTGACAATACCTTTGCATTATGGAATAGGGCAAAACATTCACATTCCACAATGTCACAGCCGTATTGATCCCTCATCATCTCGACACGTTTTTCATTCTGTTCCTTCTCGAAATAGATGACATCAGATGAATTGGTTCTGACTTCAGGAAGTTTTACATCAAGCATTTCTGCACTTTTTCTAATTTTATTTAACAGTTCAGGGTCAGCATAAGTAATATTACCTTCATAACCACTTTGTACTTTGGCATAGGTGGAAAAAGAGAAAGCCTCATTTACCAGCACCGTATCCAATAGATTTATGCCTTCTTTGGCATATACTCCACAAGTACCGATTCTGATAATATTGTCTACATCATAGTGTTTGAAAAGTTCATAGGAATAAATACCGATTGAACAGATTCCCATTCCTGAACCCATAATTGAAACCGGTTTTCCTTTATATGTACCGGTATATCCGAACATGTTTCTTACTGCATTGAACTGTTTTACATCTTCAAGAAGCAGTTCAGCCAGATACTTTGCACGAAGCGGATCGCCTGGCATCAGTACTGTTTTTGCGATATCGCCGATATTGGCGCTGTTATGACTTGTTGACATTGTTTATTCCTTATCGAGAAGAGCAATTCTTTCTTTTAAATATTCCTTGGTTGCTTCATCAGCAAAACTTGCGTCAATCGCGTTAAGCGTGCACTGTCTAAGTTCTTTTTCACCTACTCCGAGCATTGAAAGAATGTAGTGTTCCTGCAGATTGTTGGTATTTGAAAACATCATGTTGTCAGAGTTGATGGTAACCTTAACACCCTTTTCAATCAGTTGTCTGATCGGATGAGCAGCATAGTTGCGATCTCTTTTTGTGTTACTTGAAAGGCATACTTCAAGAGTCATTCCCGCATCAATTACCGCCTTTACCCATTCATCTTTCTGAATACAGTTTACGCCATGTCCGATTCTTTGCGGTTTCATAGCAAGAGCCTTCATAACGTTTTCACCATTACCCATTTCCCCAGCATGGATTGTATATGGAATACCTTCATTTCTCGCAATTTCAAAAAGATAGGCATATTCATTAAGGTCACAGTTATTCTCATATCCTGCCAGATCAAGTCCTACAACACCTTTGCCCAGCATCTCTTTTGTTACTCTTATGGTTTCCCTGTTTTCTTTATCGTTTTCTTTAGCACTGTCACCTTTATGCATCAGACAGTTGATAATACCAATCTTTATCTTTCTTTCCTTCATAGCTTTTGCTGCACCATCAGTTGCAGCCTGTAAAGCTTCGAGCTGACTCAAGCCTTTCTTACAGTGCTGCTGAGATGCAAAACGGATTTCTGCGTAATATATTCCCATATCATCAAGCTGTGTTGCCAGAAGATATGTAGCCTCAAATAGATCTTCATAATACTGCAGACAGTCACAGGTAATATCGAACTTCTTTAATGATTCTTTATGTTCCAACAGATTGATGGAAAACAGAATATCGTAAAACTCCTGGAAGGTCATATTCTCATCGATTGCTTTTCTTTCCAGTGATTTCTTATAAGCCCATAATATATTGAGTGAGCCATCAAGATGCAGATGGAGTTCGGTACGTGCGTATTTCATAGTTTATCCTCCAGTCGATATACTTTCAGTGCATTCTCTTTTGCGGTTTTTTCTACAAATTCTTCACTGACATTTCTAAGTCTTGCAACTTCTTTTATGACATTGGCACAGTCTTTTGAATCACATCTTCTTTCTCTTTCATTAGATGGCGAGGCATATGGACAGTCTGTTTCAATCAGGAATCTGTCCCATGGAGTAGCCATCAGGCAGTCAATATGCGGTTTATTCCACTCAGGATAAGTCAGATCATTATTGAAGCTGATATACATACCCCAATCTGTAACTTCTTTTACCATTTCAACCGGTCCACCAAAACGGTGCAGAATGCCGACTGGTTTATATTTTCTCAGTATTTCCAGACAATCCTCATGAGCATCTCTATCATGAATGATTACCGGCATATCAAGTTCTTTTGCCAGTTCAAGCTGCTCAATAAATATTCTTTTCTGCAGATCTTTTGGATCGTCAAAAAAATAATCAAGACCCATTTCACCGATTGCCACAATCTTTTTATGTTTGACAAGTTTTCTGATACGTTCAAGATAATCATCAGGAGTAGAAGTCACCCAGTGCGGATGGATACCGATTGAACCATAGATAAAGTCATACCTGTTGACGATTTCCATTACCGTATCGAATACTTCGACATCACTGCAGCAGTTAAGAATGAACTTCACTTCGCTATCAACAAGACCATCAAGAAACTCAAAACGGTCCTTGTCGAACATCGCATCTTCATAATGGGCGTGTGTATCGTATATTTCCATATTTTCTTCTTTCAATGATTGTTACTGATTTGCTTTATTGTAGCATACAAAAGACCCCTTTTGATTAGGGGTCCAATCTGCTGGATAGAGTATTCTTTTACGCCTTCAACTAAGCCAAAAACAAACTTTTTTTATTTCACGGATGTATTTACTACCCTATATACTTCAGGCTCTCTAGAAATAACAACCGGGATATCAAAGGTATAAAGTTTGTTATTAGAATCGCTAATGTCTACTTTAAATAAATATTCACCTATTTCCAATGTATCAAGGAATGATTTCTTCAAAATAACATAGACCGAACCATCTTTTATCTCATAGCAGGAAGCACCCAGTTCCTCGCCTGCATCATATAGTCCATCTTCATCAGTATCCTGATACACTTTAACACTCGAGAAGTCACCGTTTTTCAAATTGCTCATAGCAATACCTGTAATATGAGCAGTCAAATCTCTGGTTTTCTTATAGTAATAATTGCCCTTTGCACCATCTGATACCGGCATGCCGTTAATTTCAGTCAGATTTGGATCTAAGACAAAACGATAAAGATAATAGCTTCCCTGATTTGTTGCCTCAACCTTGTATGAAGCGTCAGAAGCAAAACAGTCAACGTATTCATCGCTTTCCGCACTGGCAAAATTACCAAGGCCACCATTCAATCTGACAGAGATTAAAGATGACTTATCCAGGCCCTTTGTTTTGTCAACAATAACTCCGCCTTTCATTGGAGGAATCAGGTTGTCTGCTATTCCGTTCGCGAAGTTATTTTTAACGACACATTTACCGCTGAATACGCAATCTGATGGGCCACCTGCCAGAATCATGCCGGCACCCATATAATCGCTCATGTATGTACCTTCTGTTTTGATTATGTTGTCTGTTACTGTGATACCGTTTATTTCCGTCTTACCGGCAGTATAAACTCCTGCTCCATATGATGCAGTGTTACCAATAATTTTGGCATCGATTATCCTGAGTATATCTCCAGTCTTTCCTGTTACTTGAGAAAATAATCCGCCACCCATTATCGCAGTATTGTTTTCGATGGTTGCATCTTTAATGGATACGCATGCCCTTTCGACATAGATGGCTCCGCCATTGCCACCGGCAGTTTTCTGACCAATAGCATATTCTTCAGCAGCATTTCCTGTATAATTGCCACCATCTATTTTTACCAGTACAAATCCTGCTGCATAAACTGCACCGCCAAAGGAAGCTTTATTGTCTTTAAAAGTTATAGAATTGAGGTCTGTTTCAAAAGGCATTGAACCAAAATCTTCCGAATATATCGCAATAGCTCCACCTCCGTATTCTCCTTTAATACATGAATTATTTGTGAAAGTAACTTCTTTCTCAATTTTCAGAATACTGTCAACCGCAGCAATAGCTCCTCCGGCTTTCTCAGAGCTGTTGCCATAGAACTCTGCTTTTTTTATTGTCAGTTCTTCGGCGGAATTAGAGAAAATTGCTCCACCTTCACCGCCACTTTTACCATCGAGAATAGCCCTGTTTTCTTTAAACTTTCCATCATTGATTGTAAAAATACCGCGGTTGTAGATGGCTGCTCCATAGTTTCCTATATTATTGGAAATCTCGCCAGTGTTCATTACTGCAGTTCCGAAATTCAGAATGCCGGCAGTTCCAAATCTGTAATCACCACTGCCATCCATGCCAGGTGTTCCAATAATGCCTAAACCATCAGCTTTGTTGCCGACAATTCTTATGTTATTTATTTCCAGAGTTCCTATTGATGTATTACAGATAGTGCCTCCGGTACAGATATTGCCTATAAAAGTACCACCATTTATTTCAAGAAGACCCTTGTTGTAGATAGCTCCACCTACGTATGAATCTAATAAACTGTCATAAACTCCATAGCCGTTAGTAATTACACCACCGGTTACTTCAATATCACTTGAAGAACTTGGAGTACCGTCGATAAATGTTTCATAGCAGCCATCGCTTCCGTTAGTAAAAGTGAAATGTCCCGATCCACCTTTTGCGGCCAACTGATCGCTGTAATATCTTATCTTGTCTCCACAATCGTGGATATAAAGTTTGCCATAATTACAGATATTAAAACCGTTGAGGTCAAGAATCGTGTTGTTAAGGCAAAGATTTACTGTTATACCTTCAGCTATTGTTAATCTTTCAGTCAGTTTGATATCGGAAACAAGATAACCATTTCCTCCATTTTCAAACAGTGTTTTTAACTGTTCTTCGTCATTAATTTCATTATCAAAATCAACTACGACACTTCCATTGTTATGGGCGTGTCCTTCTGCTTTTACGGAAACTGTTCCGATATTAGACATCAGCAATATAGCGAATATAGCAATAAAAATCTTCTTCATAGCGATAACCTCTATTTTTCTATTATATCTTATGCACTACCTAATACAAAATCTATTAAAAACACCTCAGTGAGGTGTTTAAGACTCTTTAGAATATATAACTGTTCTTTCGTTGAATCCGTAAAGAAGATTCTTAAGTTCATCAAATGAATTGATCTTACTTAAATCACCTCTTAGACTTGCACTGTATGGAAGCCCTGAGATGTAGTGAGGAGCAAGCCCTCTCATTTCTTTGATGGCTCTTTCTTCACCTTTAAGTTCAATGAGTGAATCAGTATGTCTAAGACAGGCTTCAATTCTTTCATCTAAAGACACGGCATAGTTTTCTTTTCCTTCAAGATAGTTGCTGATTTCTTTTATCAGGAAGGGATTACCGACAATGCCACGTCCTATCATCACTGCATCACATCCTGTTTCTTCCTTCATCTTTATAAAGTCTTCAACAGATTTTACATCACCGTTTCCGATAACCGGAATCTTAAGATTATCTTTTAATACTTTGATATGCGACCAGTCAGCCTTTCCTTCATACATCTGCGATCTTGTACGGGCATGTAAGGCGATAGCACTTACTCCTGCCTTTTCCAGCTCTTTTGCCAGGTCAAGATAATTCATTCTCTCCTTGGTCCAGCCAAGTCTCATCTTGACAGTTACCGGCTTGTTAACGTTTTTAACAATCTCGCTTACAATCTTTACGGCATTGTCTTCATCCAGCATCATTGCACTTCCTGAACCGGTCTTTATTACCTTGTTTACCGGACAGCCCATATTGATGTCGATGATGTCGCAGTTTGTTTCTTTATCGAGAACCTTTGCCGCATTGACCATGGTTTCAACTTCACTTCCGAATATCTGTAAAGATACCGGATGAAAGGCATCATCTATTTCACACATTCCCAGTGTTCTTTCGTTGTGATAATAGATAGCCTTGTCAGATACCATCTCTGAACAAACCAAACCAGCTCCATTACGGAAACAGAGTTCACGAAAAGCGCCATTGGAGATACCTGCCATTGGCGCTATGATTATTGGGTTTTTAATTTCAAGATTACCTATTTTAAACATTCTTCGAAATCGTCGTGAGTAAATGTATATGTCTTGTCACAGAATTCACATCTGACTTCAATCTTATCTTTCAAAAGAAGTTCTTTAATGTCTTTCTTAGGAAGAGTCATAATGCCTTCAAAGAAACGCTTCTTAGAGCAGTCACAGATATAACGGGTATTTCTGATTTCTAACATCTTATAGTCAGGGAAAAGTTCCTTTAAGTAATTCTCGTAGTCATCTCTTTTCTCTAAGACATTGGAGATAGGTTCAAGTTTCTTGGCCATATCTTCAAGATAGACAATATCTTCTTCCAAAGCATCAGGCATAACTTCAATAATCAGACAGCCTGCTGACTTGATTGAATAATCAGTATCAACCAGTACACCAACTGATGTAATAGTCGGACGCTGTTCACTTACCATAAAATAATAGGCAAAGTCATCACCGATTTCACCAGTTCTTAAAGCAACCTGAGATGTATACTTGTTTTTCATCTGCAGATCCTTGGTAACAGAGAGATATCCGTCTGTACCTACAACCATGCCTACTGCAAGTTTATTTGAATCGTTGTATTTGAGATAAAGCTCATTATCTCCACAGAAACCCTTAACATCACCATTTGACTTGGCTACGGCCATAATTGTACCGATAGCTCCACCACCATTGATGCTGACAGTTACGGTTTCTCTTTCTCCTTTCAGCATGACTCCCATTACAGCAGCAACACTTAAAGTTCTGCCTAAAGCGGCGGCAGAGGTCGGATAAAGGTCATGTGTTTTTCTTGCATCTTCTACAAGCTGTTTTGTTTCAGCCAGATATATTCTTACTTTATCGTTTCTGGCAGTTCCAATATATATTTTTGACATACACAAAAATAATAGCACAAAAACAAAACACAGGTCTTACCTGTGCTATAGTTCAAGATTATGTTTATGTGCAAATTCCTTAAGATTTTCAATGTCTGTACCACCGGACATTCCACCTTCTTTTGTACAGGCATAGGCTCCGTTTGCTGTAGCATACCTGAGTGCTTCAGCATAACTGAGACCTCTATTAAGTGAGGCAATGAATGCTCCGGCAAAAGAATCACCGGCACCGGTAGAATCAACCACTTCTATCTTTAATGCTTCCTCATGAAATATTCCGTCTTTTGAATAGCAGTATGCACCTTTACTTCCATCGGTTACACACATGAATTCTCCACCTTCCCTCAGATACTTAACATACGGTTCTTCACCAGTAACTTCCTTAAGCCTTGCATAGGACTGGGCATTCATAAATACACCAGAACTGAGTTTGTAGATGTAGTCTATTTCATAACTGTCTTTATAGTAACTTCCACCATCAAAGATAATCTTTGTGCCATTCTCTTTAGCCCTTTTTAACGGCTCTAAAGAGTCAAAGTCATCATGTACTACATTCATCAGGGTATAGATATAAGATGCATGAGATAAAAGATTATCGAGTCTTTCTTCGTCTTTGAAACAAGGTGTAACAGCACTTACTACGTATATAGTCTTTTCTGATTCGTGGCACATAATAAGACAGCTACAGTTAACTGCATTCTTATCTTTTTTAACGTAATCAGTATGAATATTTCTCTTTCTTAATTCAGAAAGGATAATCTCTGTACTTTCTTCGTTTTCTTTTAAACAGTCAAGATGATAAACATCCTGACCATGTGCTGCCATAACTGCTGCACAGTTACATACACAGCCCCCAACTCTTGTACCTTTAAAAACTGCATGCGTAAAATCGCCTGCAGTCGGAAAGCCTTCAACATCATAGTAATAGTCAACCGCATGTGCTCCGATTGACACAATATATTTATTTGGCAAGAGAAAGCTCCAATAGTTTTTTCGCAACAAGTTCTATTGTGAAACCATTGACCTTGTTGATGGTTTCAAGCTGTTTAGCATTGTAGTAGGAATTAAGTGTACCGGCAATACCACCGACAATAGTTGCGATAGTATCTGTATCATTACCGATATTGACACCTGCAAGAATGCATTTAGTCGGATCACCATTTGTAGCAGCAAGTATACCGAATGCACACGGTACAGCTTCAGCTGCTGATAGACCTGCACCGATGATATCACACAGATCAACCATGGCCTTTTCCAGATTGCCGTTACTTGCTTTACCGATCTTTACAGCCAGTTCAATTCTTCTGTATACACTTGGATTGGAAAGTTCTTTACAGTATTTTTTACCGTATTCATCACCTGCTTTAGCACCCATCAGGCCTGCTTTGATTACACTGTCAACAGTTGCATTGTCGTGTAATGCTTCAGCTACAGCAGCACTTACAGCACAGGCACCGGCTAAAGATGTATTGTTGTCGTGAGTAGGCATACAGATAGTAATTGTATCTTTTATAGCCTTGGAAATATTACCACCGGATATCAGTCCAACAGGAACAATCTTCATTGCTCCCCCGTTTGACCCCTTCGCATTATCAACAGCCAGGAAATCATACTTTGATGGCGTACTTATTCCATTAAGTTTATTGATTGCTGCAAATGTCGTAGGACCGGCAAAACTTGAATATTTACTCTTTGACCAGGTAACAAGTGCGCTCTTTGCACAGTTTGAATCAACTACTCCATTGTTTCTGATCATCGCAACAGCCGTATAATAGGCAAGCGAAAAATCATCAGTAACTGTACCTGCAGGAAGACCCCTTGCAAATACATCATCAGGCGGAGTTATAAACGTAGTTACATAACCACCGAATTTCTTTTTAATCTGAGACATACTTCTTGTCTCTGTTGCGGCTCCCATTGAATCACCAACTGCTGCACCCAATAATCCACCTAATACTTTGTTATAGTTGCTCATTTGTTACCCCTTGTTACATTGTTTCTTAATATTTAGCAATTAAATCTTCAGGCAGCTCTGTTTCAATAGTTTCCATCAGTTTCTCTGGATTATCAAACAGATATTTGAATATTCTTAGTGACTTGGCAAAGTAGAATCCATCAGCAATTCTTTCATCAAGATTGAATGTCATATCAACAACATTTCTTGACTCAACTTTACCTGTTTCTTTATTGATGTAGGCTTCTTCTCTGATCTTTCCGATTGTCATCATGAATGACAGAGTACCATAGTTGGATAAGTGATGGTAGCATGACTTCGCTCCAATACTTCCAAGGTTAGAAAGAAGCAGTGATGAATAGTTTGGATCACCCTTCATCAGACCTTTTGGAAAGATTGCTTCATACTCTAAGAATCTTAAAATCTTAAACAGGATCTCCAGAATAAATCTTGGCAGTTTTCCGACAAAATCCATTGTACCGTCAAGGTCATTCCCCTTATCTTCTCTGGCGGTCGTAACATCACCGATAATCTTTTTAGAGATATCTTCAAGCGTCATATCCGGTTCTATCTTCATGAACATCAACACTTCATGAGCCTGATCATTGAACATCTGTTTTGCGACAAATGACAGAGTAATATCTTTACGCTGATAGAAATGTCTTCCCGCAATAAAGATGTTCAGTTTAGGACGATGATAGATAGTTCTTGCGGCAGCTGTGCATACCGCATGGAAGAACTTACAGTTTGTCCCGTCTTTAACATTCTTTTCTTTAAGATATTCGTTCAGTTTAGTAACGTCAAAAGTTTCAGTCATTGAGACTTCAGCTTCTGTTCTTTTTGGCATTACGTATGGAACTATTGAATGAAATGGATCATCATGTTTTTTAATAACATATCCATCTGATCGATTTTTTGGCATAATTTGTTACCTCAATAAAAGAATTTTAGCATAATTGTCAGCCTCTTTTATCATTAAAAAACTGTGGATACCCACAGTTTATTCATATTGTGCAAAAGCTTCCACAAATTTCTTTCCAAATTCATCTCTATCGACATCCATGACGACTGTAACATTATTTGGTGGAAGTTTACCGTCTCCATTCCAGTAATCAGTTACTGTCTTGCCGATGGTGATCTCGGACTGTGTTTCAACATAGACATTGGTGACAATTGTCTTAAACAGTTCAGGATAGGCAATATACCACATCGGACACAGATCATGAGGTGGATAATCATTGATTCCCTGAATCTCATG
This sequence comes from Solobacterium sp. UBA1761, assembly GCA_002315565.1. GTDB lineage: Bacteria > Bacillota_I > Bacilli_A > Erysipelotrichales > Erysipelotrichaceae > Colivicinus. The sequence goes on along the minus strand of DCHD01000046.1, from coordinate 38,458 downwards.
GAATCTGATTGAAACACCTGCACCTTCTCTGAATATTTCAGCCTGCTTTGTGTTCATGGCGTTTACTGCCTTCTGTTCTGATTCATTTATTAAAGCCTTGAGTGTAACATCGAGTCCACACATGGTAATCTTAATGCCTGACTTGAAGACAATCTGGGCAGCATGTGGGTCAACATAGATATTAAATTCAGCACATGGTCTGATATTGCCGCCTACAAGCGCTCCACCCATCAGAACAATCTCTTTAATGTGATCCTTGAAATCAGGATACTTGGAGATGCATGTTGCAACATTGGTCAAAGGTCCAACGGGAACAAGAGTCAATTGTCCACTCATTTCCTTTGCCTTTTCATACATTGCATCCCACGCTGGTTTTGTCTCTACTGGAGCTTTTGATGGTTCAAGCTCAACTCCGGCAAGTCCATTTGCCCCGTGTACATGAGTTCCAGTAACAAGTTCTCTGACAAGTGGTCTATCTGCACCACGGTATACTTTTATATCTTCTCTTCCACATAATGACAGTACATCTCTGATATTACGGAAAGTATGAACAAGCTCAACGTTTCCGGCAACTGCAGACATGCCTACAACATCCAGTTTCTCAGTCTTAAGCGCACACATCAGCGCAATCGCATCATCAACGCCGGCATCAGAATCAATCCAAACAGGAATTTTAGCCATCTTATTTTCCTCCATACTTTCTTGTATATTCTTTTAAAAGTTCAACAAATCTGACTCTATCAAGGTCAAGAATAACTTTGACATTTGAATCTTTACCAAGGCGGTTATCCCAGTCCGGAACCGTTTCACCACGACAGTATTCGCCCTTGGTTTCAATTTCAATATACATGTCCTTCATCGTAAAGATTTCCGGGTGAACAAGTGCCAACACAGCACAAGGATCGTGCAGTGTAGCCCCTTCCCAACCAATCTCATGAAGGTGTTTAAAGAAGAAGTCCAACCATTCAGCAACCGTTCTTGCAACATCATTGCCCATGTTTCTAAATTCTTCCCATTCGCTTGGGAAAATCATTGCCTTCTCCGTAACATCAAGACCAGCCATAATAATCGGAACACCACTGTGATATTCAATATAAGCAGCTTCCGGATCTTCAAGAATATTGAATTCAGCAGGTGCTGTCCAGTTGCCGTTTCTAAGACCGCCACCCATCAGAGAAATAACTTCAATCTTCTCTTTAAGTTCAGGATGTGCCAGCAAAAGACAGGCGACATTGGTCTGAGGCCCAGTGGCAATAATAGTAACCTTATCCTTTGACTCTTTTAATACTTTGGCCATCAGTTCAACAGCCGGAATATTTTCGATTGCTCTTTTTGGTTCAGGAAGTTTAGGACCATCAAGTCCACTTACGCCATGGTATCCAGGGGCAATAATGAGATTCCCAACAAGCGGTACAGCAGCGCCCTTGGCAATCGGACAATCAATTCCACATAACGCCGCAATGCGCTGTGCATTATAGGTAACTTTTTCTAAAGTCTGATTACCGGCAACAGTAGTGATAGCCTTGATGTCAAACTCTTCACACTTGGCAGCAATAACCCAGGCAACCGCATCATCGTGGCCAGGATCGCCATCCAATATAACAGGTCTTTTATTTATTTCACTCATATGATTAACCTTCTTAATATCTATCATTATTTTACATTAAAAAAGCCTCACTTGATGTGAGGCTAATTCATTAAGCTTTATTTTCTGAATGTTCTTCAGAATCAAGACCCTGGAGTCTCTTAAGTTCTTTCTTTCTGGTGTATACAGAATAGATAACCAGACCGATAAGCACGACTGCATATGGTAAAGCGTTAAGTGCGTAAATTGACAGATTTGATAGAGTTGCAAAGTTTGAGAATGCATAGAAGATACCAAATGCCAAGCAGCACAGGCAAATAACGCCAGGGTTCGCAGAACCCATTGAGCAGGCAGCCAGACCTACGAATCCTCGACCAGCAATAAGTCCGCTTGAGAAGTAAGCCAGGTAACATTCTGACATGTAAGCACCTGCCAAGCCACCGATAGCACCAGAGATAACCAGCGCAATAGTCTTGATGTTAAGTGACGAGATACCTACTGACTCAGCAGCATTTTCATTTTCACCAACAGCTCTGATTCTAAGTCCAAGTTTAGTCTTGAACAGGAAGAACGACATAATGAATACGAGAATGTATGAGAAGTAAGTAAGAATGTAATGATTTGACAGCACTTCGCCCAGGAATGGAATATCCTTGATGAAAGGAATAGCAATCTGAGGAAGAGTACCGGACTGAAGAGATGTAGTGGTAGCTCTATCACCTGTCAGAAGGTACATCAGGAATACTGAAGCGCCTGTACCAATCAGGTTCATCGCAATACCTACCAGGATAATATCAATTTTCAGTCTGAATGCAAATACTGAGATTAAGAATCCAAGTAATGCACCAACAGCAATCGCAACTACAAGACCTACCCAAGGGCCGTTTCCCTTTGATCCACCTAAAGCAGATGAAACAAGAACGGCAATCAGAGCAGTGAAAGTCATAATTCCTTCCATACCCATATTGGTAGCAGATGCCTTTGCAGCAACAGCACATCCAAGAGCGGCAAGAAGAATTGGTGCAGCTGATTGAATAAGCATGAAATAGAATGAAGGAAGGACTAGAACATTCTGTAATGTTCTGATAATTTCATTAATAAGTGACATTATTCAGCCTCCTTTGCTTCATTGGCAAGCTTTAAAGCCTGTTTTTCTTTAGCTTCTTTAACAATCATCTTTCTGTGAGTCTTAGCCAGGAATTTTTCAGCCAGCAGGAACAGAATGATAACGCCTTCAACAATCTTGGTAAGTTCATTGATAGGTCCACCAGGAGCAGTAGACATAATCAGTGCACCAGCTCTAATGTAGGCAATAAATGCCGTAGCAAGGAACAGTTTCTTTGGATTGTTGCCTGAGAAGATAGCCATTGTTACACCATCCCAGCCATAGCCTGTAAGTTCAACGCCATAATAGAAATTATTGTTACCAAGGATTACAGTAGCACCACACAGGCCACCGATAAGACCGCCGATAATCTGAACAAGTACGCCCATAGAAATAACACCTACACCAACATATTTAGCAAAGTTAGGGTTATGTCCAAGTTCTCTGATCTTGAAACCCCATTTAGTCTTAAACAGGAATGCCCAGGCAAAGATAACAACAGCAATACCGATGAACAGTCCAAGTCTCAGTGTAAGCTTTGTTCCAAGGAACTTTTTGAATGTCAGTACGACTTCTTCAGTCCACTGATTTGAATATTTAGAAGTCTTAAGATCTCTGAACTCAGTTGAGAACAGACAGAATCTTGAGATATATAAAGAGATATAGTTAAGCATCAGTGATGATACCATTACCGAAGCGCCCCATTTCTTTTCGAGTAAAGCTGGAATTGAAGTGATAAGACCACCGGCAATAGCACCAACCAGTAAACCTAAGATTGCACAAAGCACAGGGTTTGCATTGGCAGCTTTGATATCACCATCCAGAAGACAACATACCCAACCACATGCCAGACCACCACACATAATGGCACCTTCAAGACCCAGGTTGAATTTGTTTGCTGAGAACATGATACATACAGCAGAACCTGTGAACAGAAGCGGAATCATTGACTGGATCCAGAAATCAAAGTAGTTGAATGCCAGACCTTTCGCAACATTAGGATTAAGAATCTGTAATGGGCCTAAGAAGAAATACTTCAGAGACTCAGCAGGATTTTCAGCTGACAATACAATCAGAATAACAGCCAGTGTCAGACCGATTGCAATTGCAACAGCCATACGCAACAGAGAGAATTTAGCTTCTGAATCAAGCTTTTTAAACATTGGTTTCTTTTCTTTATTCATGTAAAGCTCCTTTTATCTCTTCTTCAGACATATGTTTTACACCAAGCATGTAGAAGCCAAGGTCTTCTTCTGTCAATGACTTGACATCTTTGAAGTAACCATTGATCTTACCACCGTGCATAACGATTAGAGAGTCAGACAGTGACATAACTTCAGCAAGGTCAGCAGATACAAGGATAATTGCTTCGCCTGCATCTCTCATTTCAACCATCTTCTTACGAACGAATTCTGCAGCACCTACGTCAATACCACGTGTTGGCTGGTCAGAAATCAGCAGTTTTGAAGGGCTTGTGAATTCTCTGGCAACAACAACCTTCTGAACGTTACCGCCTGACAACATGCCAACCAGCTGTTCGCCACTGTCACATAATACCAGATATTCATCAACCCATCTGTCAGTGTCTTCTTTAATTTTCTTTTCATTTAAGAACAGACCAGAATTGTACTCATCCTTATGAATCTTATCGGCAACCATGTTGTCTTTAATACTCATAGTTCTTGCACAACCGTAAAGGTTTCTGTCTTCTGGGATATGAACCATGCCGTGTTCTCTTAAATCGGCAATTTCCATATCTTTAACTTCTTTACCATCAAGCACAATAGAGCCATGACTGTATTTTGCTAATCCGGTAATAACGTCAATCAGTTCACGCTGACCGTTTCCTTCAACACCAGCGATACCAACAATTTCACCTCTTCTTACTGAGAAAGAGATATCATCAACTTTCTTCTTACCTGCTTCATTGTAAACAGTAAGGTTCTTGACAGTAAGAACATTTTCTTTTGGCTGAGCTGGAGCCTTTGGAATGTTAAGGTCTACGTCTACACCGACCATGTAACGAGAAATATCAGCTTCTGTTACATCTTTTATATTCCATACTCCGATAGTCTTACCTTTCTTGATTACGGTAACACGGTCACAGAGTTCTTTTACTTCGTTAAGTTTGTGAGAAATAAAGATGATTGTACAGCCTGTATCACGCAAGTGTTTAAGCTGAACAAACAGTTCTTTTGTTTCCTGTGGAGTAAGTACAGCAGTAGGTTCATCAAGGATCAGGATTTCACAACCCTTAACAAGAGCCTTAACGATTTCTACCTTCTGTTTTACACCAACAGAAAGATCTTGAATCTCTGCTTTAGGATTAATTTCAAATCCATATTTTTCGCAGCATTCTTTGGTCCTTCTGACTGCCTCGTTCATATCAAATACAAGGCCTTTTGTAGGTTCGATACCCAACATAACGTTTTCAGCAACAGTTAATGATGGTACCTGCATAAAGTGCTGGTGAACCATACCAATACCAGCTTTGATTGCATCAGTAGGGGAATTAAGTTTCATGTCTTTTCCCTTAATGATGATTTTGCCTTCATCTGGCTGTTCGATACCAAAAAGCATCTTCATCAGTGTTGTTTTACCAGCACCGTTTTCACCACAGATGGCATGAATCTCACCTTTTACAGCTGAGAAGTTTACTTTATCATTTGCGATGATACCGTTGTTATAGATTTTGGTAACATCCTGCATGACAAGATAATTTTCCATACGATTATCCCCTTTTTAAACAAAATTGCCTCTGGCACTACACCAGAGGCAATTCTAGCACCTTTAGTTAAGGTTATTGATTAATCTTTAAAAGATTAGAAAGCAGTGTCTACTTTGATTTCGCCAGCAGCGATCTTAGCAGTAATATCTTCAACAGCAGCTAACTGTTCAGCAGTGAATACTGTAGTAGTAGTTGAAGTCTGAGCAGCTGATACGTAACCACCATCAACACCTAGTCTATAGTTCTGACCATATTCTAGAGTGCCTTCGATTTCCTTAGTGCAAGTATCAAAGAAGCCCTGGTTAACGTTCTTCTTCATAGAAGTGATTGTTCTAGCAGCCTTTTCAGTTTCGCCTGCAGCTTCCCACATAGCACCCTGGTCGCCATCAACACCGATTACATATACGTTTTCATATTCAAGAGCAGCTTCGAATACGCCTAAGCCAGCGCCGCCGCCACATGCGAATACAACGTCAACACCCTGAGAGTAAGAAGCACCAGCTACGTCTTTACCCTTTGTAGGATCTGAGAAAGAGTCCATCCAAGTTACGTCAACTACGCAGTCAGGATTGTAAGCCTTAGCGCCCTGAGCATAACCAGCAGCGAAGTCTAATAATACTGTGTTAGACATACCACCACAGAATGAAACGTGTCCAGTCTGAGATGCCATAGCAGCCATGTAACCAACAATGTAAGAACCTTCGTTCTGTTTGAATAATAATGAGATTACGTTTTCTCTTGGGTTAGCGTCGAAGTCCCACTGTTCATCATAGAACCAAACCTTCTGGTCTGGGTATTCTTCAGTAAGTTCAACAGTCATACCTAACATGTCATATGTACCAACGATGATGATGTCATATTCTTCTGACATGAAAGCATTTTCTAACTGAGATCTCCAAGTAGTGTCGTCATAAGTGAATTCAAGAGTAGTAGCTTCAACTTTGTCGCCATACTTTTCGTTCATCCATTTAACGCCTTCAGTACCTGAATCGAAGAATGATTTGTCGCCTGTAGTACCATTGATACAGTAAGCAATTTTGATTTTTTCAGCAGCTACTTCTTCTTCTTCCTTAGCACCACAACCAGCTAAGCAAAGAACCATAAGAACTGCCATTAAAACAGCTAATAGTTTTTTCATGTTTTCTCCTTATAAATGTACTTTTTGTACTTATTTATTATACTCAAACTTTAAACAAGCATTCAAGCGATTACAACACATAAATTACACAAAAGAAAAGGCTTTTGTTTCTTTGCTTCAAAAGCCTTCTTTTTTTAAATAATTATTTGATTTTAAGGGCAATTTCCTGAGTATCTTTTGCCAGTTCTTTAATAGACATTACCTTGATTCCACGTACATAAGTATCAAGTCTGTCACCGAACGGAGCGGTCCAGTATTCAGGGATAACCGATGTCCCAAACATACTGCCGAATACCGTCATCATCTGAGCGGCATTGCAGTCAACATCCTGGCCACATCCACCACATATAGACAGCGTCTTCAAGAAATCATTCTCACCAAAATACATGGAGATAACTTCAATTGCCGCATTTGGATAAGCATGAATCCAGTTGTATCTTTCAAGCTTCTTTTCACATAGCAGCCATGCATCGTAATAGTTGTCGTGAGTTTCACACTGCTCAAGCGCAAACCTGATAACCTGACCATATTCGCTATCGGCAGGAATCAGTTCAATACACTCTTTAACAAGTTCTCTGGTGTCTTTTTTGGTGAATGCCAGCGAACAAAGCAATGCATTGAATACTTCACCAAGGATACCATTGCGGTCATGAGAGATAGAAGCATCAGCCCAGGCTGCTTTGGCTGCCATATAGGCATTGCCTGGATAGATCTGTCCACAGACTGCGCCACGCATCTGAGCACCAATCCACTCATTGAACGGATTGTGATATCTTCCTGATTCAGGTGGAAGGATACCAACCTTCAGATTGTTCAAAGCCCACTCTTCTGCAGACCAGCCGGTTGGAATTCTGCTTGTCCATTCATTCGCAATATCTATAGCAGTTGTAGCTTTGCCATGTTCCTTATAAGCCAGAATAAGTGCCAGCTCGTAGGTAATGTCATCATTATAGGTATTTGGCTTTCTGACATACTTTGTAACTTCACCGCCATATTTCTTCTTGATGGCTCTGCCGGTATATCCTTCAATACAGGTACCATATGCACCACCGATAATCTGACCATACCAGCCAGCAATAAACTTATCGAGACTTCCTTCAATATCCACATCCCTTACTTCAGGGAATTTAACTGCAGCAGCATATTCCTCAAATGTATCGTAGAACTTCTGTTTCCAGTAAGGACTTTCTTCATCTTTTTTTGCATTGTAGACAGCATTGTAGACAGCTGTTTCCATCTTATGCATAGTGACAATATCATCTTTATCATATGCTTCATAGCCCTTTTCAATCAGTTCCATGCCACCTTCAACAATCATGCCTTTATTTTCAGTTGCCTGAATTGTGGCCAGGCAGATTGACTCATGAGCTCTGCTTCCTGGAACCTGCGAATGCCAGTGAATCTTTGTCAGTATATCCTGAGCCTCTTCCGGTCCGTTATTCTGTTCTTCCCAGAACTGTTCGTTATCGTCAATCAGATAACATGGTTCTGCGTTGTTGATTATTTCCTGATCTTTCTGCCAAGCTTTCATAATTTGTACCTCTTTATTCGTATTCATTTTCGCAAATAATCCAACTTTCTTCAAATGCCCATAAATGATAGACTAAAAGAGTAAACAAAGGAGAAACATAATGAGCAAATACCCTTTCCCAAAGATTGAACTGCACTGTCATCTTGATGGTTCATACCGTATTGAAACAGTGTATGAACTAGCACAGAAACAAGGCATAGAACTTCCTGGAAAAACCCTTGAAGGATTCAGACAGTTTCTGATTGACTGCTCAAATGCCGATTCAGTAAATGAATACCTGAAGATGTTTGATGATCCGCTTAAAGTTATGCAAGACAGAGAATCCCTTGCAAGAATAACTGCCGAAGTAGTTGAAGACCTTGACGCCCAGGGCCTGGCATACGCTGAAATCAGATTCGCCCCACAACTTCACATGCAGAAAGGCATGTCTCAGGACGATGCCGTTGAAGCCGTACTTGAAGGATATAAGCGTGTAAAAGACAAAGTAAAGATGAAGGTCGGATTCATCACCTGCATGATGTCAATTGGCCCAGAAACAGTCAACTGGGATGCCAACATGGAAACGGTTGAAGTCTGCAAGAGATGGCTTGGTAAAGGCGTAGTTGCTCTAGATCTTGCCGGAGCCGAAGGAATTGTACCACTGTCTAATTTTGGTCCTCTATTTGAAAAAGCAAGAAAATACAATCTGCCAATCATCTGCCATGCCGGAGATTCTCAGGACTGGAAGACCGTTGAAGATGCCATCAACTTCGGTGTTTCAAGAATCGGGCACGGCCATCATATCTATGAGAACCCATATCTCTGTCGTGTTGCTGCTGATAATTCAATCGCTTTAGAAGTATGCCCTACCAGCAATGTTCAGTGCAAGACCAGAGAATCATATAGAATGCATACTGCCCAGAATCTTCTCAATATGGGCATTCCTGTAACAATCAACACCGATAATCCAACGCTCACAAGAACAACGCTTGACCTTGAATATGATCACTGTCTTAAAGAAATGGGCTTTGAAGAAGAAGATCTGATCTTAATGAATATCAACTCCGTAAGAGCATCATTCATGCCACTTGATGAAAAGAATGAATTAATCAAGAAACTGGAGAGCTATCTATGAAACAGCCCCATATCCAGTTAGATGAATCACTGAATGCACCATGCGCCTTAATGCCAGGTGATCCAAAACGTGTCGATGTCATCGCAAAATTCCTTGATGATGTACATGAACTGACGTTCAACAGAGAATACAAATCAATAATCGGAACCTATAAAGGGATGAAAGTCATCGGTATCTCTACCGGAATGGGTGGAGCATCTGTAGCCATAGCTGTAGAAGAACTAAAGAATATCGGTGTACACACTATGATGAGTANNNAATGAGAATCGGCTCTGCCGGTGCTCTTCAGGAAGGCATTGACCTGGGTGATCTGATTATCTGTGAAGGATCTGTAAGAGAAGATGGCGCTTCTAAAACCTATCTTCCTGAAAGATATCCAGCTGTACCAGATTACAGGCTGATCAATCACTGTGCAAATGTAGCCAAAGAGAATAACTGGCCACATGAAGTAGGAGTTGTCCTATCTCATGAATCTTTCTACCACGATGAAGATGAAGAAGAATCAAAGTACTGGTCAAAGAAAGGAGTTCTTGGAACCGACTTTGAAACTGCCGCTTTATATACAGTCGGCCGACTTAGAAAAGTACATACCGCCTCAATCTTAAATAACGTAGTAATATGGGGTGAAAACACCACCGAATCAGTTGGTGACTACCAGTCAGGTGCATCCAAAACTGCAATCGGTGAAGAAAGAGAAATCCAGTGTGCTTTAGAAGCAATGTACAGACTGGAGCAGGAACTCTAATGAAAAAAGCACTGTTTGTCGACTGCTGTCTAAGACCTGGTTCAAACACCAGAAAACTTGCTGAAGCATTTATTGATAATCTTTCAAAAGAATATAAAGTAAAACATCTCAAACTTGAAGATGAAAACCTCAAACCGCTTGTTGGTGAATGGTTCTATTCAAGACAGGAAATACTTGATACCACATCTGAAAGAACTCATCCAAGATTTGACTATGCTCATGAATTTGCTGAAGCAGACCTCATCGTAATAGCCGCTCCGTTCTGGGATCTCTCCTTCCCTGCACTTCTTAAAATCTATATTGAGAATGTCTCAATAGATGGCGTAACATTCACCACCGGCGAAGAAGGTCTTAAAGGATTATGTAAAGCCAATAACCTTGTCTATCTGACTACCCGTGGCGGTTTCTACAATGACAGTCCAATGGAATCTGCCCTGCCACAATTAAGAAATCTTTCAGAGTTCTTCGGTATTCAAAATTTCCATTCAATAGGTGTTGATGGAATGAATGTTGAAGGATACGATGCTGAAGCTTCTCTGAATGAGGCAATAAAAGAAGCAAGTGAACTGGCTCAAACGTTCTAGTACAATAAAAATTCTGTTCATTAGGACAGAATTTTTATTTAAACTTTAAGTACTTTATTGGCAAACTGTGCCAGATAGCAGGATACTGCAGTGGTGATGATTCCAAGAGGAATAGACACCCAGATCGGAAAAGCAGGCATCCATCCTGATTCAAAGAAGATACCAAGTACATTGCCGATAATCAGCCACTGAATGATATAAATAGTATTCAGGTTATTAGACATATAGAAAACAAGCTTATCCAGTTTTTCGCACTTGATTTTATTGAATACAAAATGGAAAATACCTTCACATAACATAACAACATTGAAACAGAACAGAACACTAATAAAACTCTGCTGATAATACAGGTCATCCTGAATCGTAAAGAAGTTAACCGGATTGATTCCATAGAAGATACTTCCGGCAGTAATACCGATTACGAAGACAAATGATATTCTGACTGCGATTTTATGCCAACGGTCAAGACTGGTAACCTGCTTCAAATAACGTCCTGCCAGCATGCCCATAGCCGGGAAGATGTACCAGTTTAGTAATGGGAAGTAACTTACTTCGCCACTGTTGACAAACAGAGCAAGAATATATTTTCCGAATACAGTAGTGGATTCAAACTGAATAAACTGGCCCACGAGCAGCATAATAATCGCAACCTGCGGAACAGCCCAAAGCGGAACATTGAGTTTCTTCAATAAAGCTGTAAACATAAAAGTCACTCCACAGAACTGCAGAATATCAACATTCATCGTATAGTACCAGAAAGTATCTGCGTCAAAATATCCAACTGCTTTACCGACAATAAAGTAACCGATACAGATTCTTAGGACATTGAAGATATATGAGAAAATCAGTATCTTCACTCCTCTTTTGAATAATTCACCTGGAGTACGGTGTCTTGAATAGACTATTCCTAAACCCATCGCAAAAGTGAAGACCGGAGCAGCTAAAGGTCCACCTAAAAATTCAATGATATAACCGAGTAAAGAAGTAGTTCCATCACTGTAACAGACAGACATCTCCTCGTACCAGTGAATTGTAACCATGTACAAAATGGCAAATGCTTTGATATAGTCAAGAGACTTCTGTCTCCCGGTATTGACGAATTCATCATCAACTAAACTTTTTAATGGCATATAACAACCTCCTAAGACACTCTTATTATAATAAAAATCCCTGAATCAGGGATTTATTTAACACTTGTATTTACTACAGCATATACTTTTGGATTTACAATAATTTCAACCTTATAGGTATATGAGTCTGTTTCACTTGTGTTGATGACAACCGTGTAACTATGTTTTCCGACAGATAAAGAATTGACATAGTTCTTTGTAAATGTAAGAATTATTGATCCGCTTGTTACAGTATAATCTCTGCCCTGAGCAAGTGTAGTATCACCATCATAAACATTGACTTTGCCATATACATTAGAAACCTTTTCACCAAGCACAGAGATATTTTCATCAATACCGAATCTTAAGTCGATTCCTTCATTTTTCACAACTGATTTGACTGCAGTTTCACCCTTCATTTCAAAATCAGTTTCTGATTTATTGACTGCCGCATTAACAGTAAGCTTTCCATACTCTTCGATCACTTCATAATTGGAAAGTTTTGTGCCTGTCTTGGCTTCGTATGTAAATGTATTGCTGACTGTACCAGGATCTTTATTTGAACCGGTAACAGTTATTTCGAATTCTTCTCCAGTCGCATATCCATCACCTGTTATAGTAACTGTACTGCATGTCAGTGGTGTTCCATCATAAATCTTATCGGCACTGCCGCTTGTTAAGGTAATCGGACGCTTTGTCACTTCCAGAACATAGTCAACAGAAACAGCCTTGTAGTTGTCTTTCTTTGCGGTTGCAAGTACATAAAGTTTCCCGGCATCTTTCAGTTTTGGAACTTCGGAACTTTCTGTTCCATATTCATCAGCGCTGTTAAGTTTTGTTCTATATGTGATTGTAACGCCATTGTCATCACTAACCGCTGCATCGCCGTGTTCACTTCCATCATAGACCCATTCAGTTGTTTCGGGAGCAGTTACTGTATATGTGGCATCAGCTTCTTCAATTGTAAAAGTCCATTTTTCATCTGTCAGTGTATAACTGCACAGCACTTTTTTGGACTCGTCATCATCGTAATATCCTGTATACATTTTTACTGTATATGTGCCTGCATCAGATGGAGCTTCATCAAGTTTTTTATCACCACAATAATACTGGACAATCTCAAATCTCTCTTCATCTCCTACAAACGGTTTCTGAATCAGTTCAACTTCTTTTGCGTTCCCATCATAAACTGTCGATTCCGGGCCAATATAAACATATTCAAAACTTGCAGGATCTGCATCATATCCCAAGAAATATGAATCTCCACCCAACAGCTTGTTGTTGTCAAAATAAGCGAAGAATTCCTGGAAACCCTCATATACTTTCAATGACCATGATGAACCATCATAGTATGCATATTTAATGTTATCTTCTATTTCGTAAGCAACATAAGTCTTTTTTGTCGGTCTTGCTCCAAGTCTTTTTTGAATATAATCTAATACATCCTCTATTCCGAATGTAGTTGCTACAACTGAATAACCATCATCCGGAGGCAAATAGAAAGGGTCAACAAAGCGTGCCTCAACAGTCACATCGCAATCCGGCATTATGAATTTATTATCTTTTACATTAATATATGTTTTTGGATCATCTGTCTTGTATACCGCAACATACCTGCACTGATAGTTTTCGTCTGGATTTAATGCAAGTTCTACTTCATCACCGGCATTTGCTGAAGAAACGGATGTAACAGTACCGTGTTCAATTCCTTCTTCCATTTCAATGTCGTACATGTTGTATTTAAGAGTGAGGGTTTTTTTGCCATTAACAGCTACAGCAAATTCAACAAAGACATTGCTTTCAAAATCGGTTTTAAAAGTAACAACATTGCCACTGACTGTATAGCCTGGTGTTGAATTTTCTTCATCAAAACAGTCAGCAGCTTCTATAATTATGCCATTTGTGCCATTGTCCGCTCTTAACTGAAACTTATATGTTCCGGCAGGCACTCTTGTCTTGTAGGAACAGGTCCTGTCAATGCAGTTCATTTTTAAACCAAACTCTTCCCAATCTTTACCACCAACCCAGTTATTTTCGGGTGTTCCGTTTCCTTCGATATAAAAATCAGATATAGGTTCTGGCGCAGCAGAAACCTGATTCAAAGGAAAAAACGAACATGACAGAATGATAATCAGGATGATGCTCAGTACTTTTTTCATAGCGTGTTCATTTTAACTTAAATCGATTGGTATTACAAAAAAATCCCTTTCGGGATTTAGATAAGATCTTTGATAGACGGAATTGATTGGGCGGCTCCGTGTCCCTGAACAGTAATGCTTGAAGCCTTTGACGCCAGTTCCAGTGCTTTCTTGACATCATTGTCTTTAAGATAAGACGCTAAGAAGAATCCAGTAAAGGTATCGCCAGCTGCTGTTGTATCAACCGCCTTTACTTTGAAGGCGTCCTGATGGATAACTTCATCATTATAGATATAGTATGAACCATTCCCGCCGACAGTCATGACAACAACAGTATCTTTGAACTTCTTCTGTAAAGCTTTAATGATTTCTTCATAGTCTTCGCTTTCAATTCCAGCCAGACCTGCGCCTTCAACTTCGTTGACTACAAATATGTCAACAAGATCCAAAGGATAAGTGAATACCAGATCATTCATCGGTGCCGTATTGAAGACAATCTTCATGTCTTTTTCATGAGCCTTCCTTATAAGATACGCCAGATCACTTATTTCGTTCTGAATAAGCAGGACATCACCTTTTTCAAAGTGAGACAGTGTTTCATCAATCTGTCTGTCACCTATTGCCTGGTTTGCTCCTCCATGAAGAATGATACAGTTTTCTCCGTTGCACACTTCAATAATCGCATGACCGGTAGCAATTTCATTGTTTTTGACAAGATAGTCAACTTTGACGCCCCACTGTACAAGATAGTCAATAAAGTCCTGACCATCACTTCCAACCATACCGGCATGGTATACATCAAGTCCTGCCTTAGCCATGGCAATAGACTGATTGAGTCCTTTGCCGCCAAAACCTCTGGCATAGCTCATAGAAGACATAGTCTCCTTAGGTTTAACAAAATGATCTACCTGATAAACATGGTCATAGTTCAAAGAACCAAAACTCAATACTTTCATTACTTTACCTCCAGGCTGTAACCTACTCCAATTTCATTTACGTCAAGCACTTTACTGAGGGCAATCTTAGCTTTCAGGTCAGTACAGTGACATGGATATATTTTCTTTATCTTCTCATGTGAACAGTAGTTACATACTTCTTTATTGAGTTCATCACTGTTCAACAGATGGAACCCGCCGATAACACCGATGATGTTGTCTTTACCGGTAATCTTTTTAGCCTGTTCAATAATGTTGGCAATGCCGGAATGCGAACATCCGGTAATTATGAATATACCTTCTTCGTTTTCATAGACCATTGCCGTATCATCGTATAACGGATCACTTTCAAGTGGTCTTAATGGCTGAACAGATCTTTCAATTTCACCTAAAAATGTAATATGTTCAGAAACCTTTACTGCTTCCTTACTCTTATGAATAGAGAAGTTATGTGGCAGCGTATCAAGAATAACCGGCGATGAAATATCAAGGCCCATATGTTCCTTGTCACCATCTACATCCGGATGTGCATAAACATCAATAGCCTGACGCATAGAGAAAAGATGCACCAGACCGCCTGTATGGTCATTGTGTCCATGGGATAAAACCAGAGTATTAATCTCTTTTAAGTCAATACCCATCTTCTTTGCGTTCAACATGAAAACATCAGAATAACCGGTGTCAAAAAGTATCTTCTTATCACCATCCTCAATATAGAACGAAAGACCCGGCTCACCCAGGTAATAGGAATCAATAATTGTGTTGTTGTCGACAAGTACTGTGAGTTTCATTATTTCTTAAGATAGAGAGCATAGAGCTCGTTTTTAGACAGATCATATTTCTTGGCTACAATACCGCAGGCATCCTTAGCCTTAACATTTACTTTAACAAGTTCTTCGATTTCCTTCATGACGTCGTCCATCGAAGTTTCTTCCTTTTCATTGTTTCCTTCAACAATGACTACCATCTCACCTTTGAGGTCATGAAGTTCCTTAAGTTCAGAGAGTGTACCACAGATATATTCTTCATGAATCTTGGTAAGCTCTCTGGCCAGAGTAACATTTCTATCTCCAAGTACTTCATACATCAGTTCTATTGTTTTCTCAATTCTGTGAGGAGCTTCATAAAAAATAATCGTATCTTTGAACGACTTCAGATCTTCAAGTTCTTTTCTTGCTGCACTTGGTTTGGAACTTAAGAAGCCATAGAAATAGAAATGAGTTGTATTCATTCCTGATGCCACCAGCGCATTAAGCCCGGCATTTGGTCCGGATATTGTTGAAACCGGATAACCAAGTTCTCTGCACTTATGTACAAGTTCAAATCCCGGATCAGACAATAACGGATATCCAGCATCAGTAATAAGGGCAATACTCTTTTCTTCTTCAAGTAAAGAGATGATACCCCTTGTAGATTCTTCTTCATTGAAGTTGTGGTAGGCAATAAGTTTCTTGTCGATGCCAAAATGCTTCAAAAGAATTCCAGAATTTCTGGTATCTTCACAGGCAATCACATCGACCGATTTTAAAATATCAAGTGCACGACCTGATATTTCACTTAGATTTCCGATAGGTGTTGCGACCAGATAAACAATCGGTTTACTGTTCTTCTGGTACGACGATATCCTCTTCATTTTCTTTCTTTGTAGGTTTCTTGAATCTGCCCTTTGACATCAGTTCTTCAAATGTCACAAACATGGCCTGATCCTGATTCTCCAGTTTGCAGGTTCTGGTGATGACATTCATACTTGTCAGACGGTACTGATTTCTTTCATATTCAACCATGGAGTTAAGGCGAGGAAGTCCCTCCTTAAGATCCTTGTAGGCTTCATCTTCATATTTAAGGCAGCACATCAGATTTCCGCACTGTCCGGATAACTTCTGAGTATTCAGTGCAAGCAGCTGATTCTTGGCCATATTGATGGAAATACGGTCAAAGTCATTAAGGAAACTTGCACAGCATAAAGGTCTGCCGCACACGCCAATACCACTTACCATCTTGGCTTTATCACGGGTACCAACCTGTCTTAAATCAATTCTGCAATGGAAAATACTAGCCAGTACCTTTAAGAGTTCTCTGAAGTCTACTCTATCATCTGCCACATAGATAAAAGTAACTTTAGCTCTGTCAAGTGTATATTCAGCAGAGATGATATTCATGCCAAGATTCAGTTTGTCTGATTCTTCCTGACAGATTCTCTTTGCTTCTTTTGCATCTTCTTTATTCCTGATTGACTGATCAATATCTTTTCTGTTTGCCTTGTGCATGATGTCCTTGATTTCCATTGAGATATTTGGTGTATCAAAAGGACCAGCTGCAACTTCTGCACATTCAACACCTCGCTGAGTTTCAACTACGACGAAATCACCGGTCTTGATTGTAGGATCAGTGGTTGCAAAAGTATAGGTTTTATTTGTAGTTTCAAATTTTACTGAAATATATTTCTTTGTATCGCTCATATTAATTTCCAATCTTATTCTTAATTATTCTACTACACAATTGGTCAAACAGCAGTTTTACATCAATTGATGAGTTGGTACTTCTTTTGGCTTTAATGTCCAGGAATACTTCCAGTAAACCCAATGCACCATCATGTACCTTGTCAACAAGACTGTCGTATTCAGAATCATTGATTCTTTTCGAGGCAATCGAATCATCGAGTATTCTGATCATTATCTCAAGATACCAGTCCAGTATTTCCTTACAGTTCTTTAAAGGAAAAACATCACTGTAGAAAACAATCGGAATATAGTCAGGCGCATTCAGTGAATCAATGGTCTCGAATACAGCATCTTTTGCACTGACATAGTCAGCATCATCTTCAACATACTCGTGTCTTATGACTGATAAAAGATATGCATCCATCTCGTCAAAGCCGTGTTCAAGATATTCATTCATCACAAGAGAATAGTCATTGGATGTAAAACTTATTCTTTCACATCTTGAAACAACTGTTTCAAGCAATGACGAAACATCATCGCTAATGAAGATACCATAGGTATTGGCATTGGCAGGTTCTTCCATAAACTTGAGAATCATGTTCAACACCTTGGCTGATGAATTGTTGATGTTGTTGACAATGTAGACCTTACGTCCGCTTTTTTCAACAGCTGTTTTGGAGAATTCAGATAAGATATAATCAATCTCATCCCTTTTAATCATCTCGGAATCACCATCGATATATAGGACATCGAGATGGTTGTTCTCAACTATTCTTTTACAGTCGACACATTCTTCGCAGGCAAAATCATTATTGTTTTCAATAATTGACTGAGCCAACAGATATGCCGCTTTTTTCTTTAAAGGATTCCTGTCACCACAAAAAAGATAGCTGTGAGCCAGCTTATCTTCTTTTAAGTCATTAAGAAGACAGGTATATACTACCGGTTCTTCTTTTTTCAGGATTTCTTTAATCATTGATATATTCAGTAATAATGTTCAGACATGCATCAAGCACTTCTTCAACAGTCTTTGATGCATCGACAACTTTTATTCTTTCAGGGAACTTCTTTACTACTTCTTTGTAGCCCTGATTTACACGGTGGTGGAAACTTATTGACTCAACATCAAGTCTGTCTTTGAAACTTCTGTCTTTAAGTCTTGCAAGACCTGCTTCTTCATCAATATCAAGATAGATAGTCAGGTCTGGCATATTGCCGTCAATCGCAAATTCATTAATAGAGATAATCTTGTCCATACCGATTTCTCTGCCGAATCCCTGATAGGCAATCGATGAATCGAGGAATCTTTCACACAGGACAATCTTGCCCGCTTCTTTGTTAGGAATAACCTTTTCAACAAGGTGCTGTCTTCTGCTTGCTGCATAGAGCAGTGCTTCAGTTTTAGGATCCATGGCTGTATTTTTAGGATCGAGGATGACATTTCTTATCTGTTCAGCAATATCGATACCACCTGGTTCTCTTGTGTGAACAATCTCATAACCCATTGAAATGAGCTTTTCTTTCAAAGCTGTTGCAATTGTCGTCTTTCCTGAACCATCCGGTCCTTCAAGTGTAATAAACAGTCCTTTTTTCATAATCTATCCCTTAACTATTTCTACAGCTTTAACAAGCTGAGTATCTTTTTCTGTATTGAATGAATTTTCATATTTTGCTGACTGAATCAGTGATGTGTAGGTATTGTAGTCAAGCACTTCGCTGTTTCCCAGATCGTGATCAGCCTTATAGTCAACAAGTGCCTTTACGGCAGCCATTGAGAAATAACCGTCAGTTCGATCTACTTTATAACCAAGATAATCCAGCAGCATTTCGGCAGCCTTTATCTGTTCGGCTACATCATCATAGCCGTATTCTTCGTTTTCTTCCATCATCTTGACAGTCATATAGGCAACTTCAGGAAGTTTAACTTCTTCATCAGGCGTGATACCCACACCATTGATCCATACAGCATTAACTGGAGATAACCACTTGCTGGTAGTAAGTTTAAGTGCGCTGTCACCTTCAATCATCATCGTCGACTGAACAACACCTTTACCATATGTAGTGGTTCCGACAATTGTCACATTGTCAAGCTGTTCCTTAAGGCAGATAGTCAGTACTTCAGCAGCACTTGCTGTATTTCCGTTTACCAGCACAGCAATCTTTTCAAACTCATATTGAGTTGAACTCTTCTTGGTGTAGTCATCATATACTACGCCATCCAAAGCTGCCTGCTTCATATAGACTTTATCCGGTCCGATAAACAGTCCGGCAATAGCCTGAACAGCAGTCTGATAACCGCCACTGTCATCTCTTAAGTCAATGATCAATCTGTCAGATTCAAAGTCTTTCAGATATTTTTCAACATCAGCAGCTGTCTGATCACCGAATGAATTGATCTGCAGATAAGCATAGCCATCTTTCTCTTCACCCCAGACAGTAGAATCTACTGCACCTCTTACAACATCAAAAGAAATCTGTTTTCCTTCTCTTAACACGGTAATCATTACAACCGTGCCTTCTTCACCAAGCACATATTCCTTAAGATTATCCATATTAGATTCATCAATCTTAACATCATCAACACCGATGATGATATCTCCAGCCAGAATACCCGCTGCTTCAGCAGGTGATTCTTTGAAGACTCTGGTAATCTCCGGCAGTTCAGTAATAGTTGAATACTGAACACCGATACCTACATAGTCCATATTGATTGAAGTTGTAAAACTTTCAAGATCTTCAGCTGACATATATCCTGTATATGGATCATCTTCAAAATCAGCCATGCCATATAAAGCTTTGTCAGTAAGTGTATCTTCAAGATCCTCATAGTCATTGGCATAAAGCCATTTGGTCTGAATCAGTTCAGATATCTTGTTGAACTTTGAATTGTCATCACTGTAGTAGTATGACTGAGTTTCTCCGGCAACAAAATAACCGCCGATAAAAGCTCCAACCAGCAAGAAAGCAGCAGATATCGAAATGACTACAGTCTTTATCCACTTTCTTCTGTTTTCTTTTCTTTCACTCGCAAGCGGCTGTTTAACCAGCTTGACTCTTACTAATTCGTCTTTTTCTTCCATATCTATTTTCCAAAATAATCAGAGGCCTTAAGTCTGCAAGGACCAACGCCACCTGTAACTTCACAGCGTGAATTGTTGTAGGCATATTCACCCCATCCGCAGTTGAAGGACAATGAATAGTTCTTCTGCAGATAGATGTTCTGCATATCTTCCATATCTCCTTCACCAAGATAGTAAAGTTCAATATGGGAGTGTGGACCGGTAGATGATCCGCTTGAACCTACATAGCCGATAATATCGCCAGCCATTACTACACTGTATCTTTCTGCAACCGCCTGCTGCAGATGTGAGAAGGTAATCGCATAAACCTTATTGTTGACACTTGTCATCATATAAATCTGATTGCCGCCATATGAGACACCGTTGCCGTTTCCATCCCCGCCACATGTACAGCCCAGATAGCCATATCCGCAGCCGTTATAGGAAACAAGGATTACTCCATTACTTGGAGCTTTGATTGCCGTACCAATCTTAACCGCATAGTCTACTCCCAGATGCAGGCCGCCATCCGGATAGAACCAGGCTCCGGCAGATATTTTTGCACCAGGAATCGGTGACAAGAAACCTTCAGTACTTGGTAAAGATGAAATGTCATCAATATAGGAAAGGATATCCTTGTATGAACGTTTCTCACTTTCGAGCTGATTCATGTAGTCTTCAATCAGCGCTTCAGTTTCCAGCTCGATTTCACGGTAATATTCCATCATAACCAGGTATTCAGCCTGTTTGTTTACCAGCTCTTCTTTAGATGCATCAAGTTCAGCCTTTGAGTTTTCCAGTTCTTCTTTATCGGAATTGAGCTGATTGATGATTTCGATGAGGGTTTCTCTGTCATCAGCATCTTTAGACATAATAGCTTCTACACCATATGTTCTTCTTAACATATCAGCAAAGCCTTTTGAACCGAGAATAAAATCGATAAACGGATTGAAGTGCATTGTACCCTGAGACTCTTCCATACGGTTAAGTACTCGATTGTTGAGTTCTTCTACCTTGACTTCATTTTCTGCAATTCTTGCGGTCAGTTCTTCAATATTAAGTACGAGTTCTTCAATTCTTGCGCTCAGTGTATCAATATCACCCTGGAGGGCTTCTGCTTCTGCATGGTACTGTTCAGCCAGTTCCTGGGCAGCCTTCAGATCTTTCTTGGCAGCTGCAATTTCTTCATTGAGCTCTGTGATTTTCTCAGAAGATTCCTTCGCTTTTTGAATACGGCATTCCTGAGAGTTCTCATCTTCTTCACACGGATCGTCTGCAAGAACTCTGGTACCAGGCACCAGCACAACAAGACATATCGTTAATAAAGTAACGATGATTTTCTTCATCGGCGCATCCTCAGACACTTGCATACGGAGATATAGCTTCCCGTAAAGCCGACGAATACGGCAATACCCAGAAGGATAAGCCCAAGATATACGATAAACGGAAATACCGGGATGAGTGTAACTACACCAAGCAGTATTCCATCAAAACTCTTATAAAGATAGTAATATCCGCCGACGATTGCCCCAACCGGAACAATTGAACCAATGACACCGATAATAACACCTTCAACAAGGAATGGTGCACGGATATAGGAGTTCTTGGCGCCGACATTCCTCATAATGCCGATTTCCACACTTCTTGAGGCAATTGTAATCTTGATGGTGTTATAGATCAGATAAACAGCCAGAAAACATAGAGCCAGTACCAGAATACCACCGAAAAGTCTGACGTCTTCAAGAACATCTACCAATAAATAAGTGTTTGATCCGCCATCATATACCGAATCAACACCTTCAATCTTTGCCAGTTTATCTTTAATAATTGAAAAATCACTCGCTTTGTCGGCACCAACCAGGAATACATCGTGGAACGGATTGTCATTGCGATATAATTCATAGAACTCTTTTACTTCTTCATCAGAGTACTGACTTACATAATAATCAAACTCATCTTCCTTGGATCTGTATTCGCATTCCGATACACCAGGAATATCCTCAATGTCACTCTTGATTCTGCTTAGTTCAGCATCACTTTCAACTTCATAGTCAACAAGAACCGAAAGCGAAATAGAACCTTCAATCTCTTTGGTCAAAGCGTTCAGGTTAAAAGTAAGAACCATGAAAATGCCGATCAGTAAAAGCGTAATAGTAACAGCAGTAGAACTTGAAAGAGCCATACCGAAATGTCTTCTGACACCTGTAAAGCCATCTTTAATATGTCTGAAAAATCTTGCAAACATTATTCTTCCTCCGGCTTATCAAAACTGAGCTCTTCAGTATTTCTTCTTAATTCCATTGTCACTTCTCTAAGTTTGTCAAGACCAGCATAATCTTCGCTGGAAATCTCATCAGTAACACGCTTGTCGATGATTTCCTCTTTGACAACCTGTTCAACTGTACGGTCATCAATTTCCGGTTTATCTTCTGACTTTCTTTTTGTCATCAGTGTATACATACGGAATTCTGCCTCATTGGCTGGAATATCCGCTGCCAAAAGACCGTTTTCAATCTGAATGATACGTTTAGGATGATTCTTGACAATCTCTGTATCGTGAGTAACCAAAAGAATTGTAGTATTTTCTTCTTCGTTGATTCTTTCAAGCAGCCTGATGATTTCATCAGATGTTTCAGGATCCAGATTACCTGTAGGTTCATCGGCAATCAGCACTTTTGGCTTATTGGCAATCGCACGGGCAATTGCTGTACGCTGTTTCTGACCACCGGATATTTTATTTGGAAAAGAATTGGCTTTATCGGAAAGACCAACCAGTCTCAATACTTCTCTTACTCTTGCACGCAGTTTCTCTTTTGGCGTATCCACTACTTCAAGGGCAAATGCCACATTCTCAAATACCGTCTTGGCTTCAAGAAGCTGATAGTCCTGGAAAACAACACCTATTCTTCTTCTGTAGATTGGCACTTTTCTCAGTTTCAGTTTTCCGACATTTACGCCATCAACAATGATTTCACCCTTATCAGGAACCTCTTCAGAATTGAGAAGTTTAATCAGTGTTGATTTGCCTGAACCTGTAGGACCAACAACATAGACAAACTCGCCTTCAGCAATATTTACTGAAATTCCATTGATCGCATGGGTACCGTCTTTATAGGTTTTATATACATTTTTAACATTTATCATACTTATCTATTTTACTATATTTACACCAGTAATATTGCATATAAGAAGTGAAGAATATATGAATAATTCATTGTGCTAAAATATAAAAAAGAGGTAAAACAATATGAAACTTATCTTAGCTATCGTAAATAATGACGATTCACAGGCTGTACTTAATACACTAACAGAATCACGCTTCCAGGTTACAAAACTCGCAACAACCGGAGGATTCCTGTCAAAAGGAAACACCACACTGATTACCGGTGTCGACGATGACAAAGTTGATGAAGCAATAAAACTCATCGGCAATGAAGCAAAAAAACGTACTGAATACACTTCTGCAGGAACTGTATATGAATCAGGTGGCATGATGTCAATGCCGGTAGAAGTAACAGTTGGCGGAGCAACTGTATTTGTATTGGATGTAGCCCAGTTCATTAAGTTATAATTGACTTAATGAATATAAACCTGAAATATTTCAAAGAAGGATTAAAAGACGGAGTTCCGATAGCACTAGGCTATCTGGCTGTGTCTTTTTCTTTGGGCATTGCCGCCTCAAATGCCGGACTTACAGCACTACAGGGGTATCTTGCATCTTTCTTATGCAAAGCTTCAGCCGGTGAAGCGGCAGGCTTTACTGCCATCAAAGAGCAGGTTCCATATCTTGAAATAATTATTGTCACTTTTGTCGCTAACTGCAGATACCTTCTGATGTCATTCGCCCTGTCTCAAAGGCTTAATCCGAAGATGAACATCATTCACAGGTTCTTACTGGGCTTTTATCTGACCGATGAATTCTTTGCCCTGTCCATATCTCAGGATGGTTATGTTAATCCATATAAGTGCTATGGCGCCGCCATCATCGGTTCACCATGCTGGTGCATTGGAACATCACTTGGCATTATTGCCGGAAATATTCTCCCTGCCAAAATCGTTGCCGCCTTATCAGTAGCCCTTTATGGCATGTTTTTATCAGTGATCATTCCTAAGGCTAAGGAAGACCGCTATGTATTCCTTTCTATAATCGGTGCTTTCTTCATGTCTTTTATCTTAAGTTTCACCGGCATATCAAGCGGCATCAGAGTCATCATCGTAACTGTGCTTATCGCTTCAACATTTGCTGTAATAAAGCCAAGGAGCACTGAAGATGAATAGCTGGATCTACATTGCCTTAATGGCCGTTACCACTATTGCGATCAGAATGCTGCCGCTGACACTGATCAGAAAACCTTTAAAGTCAAAGTTCATCAGATCTTTTCTTTACTATGTACCTTATGTTACACTGGCTGCCATGACCTTCCCTTCAATAATGAATGAAACATCACATTTCTCATTTGGTCTTACAGCCCTTGTGCTTGGCGGTATTTCAGCATACAAAGGTCTCGATATGTTTAAAACAACACTGATCTGCTGCATCAGTGTTGTCATTCTTGAATTTATTTTCTAGATATATACTTCAATAATATAGAGAAGTCTGCTGTTCTTATCGATAAGAACCATCAGTTCATCATCATTCTTTGTCATATTCCAGTACAGACACTTCGTCATATCTGGAATATTTTCTTTTTCATCTATTTCGTCTAAAAGCACATAGATTTCATTCATCTTATCAACAGAAATCTTTTTGCCATCGAATACCTCATCTATCACCTCTTCATTTTCATAGGAAACGACATGATACCTGATTCCTTCTCCACCTAAAGATGCCTTTGAATGTTTTTCATATACCTGTCTGTAATCAGCATCAAATGGTACTGTAAAGTCAAAGTTAAAAAACAGTGATGCGTTGAATGAGAAAAAGAACTGCACTGCAAAATACAGTCCTATTGCCATAAACAATGTAATAATCAGTAACTTCTTTTTCATAACTTTTCAATATATGGGATGATGTTTTCTCTTATAAAATCAATCCTGTCAAATACCATAGGTTTGAAATATGCCGTCAGTCCTACGGTTATATTTTTCTTTGTATCGACATAGATGACATTACCGCTGTTGCCTATGGCAGCACACACCCCATCTTCAATTATCCACCACAAAAGTCCATACTTCATGCCTCTATAATAGCCATCATCTTCTATGATTCTTGGAACAGTCATTTCTTTAATCCATGATTCACTTACGATTCTTTTACCTTCGTATGTTCCTTCGTTCAATACAAGCTGACCTATCTTTGCCATATCCATTGCGCTAAGACAAAGTCCATAACCAGGTGTTGCGATATCCATCGGATCAGAAAACCAGATATGTTCAACCGGCTTTTTATTAAGGGTGAAGGCTTTATGTTCTTCGGCATTCTTCGCATAGAAAACTTTACTCTTTTCAATACCAAGCGGTTTAAAAAGATACTCATTGGCAAAGTCAACGGTACTCATTTTTGTAACCTTATAAAGTATACCGGTCAGAACGTGAAGACAGACTGTCGTATATCTGAATTCATCTCTAATACCATTTCTTCCACCCAAAAAATCAAGTGAAGCATAAGTCCAGTTATCACTTATACATACCTTGGTCCAGGGATCACCTTTCCCTTTATATGGTGCACGCATACTCATTAAGTGCCTGATAGTTACATCCTGAATAGTATGTTCACCTTTTTTGACTTTATAGTCAGGAAAATAGGAAAGCACCTTATCATCAATACTTCCGATAAGTCCCTTATCCACCGCAATACCAATCAGTATAGACACGACTGATTTGGTGACCGACATGACATGACAGGCATCATTTTCCTTATAGCCGTTAAACTCATCACTGTATACTAAATTGTCATTTTTGTATGCGGCAATCTGTACAATGTTCGGTTCTTCTTTCTCTATAAAACTATGTAGCTGTTCTTTGTTCATAGAAACACTATAAATTCATTTAAAATGTTAATCAAGTACCAAAACAGCTTAACTGTTAAGGTTAAGCTGTTTAAAGATTTATAATTTCTGGGCTGAATTATAAAACGTATTTTTGTTTTCTTTATGCCATATGCTCATCAAGCACAGTTTCAACTTCCGGTATCTTTTTTACCTTCGGATCTATAAAAAGATTACCTTCAAATACTACCATCGATACATTTTGAAGTGCGGACAAATCTTCAAGAGGATTATTCTCTACAACAATCATATCTGCCATTTTTCCCACTTCAATAGAACCAGTTATTTTGTCAATTCCGGCAATCTGAGCATTTATAAGAGTGGCCGTATGAAGTGCAAAAGAATTGCTTACACCACAGTAATTCACAAAATGCACAATCTCACGCCAGAATCCGTACTGCGTTACATATGTGCAACTGCTGTCTGTACCAATCCCGACCGGTATTTTGTTTTTCAGACACTCTTTTGCCAGTTCTACCATGCCCTTTATTATAACGGTGCTGTTTTCAACTGCTACTTCGGAAAGATTGGACATATTCTGAAAACGCTGAACATAAGGGATAGCAGGCGACAAAGTGACTACCTGAGCAGCCCCTTTTTTATTAAACAGATCAAGCATCTTATCATCGGGTGAAGCGCCATGCTCAATGGTATCAACCCCGTTTTCAAGCGCAGCGATAACTCCATCATATCCCTGAACGTGAGCGGCTACCTTATATCCGTATGAATGCGCTCTATCGCATGCTGTTTTGATATATTCAGCCGGCATCAGTAGCATCCCTGGAAGTCCCAGCTCATTTGTGTCCATAACGCCGCCGGTAATCATAAGTTTAATAAGATCCGGCTTGGTTTTAGCTATTTTATCAACGAGTTCAACTACTTCTTCCTTGCTTGAAGCAACATAGGCAAATGTATTTGCCATATGCCCACCTTTAACAGTAATCGCGCTGTTGGCAGTTATAATTCGTGGCCCAATAAGCTTTCCGTTTTTGATATCGTCACGAACGGCTGAATCAAAATCAGCTATTCCACCCAAAGAGCGAATAGTAGTCACTCCGGCCATGAGCGCATTTTTAGCATTTGATGCCACCATGCCCTTTCCAATTCTTTGCCCCAAAGGATTGCTGCTGAGCAGTTTGCATATCAATTCAAGGTTCATTGGCTTTTTTGTGGGCTTTCCTGTTCCAGGAAGATGTGCATGAAGATTTATAAGGCCGGGAAGAATATATTTACCGCCAAGATCAACTACTCTGCAGTCGCTCAAATTGGCCGAGCTTTTATCTTCTATGGATACAATCTTCTTGTCTTCAACAATAATAACCTTGTCTTTAACCGGCACCATGTCCCGTGTTCCATCAAGAATAATGCCATTAATAAATGCTGTTCTGTAATTGTTCATTTTTTTTACCTCGGTTTTATCCCCTGATTTTAAGTTTCATAAAAAGAAACCGCAGATACTGCAACTGCGCTCAGAATCAATAGAATACTAAAATATTATGTAATCTTTTTTCTATCTTTTTATTTGTAATTCAAGCAATTTTCACTAGCAACTATAATGCAATTTATTATTGCACAAATTTAGCAAGAACTAATCCATCATTTTTTATTTGCCACCATATCTGCTACAACGATAACCGTTTTGTATAACACGTTTTTATAATGGCAGATGAAATTACTTATCAAAAATAATTATTTAAACCTTGCTTTTGTTGACTCAAATAAGTCTTCACAATATCTTTTATCATAATAAATCTTATCTTCATCTTTAGTAACAAGATTCATTTTTCCATCAACAACATCAACGATATTTACAGCACAATTAAATGGAACATGTCCTCTCCAGAATTCACCAGGATTATCATATAGTTTATTTAACATCGCTCTCATACAACACCCATGAGTTGAGACAAGAACCGTTTCATAATCTTTTTTAGCTAATTCATTTAAGAAATTTTGAGATCTTTTCTCAATATCTCTAATCGATTCGCCATTTTTAAATCTTAAAGCTAAATGAGGAAACTTTAAAAAACTAACAAAGGTAATAACATCAATTGGTTTCATCTTCCCTTTTAAATTAAAACCTTCATAAATTCCTCCGTTTATTTCTTTAATACGATCATCAACAATAATTGGCGTATTAGGATTAGCAGATCCTTTAACCATGATTTCAGCCGTTTGTTTTGCCCTCTTCAAAGATGAAGAAAAACAAACATCAAACTTAACGTCTTTAAAATGATCAGCAGTAAGTTCAGCTAATTTAATACCATTCTCATTTAATGGCCAGTCACTCCAGCCTTGAAAGATTTGATCTTTGTTGGCGATTGTTTCGCCATGTCTAATAATATATATTCTCAAAATGTTCTCCTATTAAGCTATTGCGTATGTAACGTGTACGAATTATGAAAGAGTCTTTCTGCTTACTCCAAGCATTTCAGCTGCTTTAGTTACGTTTATATTAAGCAGTTTCATTACATCTTCTAGAAATACAGTTCCAGGATGTGCTGGTTTTCTAGTCATTTTTAGTTCCTCCTAGTGATAATCAATATAATCAACAAGATATGCATCTTGAGTTTTAATAAACAAACAGCATTTTAAAAGGCTGTTAAGAGCCTAATCATGCTTAGTAAATGCCTTAACAATAAGCACAATAAGCACAATGATTCCCATGCCCACAAATGGTGCAATAGGATTTTTCAGTATTTCTAAATTAATCATATTCTTACATATTCATAAAGATGGTAATAATAGCTGCTGCATAACCGATTGCACACATAATCAGACCCTTCTTTATATCTTCTCCATTTTTAAAAGTTACAATACCAACAACTTCCAGAATTACCGGAATAAATGAAGCGATAACTTTTGGAACTGTATTTGTCGGATTGCCGTCAAATCCTACCTGAATCACGACCGTATCAGGAAGAACGAAATAATCAAGCAGAAACAAAGTTATCGATACAACCGCAAGCAGAATAATTACGTATTTCTTTTTCATAAAATCTCCTTGAATTTACAATAACATTTCTAAGCTAAATAATATCTACCTTTTCTATCTTCTTACATTTATCCTTATCAAATGTCATATGGACTATCCATGGTGTCTTCCTTAACATACCTACAAAGTCATTGATGCCATATGACGGATCATAATAGTTGATCATTGAAGAAAGTGCCATGCCATGGGTAGCAATTGCAATTGTCTTTCCTTCATATTCCTTCAGAACTCTGTTAAGTTCATCAATGTTTCTTTTCTGCAGTTCATACATTGATTCGCCTTTCTCATTTCGAAAGTCAAAGTTATTCCAGTAATTGTGGCAATACGCCATAAAGTCATCGACCCATTCACCGACAACTACTTCATGAAAGTCATCTCTTGTCTCTATCTTCAGATGTGAATATAAAGAAAAATCAGTAACTGTCTGGATGGTTCTAAGATAAGGAGATGAAAGGAGTACTTCAATACCTTTATCCCTAAGATATTCCGTTACAATCTTTGAATCGTTTAAACCTTTATCCGTTAACGGCCTTGTGCAGTCATCACGATGTGTGTGATCAGACTCACAGTGTCTTACAAAATATATTTCAGTCATTAATCCCTCTTTAGTTCTATTGCGTAGATATCTTCAAATTCAATCTCTTTTTCGTCCTGAAACAGCAGTTTCTGATTGTCATAATCAATCTTTATTATCTTCTTTACTTCATCGACATACATACCGCCGATTTTCTTTGAGTCATTGATGAAGTAAGTGATATATACTTCCGGTTTCTTTCTTATTTCTTTTTCAATCTCTTTAAAACTCTTGTCTAAAAGAGAAAGGCTTTCTTCATCAAGAGTTATCTTTTCATCGACAATTCTGGCCGTTTCCTTAACTTTGTCATCGTAGCCGGTAAGTGCAGCAAAGGCTGAAAACTGGGCGGCTCTGTCTGAGATGGACATTTTCGGATATTTGGAAACAGGTCTATTCATAGTTATGATATCCTCATATTTCATCCGCGGTGTCCTCCTATGAATTTGTTTCTTTCTCTTTGGGTAGCCGCATCTTCAAAATCCGTGCCTTTAAGTAAAGCATTCTTTCCGTATTTGTCTTTAATTGAAATGATGGCCTTCTGCAGTTTCTTTTCCTTCTTTGTATCTTCGTATTCTTTCTCTTTCTTCTTTGATTCTGCTACAGCATCCGTAAACAGATCAAATTCCTGATAGAGACTTACCGGTTTATAGTTTTCTTCTTTCTCCAGTTCTGAGAAAGTCACATTGATTTTTCTTACAGTCAGACCTTTCTCAATAATCCTTTCAAAAAGCTCCATAGTCTTCTTTTTTAACATCACAGTAGATGAAGTCTTGTATTCAAGGTGAATTGTTCCATGTGCCGGTTTAGGCGCTGTACGGCCATAAAAATCCTGTTTGGTTTCCATATCGGAGATATCGATCTTCTCCCTGATGTTTTCAACATCGTAGTTGATAGTCAATACAATCTGATCGGACACATAACCCTGTTTAACAAGGTCAAGGGAGAGTGATTCAACCATTTCCTTTAAGACAATCTTTGTCTCTTCATACTTGTATGGACGAGATAAAACCTGACCTACACCCAAAGACTTACTTTCAGGTTTATAGGCTTTGATGTCTTTAATTTCAACAGGCTCATAGCCCCAGGCATGGTCAATAATCAATTCAGCGTTTACTCCGAATTCCTTGAACAGTCTGTCTTCATGTTTTAAAGAATATTCAGCGATATCGCCCATTGTATATAAACCCATCTCGTTGAGTCTTTTGGTAAGACCTTTACCGATTCTCCAGAAATCAGTAAGCGGTGTATGGTTCCATAAATTTCTTCTGAATGTTTCTTCATCGAGCTCTGCGATTCTTACACCGTCTTTGTCAGCTTCCATGTGCTTGGCTTCTACATCCATTGCTACCTTGGCTAAAAATAAATTTGTACCGATGCCGACAGTAGCTGTAATGCCAGTTTCTTCAAGTACTTCCCTTACCATTTTCATTGCCAGCTCTCTGGCGGTCATTTTATAGGTCTTAAGATATGATGTAGCATCAATAAAGACCTCATCTATTGAATAGACATGCATATCTTCTGCACTGATATATTTCATATAGATGCCGAAGATCTTTGTTGAATATTCCATATAGAAATTCATTCTAGGTCTTGCCACTACATAAGCAAGTTTCTTTGAAGGATCATTATTGAGTTCATCCATATAGATTGACTCTTCTATAAGGTCACGATGATATCTGATTGCTCTGTTTCTGTTTATTTCCTTAACTTTCTGAACAACTTCATAAAGTCTTGGCCTGCCTGGTACACCAAAAGATTTAAGGGCAGGAGAAACCGCCAGACAGATTGTCTTTTCAGTACGCGAATCATCCGCCACAACAAGATTGGTATTTAAAGGATCATAACCTCTTTCCACACATTCAACTGAAGCATAGAAAGATTTAAGGTCAATCGCAATATAGGTCTTCATTCAACTTAATTATAAAGAAAATTGTTCTATAATTTTAAAAGATATGTTTGTCGTTACAAGAGAAGAGTTACTGCACGGAAATATCTATAAAGGTCTGATTAAAATAACCATTCCTTTGATTTTTCTGAACCTGATAAATGTCCTTTATGGTGTAGTAGATACCTACTTTGTCGGTATGATTGATGAACTTCAGGTAGGTGCCGTATCCCTTATTTCACCAATGGTAAACTGCGGAGCAGCTTTTGCTACAGGACTTGCTGCAGCAGGTATTGCCCTGATCTCAAGAAACGTTGGAAAAAATGACTACGAGAAAACAAAACAGGTAGCATCACATCTGATATTCTTATGTATTGTCCTTGGTATATTTGCCTGTGCTGTTCTTCTTATATTCGGTAAACCGATACTGAACTGGTTTGAAACACCAGCTGAAATATATGACTCAGCATATGCCTATCTTGTCGGAATTTCATTTGACTTTGTCTTTCTTTTTATCGTAACCATCTATCAGGCCATAAGACAGGGACATGGCGATTCCAAAAGCGGTGTCATCGTCAATATGGCAGCTGCACTGTTCAACTGTATGCTGGATCCGATATTCATCTTTATTTTTGGCTGGGGAACGTTTGGTGCAGCGATTGCCACAACTCTGTCCAAAGCACTGATGACTCCATATGCCTTGCATATGCTGAAAAAAGAAGGACTTATCGGTAATATATTCCAGATTGATAAAACACTGATAAAAGAGATTGTAATTGTTGCCATTCCTTCAAGCCTTGGCAACTTCATGTCATCTTTCGGTTTTATCCTGATGCAGAAAGAAATTGCCGCCTATGGTTCTTTGGCTCTTTCAGCATATGGTATAGGAAATAAGATATCTTCTGTCTACAACATCTTCGTCAATGCCTGGGGATCAGGACTTACCACTTATATAGGAGCTTCACTTGGCGCCAATGACCACAAACGTGCCAATAAGGCTTTCAGAACCTCTATGGCCATAGTCGCGATAACCGCCTTGATATTTGTGCCACTGGGCCTACTCACCAGCAGGAAAGTTATTTCTCTATTTATCAGAAATGTCTCGGATGAGCTTATGAATATGGCAGCTAACTATGTATATTTTGCTGTGTGCACTGCCTTTGCGATGGGTTGGTTTATGAATCTCTGCGGTGTCTTCAACGGCTCGTCAAATACCCTTATTTCAATGCTGCTGACCGGAAGCAGAGTCTGGTTTATCAGAATACCGATCATCAAGCTTCTTAATACATTTACCAATCTTGGTGTATCCAATATCTGGATAGCCATGAATCTTTCCAATATTATCGTCTCCTTGATCGGTATGGCATTCTACTTAAAATATGACTGGAAAAACAGAAGTCTCAAGTTATAGACTTCTTTTTTTTAACTTTTTTAAAGATTTTTGTAGGAATTTCAAAGTTTGAGTACAAATATGAGACAGGAGGAAGTATGAATATTCAAAAAACTCCCTTTCTGCCATATGTCATAGGAGATCAACATGAAGAAGTCGATCAAACAAACGTTGACTATCAGATTAGGTCAACTTGTGATAACCATCAGCTTCACGCTGAGGTAGTCTGATACCTATGGCCGTCCCAGTCGTTTTCAGATTTAATGGCAGAAAGAAAAGTCGATGGAGACACATCGGCTTTTTACATGAAGACGTACTAAAACATACGCAAATATATTATACAACTTTACATTGCCTCACATCTTGAATACAACAAAAAAACAGAAACCTTAAGTTGTATACTTCTTTTTTTAACTTTTTTAAAGATTTTTGTAGGAATTTCAAAGTTTGAGTACAAATATGAGACAGGAGGAAGTATGAATATACAAAAAACTCCCTTTCTGCCATATATCAAAGGATACCTGAATGAAAGCATCTTTAAAACATGTGCTGACCATCAGATTAGGTCACCTTGTGATAACCATCAGCTTTACGCTGAGGTAGTCTGATACCTATGGCCGCCCCAGTCGTTTTCAGATTTAATGGCAGAAAGAAAAACCGATGTAACAGCATCGGTTTTTTCAAATGAAGATACACTAAAACATGTGCAAATATATTATATCACTTTTCCTGGATTCAGGATATTGTTAGGGTCAAAGGCTTTCTTGATTCCACGCATCAGATTCATCTGATTATCACCTAACTGTTTGGCAAGATAAGATTTCTTTGCATAACCGATTCCATGTTCTCCAGAAACCTGTCCATGGTACTCTCTTGCTCTGGCATAAAGAAGGTCGAAGCCCTTTTCCAGTTTGGCTTTCCATTCTTCTTCTGGCATACCATCACGGCAAAGATATACATGCAGGTTACCATCTCCAGCATGGCCGAATGAAGGAATTCTGATACCGACAATCTTGGCAACTTCATGAGTATACTTGATGAAGTCAGCAACTCTGTTCTTAGGAACAACAACGTCACATTCATCCATTTCATCAGTTGAAGCGGAGATAGCTTCAAGGAACGCACCTCTTGCTGACCATACTGATTTCTTTCTTTCATCAGTGTCTACGAAGTATCCGTCAACTGCACCATGTTCAATACACAGTTCAGCTACTTTTGTATATTCTTCTTCAATCTGTTTGCGGTTGTTGCCGTCAAATGTCAAAAGGATATAAGCTTCATAATTTGTATCTGGGAACTTCTTGCCTAAGAAATCTTCAGCAGAAATAATAGTATCCAATGACATATATTCAATAGCAGTCAGAGAAGCTTTAGACTTGATGATTTCTGGAACTACTTCAATAGCTTTTTCCATTGACTTGAATGGTAACAACATAGAAACAGATTCACTTGGTAGAGGCAATAACTTAAGTACAGCTTCAGTAACGATACATAATGTACCTTCTGATCCGACAATAAGGTTCTTAAGGTCATAGCCGCTTGATGACTTGACACATTTTGAACCGAAGTGTTCAATTGTGCCATCAGGAAGAACAACAGTAAGTTCTCTGACATAGTCTCTGGTTACACCGTATTTAACAGCTCTCATACCACCGGCATTGGTTGAAATATTGCCGCCGATTGTAGCTGACTTCTCACCTGGATCTGGTGGATAGAAGAAGTTATGTTCTTCAACATATGCCTGCAGTTCCATTAACAGTACACCTGGTTCTACAGTAATAGTCAGGTTGCTTTCATCAAGTTCCTTGATGTGGTTCATCAGTTTTGTGCAGACCATAATGCCGCCTTCAACCGCAACAGCAGCACCAACAAGGTCAGTTCCGGAACCTCTGGCAACAACCGGAATCATATTTTCATTGGCATACTTCAGAATCTTTGAAACTTCTTCAGTAGATAATACATTGATCAGAACATCAGGTAATCTTTCAATACCACCGAGTTCATCATGAGAATAGTCATTGGGAATTTCTTCACCGACCATAATTCTTTCTTCGGGGATAAAGCTCTTAAGATAAGCTACATCTTTTTCATCGATTTTCTTATACATTAGCGTGCCTCCTTAAGTTTTTTGATAAGTTCAGGTACAACTTTATAGATATCTCCGACAATACCATAGTTGGCAACATCGAAGATAGAAGCATTCGGATCAGAGTTGACTGAGATGATACAACCGGAATCCTTCATGCCGGCAACAAACTGAATTGCTCCAGAAATGCCCAGAGTGATGATCAGTTTAGGTTTAACAGTCTTACCTGAAAGACCGATCTGATGTTTGGCATCAAAGATATTGGCTTCAACCAACGGTCTGGTGCAGGCGATATTTGCGCCAAGCAGATCAGCAAGTTCTTTAACCATCTCAAGGTCTTCAGCTGTCTTGATTCCTCTTCCCACAGCAACCAGTACATCTGATTCTGAGATATCGAGTTCTTTTGGTTTTTCAACGATTTCAACTACTTCAACGTTTGACTTTAACCATTCTGGTTTAACTGTTCTGTATTCTGCTTCGCCCTTTACTTCAGCAACTTTCTTAGGTGCATCGAAAATCTTATATCTTACAGTACAGAACTGAGGACGGTGGTTCGGATTGATAATCTGAGCCATAATGTTGCCCCCGAATGCTGGACGAATCTGTACCAAGTCAGTATTCTCTTTCATCTCAAGTCTTGTGCAGTCGGCAGTAAGTCCGGTATGGAATCTAGCTGCAACACGTGGTGCTAAACATCTTCCGACATTTGTAGCACCGACAAGGATACTTGATGGCTTGATATTTTCAATAAAGTCAGCAAAGCAGTTTGAATATCTTTCCATATCGAAGTCAGCAAGTGCTTTATCTTCATAGACAAATACCTTATCTACTCCGTATGATAGAAGTTCATTAACGTTTTCTTTGCAGTTGTCACCAATCAGTAAAGCGTATACCGGGTGTTTAATCACAGCAGCAAGTTCAATAGCCTTGCCGATAAGTTCGAATGTAACTTTATGAATTACACCGTGGTCTGAATCAGCATAGACACAGACACCTTTGTAATCGTCTTTATTGATCAGTTCTACTTTTTCTTCTTCAAACGTGATTACTCCACTTGGTCCTGTTCTGACACACAACTTGCAGAGCTTACAGCCGGCATTGATATCGAGTTTTCCGTTTTCATATGAAATAGCCTTGAAAGGACAGAGATCCGCAAGGGCTTTACCTGTATTATCGTTTACCAGGTTCTGATTAATCTTTAATCCCATGTTTCACCTCCTATATAAACTTCTTTGACTTAAGAATGTCATAAGTCTTCTTGGCCAGATCACCATCAGTAATCATTTCTTTATCTTTGCGCTTGTCAGGTTCGAAGATTCTTTCTACCTGAGTAGGAGAACCCTTTAAGCCGTAATGTGTTTCATCTTTATCTTCAACATCATTGAATGTAAGAATCTGAATCTTGTTCTGACAGTCGCCATTTTCTTTCTTCTTTAAGAACGAAGGAAGTCTAGGTGTATTGATTTCTGAATCAACACACATCAGACATGGCATATTGATTCTGGCAGTGACAATCTTTGAGTCAAGATTCTGCACGTATTCAAGTTTCTTTCCTTCCTGCTTGATTGACTTTACATAGCAGGCATGAGGAATATCAAGATGTTCAGCAAGTTCACTTCCGACCTGTGCCGTATCACCATCGGTAGTCTGCTTTCCACAAAGAATCAGATCATAATCACCTAAAGCCTTGATACCTGAACAGAGCGTATAAGAAGTAGCCAGTACATCAGCACCACCAAACTTACGGTCAGATACCAGCACACCCTTACTTGCACCCATATAGATAGCTTCTCTGATTACCTCTAAAGCTGCTGGAGGTCCCATTGAAACAACTTTAACTTCGCCGCCATTTTCTTCTACTAACTTTAATGCCATTTCAACTGCATTAAGGTCGTAGGGATTCATTTTTGAGGCAACACCATCTCTGATAAGTGTTCCTGTTACCGGATCAACATTGACGTTTGATGTGCCCGGTACCTGTTTGATACAGACAATAATGTTCATTTAATTCTCCTTATTTACAACCATGACTGATACACCATCAGGTATAGCAGCAATGGATGCTTCTGAACCGGTTATCTCTCTTGCTTTGGCTAATGCTTCTTCAAGAGATTTTGCCGGGATCATTCTGAAATTCTTTATCATATCTTCATCAGCTTCTGATACATAGATAACTGTTGCGTGCATCAGTATACGGGTCAGAATCTGTGACTCCCACTGGTCAGCAATAGTCTCTTCAGCGCTTCTTTTCATAAACTCACTGTAGAGCTCATTTAATGGCTTATCACCGGTGAATGTATCATAGAATGACTGTCCGCCATGACCGTCTTTAGCACTTGCCAGCATGATTATTACGCCACCTTTTTTAACAGTAGCTTCTGCTGCAGTCATACCTTTTACTGACTGATAGATATTCTGGTCAAGCGGATAACCGCCGTTGGTTGAAATAGCAATATCGGCATTCAAACCATCGACCATACAGTATTTTCTTAAGAAGTTCACGCCCTTCTGGTGTGCCTTATCAACATCACCACTTACGGCATAAACAACCTTTTTATCCGCATTAATTATAACATTACAGATAAACTGCAGTTTTGCTGCTTTAGCAGCAAACAGCATATCTTTATGAATCGGATTATTTTCAAGTAAACCGGTTCTGGCGTCTTTACTGTCAATGAACTTTGAACAGTGATTTGCCAGTACCGTAACCTTTGAGGCAACTCCAGGAAGAACAGACTTTCTTCCTCCTGAGAAGCCGGCAAAGAAGTGTGGTTCAATAAATCCTTCAGAACACAATAAATCTGCTTCAACTGCAATCTTATTGACATAAAGATCACCACCTGAAGGAAGTTTTCCAAGATACACCATGTCTTCCATCTTTTCTGATTCATGGATGACAATCTTTTCTTCGTTTACAATCTTCTCACCGAACTTGTTGATAAGCTCTTCTCTGGTTGTAAGACGATGGAATCCTGTTGCGATAAGAATTGTGATATCAGCTTCAGGATTAGACTTTCTGATCTCTTCAAGCATTAAAGGCATGATAATCTTGCTTGGAACAGGTCTTGTATGGTCAGAGGCAATGATTACAACCTTTTTCTTTCCTTTAGCCAATTCACTGAGTTTTAATGAATCAACCGGATTTTCTAAAGCTTCCTTAACGAGTTCTGTTTCACCTTTTTCTGGAATATATTCATCAAGATGAGAAAGCAGTATTCCTTTAAGGTACTTCTCTTCTACATCAAGACTAAGTTTTGTCTTTCCATAAGGAAATTCAATATGTGTCATATTATTTTCTCCCTGTTAGCGCTTTCAAACTAAATGTATAA
>DCHD01000009.1 GCA_002315565.1 Solobacterium sp. UBA1761 | reverse complement strand
TTCCCGAACCATTTTACACGATCAAAGCATATGTTCAATTTCTTAAAACCCTAACTCTTTGATATAATAATCAAGTGGTAAGGAGAAAAACAAAATGTTAAAAGGTATAGCTACATCAGGTGGTATCGCTATTGGTAAAGTGTTCAAGTATGAAACACCAGTTATCGATATCAAAGAAGCTAAAGGGGATACAACTGCTGAACTTAAGGTACTGGAAGACGCTTTAGCAAAAACAAATGCAGATATAGAAAAAGTAAAGGAAAGAGCAGCAGCAAATCTATCAGAAGAAGAACTTGCTATCTTTGATGCTCACCTTATGATGGTAAATGACCCAGAATATACTGGTCAAATGAAAAATATGATCAATGACGGTTACAAGGCGGACTGGGCTTGTAAAGTTATCTCTGATCAGATGATTGCCATGTTCGAATCACTGGAAGATGCTTATTTCAAAGAAAGAGCAGCTGATATCCGTGACGTATCATTCAGACTGACATGCAATATTCTTGGTGTTCAGATTCCTGACTTGACTGCAATTGATGAGGAAGTTGTCATTGTTGCAAATGAACTTACTCCATCAGATACAGCACAGCTTAATAAGAAGTTATGTTTAGGTTTCTGTACTGAAATCGGTGGCAGAACATCTCATTCAGCAATCATGGCTGTTTCACTGGGCATTCCTGCGGTTGTTGGTACAACCGGAATCCTGGCTAACGCAAAACATGGCGATATGATTATCGTTGACTCTATTGATGGTGATGTAGTTATTAACCCAACTAAAGAAGAAATTGAAAAGTATTCAGCAAAAAATGCTAAATACCTTGAAGAAAAAGAAGCATTAAAGGTTCTTGTCAATGAAGAATCTCAGTCTAAAGACGGACATAAGATTGACATCGCCGGCAATATCGGTACTCCAAAAGATGTTGAAAATGTAATCAAGAACGGCGCTGAAGGCGTTGGTCTGTACCGTACTGAATTCCTGTATATGGATTCTAAAGGCGGCTTCCCAACAGAAGATGAACAGTATGAAGCATATAAAGTAGTTCTTGAAGATATGAAAGGTAAGAGAGTTGTAGTCAGAACACTGGATATCGGTGGCGACAAGAAACTTGATTACTTCACATTTGAAGAAGAAATGAATCCATTCTTAGGCTACCGTGCAATCAGACTTTGCCTTGATAGAAAAGACATCTTCCGCACTCAGATCAGAGCTCTATTAAGAGCATCAATCTATGGCAAACTAGCCATCATGTTCCCAATGATTGCTACTGTCAATGAATTCCTGGATGCTAAGGCTTTGGTTCTTGAAGAAAAAGAAAATCTGATTAAAGAAGGTCAGAAAGTATCTGATGAAATTGAAATCGGTATGATGGTTGAAATCCCAGCAGCAGCTGTACTTGCTGATGAATTTGCAAAATATGCTGACTTCTTCTCAATCGGTACAAATGACCTGATTCAGTACTCAATGGCAGCAGACAGAATGTCTGAAAAAGTTGCTTATCTTTATCAGCCACTGAATCCATCAATCTTAAGACTTGTTAAGATGACAATTGATGGTGCACACTCACAGGGCAAATGGTGTGGTATGTGCGGCGAAATGGCTGGAGATCCACTTGCTGCTCCAGTGCTGCTCGGTTTAGGACTTGATGAATTCTCAATGTCAGCATCTTCAGTACTTCGTACAAGAAAGATGATTAAAGAACTTAATTACTCAGATATGAAAGTTATGGCTGAAAAAGCTATGAAATGCCATACCTGTGAAGAAGTTACCGAAATGGTAAAGGAAGTTCTTAAATAGAATTGAATGGGCCTCTTAATAGAGGTCCTTTTTTAATGTTATAATTGAAACGCAATGAAAAAACTGATGTTCATTTCAAGCGGTGGCGGTCATCTTGAAGAGCTTCTTCAGCTGAAGTCTCTTTTTGACAAATATGACTATTCACTGATAACTGAAAAAACCGATACGACAAAGTATCTTAAAAAAGAATACAGGAATGTCAATTATCTTCTTTATGGAACCAAGGATCATTTAGTTCCATATCTTTTCATATTTCCAATGAATATCATTATTTCACTTGTATTGTTTATAAAATACAGACCTGATGCAGTCATTTCTACGGGTACTCATACTGCGGTACCAATGTGTCTGATTGCCCATTTCTTAGGTAAGAAGGTTGTTTTTATTGAGACACTGGCCAATGCGACTTCACCTACAAAAGCAGGAAAGATCGTACATAAATATGCTGACAAGTTTGTAGTTCAGTGGGAA
The DNA here is from genome assembly GCA_002315565.1 of Solobacterium sp. UBA1761. Lineage (GTDB taxonomy): Bacteria > Bacillota_I > Bacilli_A > Erysipelotrichales > Erysipelotrichaceae > Colivicinus. Next base: position 47,168 of record DCHD01000009.1, on the reverse strand, counting down.
AGCATGCTGGATGTATATCCTGATGCAGAATACTGGGGGACAATATACTGATGATATTTGTAACTGTTGGAACACAGGATAAACCATTCGCAAGACTTTTACAGTATCTTGAAGAATGCGACATCAAAGAAAAGGTCGTAATTCAGGCTGGTTTTACTGAATTCAAATCTGATAAATATGAAGTGCTTTCCTATATTGATAAGAAAGAATTTGATCAGTATATGGATGAGGCCGATATCGTTATCACACATGGTGGAGTAGGAACTATTATGGCTGCCTTATCAAAAAAGAAGAAGGTTATAGCCTGCGCAAGACTCAAAAAATATGGCGAACATACAAACGATCATCAGATTCAACTCATTGAACCATTCAAAGAAAAAGGCTATATCCTTGAACTTAATGAAGAAAACAGCCTCAAGGATTTACTAGAAGAGACAAAGAAGTTTAAAGTACCTGATATTGAACTCAATAATGCAAACTTTGTAAAAAAACTTGAAGACTATATAGAAAGTATCTAGTATAGTGGTATAATTTTTAGGTAAAAAAATAAGGAGAGTTATTAATTATGGGAAGAGCTCATGAAGTAAGAGCAGCCTCAATGGCAAAGACAGCTGCTATCAAATCAAAGCTGTATTCTAGATATGGAAAGGAACTTTATATTGCTGCTAAAGCTGGTGTTCCTGATCCAGAAATGAACCAGTCTCTAAAGAGAAAGATTGCTGAAGCAAAAGCTAACCAGGTTCCTGCTGATGTAATCAAAAGAGCAATTGAAAAAGCAAAAGGTTCTTCAAATGAATCTTATGAATCATTAAGATATGAAGGTATCGGTCCTGCAGGCGCAACTATCATCGTTGACTGTCTGACTGATAACTCAAACAGAACTATCGCCGCAATGAACCAGTGTTTCAACAAGGCACACTGTAAACTTGGTGTTAAGGGATCTATCTCTTTCACATATGACAACCTTGGTGTACTTTCATTCAAATATGATGGTGATGAAGATGCAATTCTTGACGCATGTATCGAAAACGATATCGATGCTCAGGATATTGAAAACGAAGATGGAAACTGCACATTATACGTTTCACCAAGTGATCTTCATAAGGCACAGGATGCAATCGACGCATTAATTCCTGACTGCCAGTATGATGTATGCGCAATCAAGATGTTACCTCAGGAATATGTAACACTTACTGATGAACATGACATCGAAATGTGGAACAGACTTCTTTCACTACTGAATGAAGTTGATGACGTTAACGAAATCTTCCACAACGTTGAAAACTGCTAAAGACAACTAGACCAGAATTTCTGGTCTTTTTTGTTGAATGAAAACATGTTTCATAGATTTGCTTGAATATTCAACTAAAGTGAAATATTTGGCTTGTAGAAAGGCTATCTTAATGCTATGATTATTTTGTCCATAAAGAGAGGTGGAGAGACAAGCTCTGTGAAACCTCAGCAACCTGTTATATAAGGTGCTAAAGCTTGATCGATGGGATTATATTTGGTTATTACCCATCATATGATGGGTTTTAATATTTTTATGGTTTAACTTTTATCAGGAGGGGAAATTATGAAAAAAAGTTTAGGTCAGAAATTACTTGGAACTTGGAACACAAAGACTATCGTCGGTGTTGCAGTAGGTGCTGCATTATTCGCAGTATTAATGAACTTTGGTGGTATTAAAGTTACTACTAACACTTCACTTACTTCTGCTTACATCGTTCCAGCAATCGTTGGTGCATTATTTGGACCATTACCTGCTGCTTTAGCTGCTGGTTTAGGTAATGTATTAGCTGATTTAATTGGTGGTTGGGGATTCTGGTTTGACTGGTCACTCGGCAACTTCGTATGTGGTTATTTTGCTGGTTTATTCGGTGCTTTCGGTGCTGATATTGAAGACGGCAAATTCGCAGTTAAAGATGCAATCATCTATGCAGTTTTATGTATCGTAGGTTGTGCTCTTGGATTTGGTGTAGTTACTCCAGTTCTTACTTATGCATGGTACTCAAGCGAATTAACAATCACTTGGATTCAGGCTTCTGCAGCAATCGTTTCAGATGCATCAGTATTAATTATCGTGGGTATCCCACTGTTATTTGCTCTTGCTAAGAGAAACGCTAAAGGCACTAACTTAAGCAAAGAATAGTTGTGACAAAAGTAATTGAATTCAAAGATTTCAGTTTCCGCTATAAGAAACAGAACGAATTCACATTACATGATATCAATCTGACTATTAATGAAGGTGAAAAGGTATTGATCCTGGGCCCTAGTGGCAGCGGCAAAACCACTCTTGGTAGCTGCATCAACGGGTTAATACCTTTTTCTTACAATGGTGAGATCAAGGGCTCATGTAAGGTATGTGGAATCGAAACACAGGAAGCTTCAATCTTTAAAATTTCTGAACACGTAGGAACAGTTCAGCAGGATACTGATGCTCAGTTTGTTGGACTGTCTGTTGGTGAAGATATTGCCTTTTCATTAGAAAATGATATGGTGCCTCGAAATGAAATGCTTGAAAAGGTAAAGGAATCAGCAACTATCGTTGGTATGGAGAATTTTTTGCAGTCTGTACCATACAATATTTCCGGTGGACAGAAACAGAAAGTCGCACTGGCCGGTATTCTGCACAATGATGTAGATATCCTGCTGTTTGACGAACCTCTGGCTGCACTTGATCCTGCTATGGGTATGGCTGCAGTCGACCTGATAGATAAAGTCTACAAAGAAAAGAAGAAAACGGTTCTTATTATTGAACATCGTCTTGAAGATGTTCTTTACCGTCATGTTGACAGAGTTATCCTGATGTCAGAAGGAAGAATTGTTCTGGATACCACTCCAAACGAACTTCTTAAATCAGATCTGTTAAAAAAGAACGGTATCAGAGAACCGCTTTACATCTCAGCACTGAAAAACGCAGGTGTTAAGTTTGATAAAGATGACAATATTGATAATATTGATGAACTGAATATTGATAAATATAAAAAGAACATTATCGCTGACTTCAAAAAGAAGAAGAAAACCGTTAATCTTTCAAAAGAAGAAAAGATCATTGAAATCAAGGATGTTACTTTTAAGTATGGTGATTTTACAGCATTAAAGAACATCAGCTTTGATATCTGCAAAGGCGAAAAGATTTCCGTTGTCGGGAAAAACGGTGCCGGTAAATCAACACTTGCAAAACTTCTATGTGGTATTATCCGCCCAAGCGAGGGAGAAATTCTGTATAATGGCGAAAACTATCTGAAGTTCTCTATCAAGGAACTTGGCAGAATTGTTGGCTATGTTATGCAGAATCCTAATCAGATGCTTGTCAAAGATATGATCAAAGATGAAATTGAACTGGCACTTAAGCTCAATGGATTTGATGAGAAAGTGACTGAAGAAAGATTTGTTGAAACAATGAAGATGACTGGCCTTTATTCAATGCGTAACTGGCCAGTTGCAGTACTCAGCTATGGACAGAAGAAAAGAGTTACGATTGCTGCCATTCTGGCTTTACAGCCAAGTGTCATAATTCTTGATGAACCTACTGCCGGTCAGGATTACAATCACTATACGGAGATTATGAAATTCATTACTGACCTTAATGAAAATTTCAATATAACTATATTGTTTGTAACTCATGATATGCATCTGGCAATTGAATATACCGACAGGGCAATTGTGTTTGCTGATGGCGAAATGATCGGTGATGATGTTGTATATAAGATTCTTTCAAATGAAGAAATCATTGAAAGAGCAAACCTGAAGAAAACGTCATTGGTTACAATCGCCAAGAAAGCCGGTATTGAACCTGAAGAGTTCATTGAACACTTCATCGAAAGAGAAAAGGAGGAAAGAAACAATGGATGACAAGTTATTTATTACCCTTGTTCCTGGAAACACTTTTCTTGATAGACTGACAGGCAAAACAAAGACAAGATTGTTCTTCTTGTTTATCTTCATGCTGGTAGCAACATGGGATATCAGAGTAATTATTCCTTGTTTTGTTGTATCGGTAATTGGATTATTATCTATTAAACCTGATAAAAAGAAAAATATTGCAATTACGATATTTGTACTGCTGATGAATGTGTTCAATCTTTTCCTGGTATGGTTTATTGAACCGGACTATGGATTGAAGATGTGTGGAGGTTCAACGGTACTTTTCCAGTTTACTGATTACTTTATTGTTACATCTGAATCACTGTGGTATTTCGGTGCGAGACTGTTCAAGTTTATGGCATCATTCTTCTTCTCGCTGACATTTATCCAGTGCATTACTCCAAGTGAACTGGCTGCAGGTCTGCATTCAATTTTTGTTCCTTATAAAATATGTATGGTTGTTTCTCTGGCTTTCAGATATATTCCTGATATCACAAGAGATTTCACCAACATCAAGATTTCCATGCAGACAAGAGGTATGGAACTTGACTCAAAGAAAACTAAAGTAGGTACAAGACTTAAACAGTATGTACTTATTCTGATACCGCTGATTATTACTTCATTTGACAGAGTAGGCAATATTGCCAACGGTATGGACTTAAGAGGTTTCGGTAAGAAGAAAGACAAGACTTACTATGCTGAACACGAAGATACAAAAGCCGACAAATATCTTGCGATTGTTGTATGGATACTGCTGGCTTGCTTTATCGCTTTGGTTGTAAAGAAGACTTTCTTCCCAGGACCTTATGAGGTATGGTGCCCATGGTGTCTATAGATTTCAAAAAAGAATTTGAAGACAATCTTGGTACATTAGCCAAACTTCTTCAGATTCCTTCGATCTATGACGAAAAAACTGCCAATAATTCAATGCCTTATGGACTTAATGTCTATAAGGCTTTTGACTTTATGAAGACGCTTGCAGAAGAAGATGGTTTTATTGTCAAAGAATATAATAATGAAGCTTTATCGGTATCCTATCTTAAAAACGACGAAAACAGAATTGACATTGCAAGCCATCTCGATGTTGTGAGTGTAGATGACAGCTGGACATGTGATCCATTCGGTCCAACGATAAAGGACGGAAAGATTGTTGCTAGAGGTGCTTGTGATATGAAGGTTGCACTGTTTCTGACCTATATCGCACTTAAACTGTTAAGAAAGAATCATCCTGATGCACCGAATGAAATCAGACTGGTATTCGGTACAGACGAAGAAAGGACCATGCATGATATGCATACATATTATTCAATGGTCAATGAACCTAAATTCGCTTTTTCTCCTGACGGCAAATTCCCGATGGCAATAGGCGAAAAGGGTGCGCTGATGTGGACACTGAATGGTGATTATGATGGTGTTATTGAAGAACTGAATGGTGGAATACAATGCAATATTGTTGCGCCACATTGTAAAGTTGTTCTAAAAGATACAGAGCGTGTTGACGAAATAAAAAAGTATATTTCAAAGAATAAATTAGATGCAGAAGTCGAAATAATAAATAACAGAACCGTTCTTGAAGTAAACGGTATAGCAGTACACTGTTCAAGAAACTGGCAGGGGATAAACGCAACTGTTAAAGCTCTTGAAATAATTAAAGATGTTTACAGGGATGAACTTGCTGATAATCTCTTCAATCTTTTTAATGAGAATTTTGGAAAGGGACTTGACGGTTATTCCGGAAAGAACTTTGAAAAATGCATGACTGTAAATCTAGGTGTTTTAAAAATAGAAAAGGGCAAGGTATCTGCACAGGTTGATGCCAGATATCCAAGTACTATCACTTCAGAAAAGCTGACAGATAACCTGAAAAAGAAATGTATTATAAACGTTTCTCTTGACTATGATGACCCGCCAACTCTCTGCGACAGAAAAGATCCTTATATCAGGACACTTCTTTCTGTCTACAGAAAGATAACCCATGATTATTCAAAACCACGTATTTCTGGTGGTGTATCATATAGTAAGGTGTTCAAACACTGTGTGACATTTGGAATGTCAAGAGTAAATGGTCCGACAATGGCTCATCAGAAAGATGAATATGTTGAGATTCAAGAATGCATCACAGCGCTTGAAGTATACTACAGGGCAATGGAAAAACTTGCCTATCTGGAGGTTTAACATGAAAAAGATTCTGGTATTTCAGACTGACTGGACCTATGCTGAAGGAGCTGTTGCTTCGACTTATGGTGTAGTTAAAAGTGTTGATGCTGATATTGAAATAATCACTGCTACTCACGAAATACCTCAGTATGATACCTGGTCTGCTTCTTACAGACTGTATCAGTATATTGATTTCTGGCCAAAAGGAACTATCTTTGTATCGGTTGTTGATCCTGGTGTTGGTACTTCAAGAAGGGCATGTGTCGCAAAGACTAAGAATGGTTACTACATAGTAACACCAGATAATGGTACTTTGACGCACGTCGATAAGAAATGGGGTATAGAAGAAGTAAGAGAAATAGATGAAACAGTCAACCGTCTTCATCGTGATGACAACGGTAAGGTTTCTATTTTTCATGGCCGTGATCTGTTTGGCTATTGTGCAGCAAAACTTGCAAGCGGCAAGATCTCTTATGAAGAAGTTGGTCCAAAATATGATTTATCTTTGATTAAAAGACATGAGATTACAGAAGGCAGATTGTCTGATGGCAGACTTGAAGGTATGTTCGAAATCAAGGACCCTAACTTCGGAAATCTCTGGAGCAATATCCCGCTTGACCTGTTTATTGAAGCGGGGTTCAGTATTGGCGATAAAGTAAGGACCAAAATCTATTACAGAAATGAACTTAAATATGATTGGGTACTTCCTTACTTTGACTCATTCGGCAAAGCACCTGATAAAAGTGTTATGATTTATAATAATGAGCTTAACAAAATGGCTCTTGCAAAAGTCTGCGGCAGTCTTGAAAAAGACTATGGCATTGACTTTGGCCCAGACTATAAGGTGGTATTTGAACATGAATAAATTACTTGTATTTCAGTCAGATTTTGGTATGGAAGATGGCGCAATAAGCGCAATGGAAGGTGTAAGTTTTGGTGTTTCAAGTGAACTGAATATCAGACATCTTACACACAATATTCCTGCTTTCAATATCTTTGAAGCTTCTTACCGTCTTTTCCAGACAGTAAACTACTGGCCAGAAGGTACAGTGTTTGTTTCAATTGTTGACCCAGGTGTTGGTTCAAATCGAAAATCAGTGGTTGCCAAACTGAAAAATGGTAGTTATATCGTAACTCCTGATAATGGAACTCTTACCCATGTGAATGAATTTGTCGGCATTGAAGCAGTCAGAGAAATTGATGAAACAAAGAACAGACTGAAAGGCTCAAGTGAGTCATATACTTTCCATGGACGTGATGTCTATGCCTATACCGGTGCAAGACTTGCTGCTGGTGTTATTGATTTTGAAGGTGTAGGACCTGAACTGAATGTAAAAGATATACAGAAGGTTAAACTTTTCGGCTGCAACAGAATTGAAGGCGGTGTAGAAGGTGCTGTTGATATTCTCGATGGACGTTTCGGTTCATTATGGACTTCTATTCCACGCAGTATGTTTGATGAGTGCGGATTCAGATATGGCGATGTTCTGGAAACTGAGATTTATCACGATGGCAAAAAGGTATATTCAAAGAAAGTCAAATATGAAACTTCATTCTCTAAAGTTGATATCTCTGATCCTATTATCTATATGAATTCTGCCAACCATATGGCGCTGGCAATCAACCAGGGCAACTTCTCCAAGGCTTATGGTATTGGAACGGGTTCAAACTGGACTATTACAATGAAGAAATAAGACAGATTTTTGTATCTGTCTTTTTTATGGAAGGAATAACATGAATACTTTTACACATGAACTAATTAAAGAAAATCTTTATCGTATCATTGAAAAAAGCGGAGTATGTTTCTACATCTTTATTGGAGAAGATAGGGCACTGCTTTTTGACTCAGGCTATGGACTTGGTAATATCAGAGAATATATTGAAAAGAATATTACAGACAAACCTGTTACACTGATTCTTTCACATGGACATCTTGACCATGTAGGTGGTGCAGCATTGTTTGATGAAGTATATATGAACAGAGATGATGACCCAGTACTCTTTTCTTTTGGAACCTATGAAGTCAGACAATCTCGATTTGACGAACCTGTTCAGCCTGACTATAAAGGCGAAATAAAGAATATCAGACCATATGATGAGTTTGATGTGGGCAATGAAACTGTAGTCATGCTTCCTGTAAAGGGACACACTCCAGGCATGATGGTGCCATTGCTGAAGAAAACAAGAGCTGCTATCTTTGGTGATGCGTGTGGCGTGGGTGTGCTTCTTTTTAATGAGTTCTCTTCATGCGTATCAGAGTACAGAGAATCATTACTTACATTAAAGAAATATGAAAATGACTATGACCTTATCTTAAGAAACCATGGAACATTCTGTTCTGAAAAAGATCTGCTTGATAATGTTATTGAGTGCTGTGATCTGATTCTGGCGGGTAAAGACGATCATCATCCGGTTGAAAGAATGGGTAAGATTCTTTACGAGGCTAAGCAAAGAGATGAAAAAGAAAACCGAATTGATGGTAAATTCGGTGACATCTTATATACAGAAGATAAAGCTAGATAATTACTGGACCTTTAAGTTCTTTCTTGAGGTAATCGTTTCCTTTGATGAAAGAATAGGTTACTGCGACTTTCCATTCAATATCCTTCATATTCTGAGGGATATTTTTAAACTGCGTAATAATATTCAGATCTTCTTCTTTCCTTAAGGAGTTAAGGTATTCCTGGCCTTTGCGGTTAAATCCCAATACACGAATATAATTGTTTTCAAGGTTTTGTATGTCGTTCTTTTTTACTTTGTTTAGCATATGACACATAACTCTCTGAATTCTTGAACGGGTATATCTTCTGGAAACTGAATGAGAAATAAATTCCTCATAGTCATCATAGAGATAGGCATTCTTTTTAAGCAGGTTTTCTATGCCTTCAGCAGTAAGGAAGTATTCACTTAGTTCATTGGTGCTGGAAGTCATTAACATGTGTCTATACAAAGGATAAAGGTCTTTGTTGAAGACCGGATTATCAATAACCATAGGAGTTGACTTGGATATATCTTTACTGTTTAGTAAAGCTTTTCTGATGGCGTTGGCAGAAGCAATCTCACCAAGTTCATCTGAATGGTAGTCGTTTGTTCTTTCGATGGAATATGGAGTTATAGAAGTATCCTTCAGAGCTTTAAGATAAGCTACTGCCAGGATGTCGTTTGAATACATTGAACCTGACAGCAGACCATAGGCTTTTGGATATGATTCACCGGTATCCATGAGTTCCTTGAGTCTTGTGACATCTATTTCTAAAGATGCGAACTTCTTAAGTTCTTCCATATTGTTGGTTTCTGAACCAAAGACCATTGAATCTATGTGGAGTCTGCTTAGAATATTTACTGATTCTTTTGCGAAGACATAGGCATTCTGAAGGGTATAGATATATGGCAGTTCTACAACGAGATCTACTCCGTTTAAAAGAGCAGCTTTTGTTCTTTCAAATTTATCTGTTATTCCAACTTCCCCGCGTTGGGTAAAGTTGCCGGACATTACGGCAATCAAAAGATCAGGGTTGGTTATCTCTCTGGTTTTATTGATGTGATAGATATGTCCGTTATGGAATGGATTGTATTCAGTGACAATACCGGTTATCTTCATAACTCAATTATATACAATGAAAAGATTTTCATATATATGGTGAACATGTAAAAATATGACATTTCATTTATTGACTAAGAATGTTCTATCCCTTATCATTAAATCAAAGCAAAGAAGAGAAGAGTATTCTGTAAAGATGCTTAAGAGAGTTCCTGAAGTGGTGAGAAGGAATGCTGAGGTACAGAAGAACATGGTCTATTGAGCTTCCGTTACGAATAATGACGGACGTAAGTCAACGTTAAAGGACAGGGGTATGTTGGTACTCTATTGAGGTGCATTCGCACGAATTAAGGTGGTAACACGATTACAAGGTCGTCCTTATGGATGACCTTTTTTGTTTAGAAGACCAAAACCCAGATGTAATAGGAGGGAAAGAGAATGAAAAAGATTATTACATTATTAGTTACTGTTTTATGTCTATTGACACTTGCTGGATGTGGCGAAGAAAAGAATGAGAATGTTGTTAAGGTTGCTGCTACATCAGTACCACATGCTGAGATTCTTGAAGTCTGCAAAGAAATCATGAGAGAAAAGGGATTTGAACTTGAAGTTACTGAATACGCTGATTACGTTCAGCCTGTTGAAGTAGTTGAATCAGGTGATTATGATGCCAACTATTTCGCACATGTTCCTTACTTAAATAACTTCAATGAAGAAAAAGGTACTCATATGTCAGTAGTTGAAGAAATTCACTATGAACCATTCGGTGTATATCCTGGAAAGAAGAGTTCACTAAGTGATCTGACAGCTGGTGATTCAATCGCTATTCCAAATGATGGAACAAACGAAACAAGAGCATTACTGTTACTTCAGGACAATGGAATTATTGAACTTCCTGCTGGTGTAAAAGCAAGTGATGCTTTAACTGTTAATGATATCGTTAAGTATAATGTTGAAGGTTTAGAGATTATTGAAATTGATGCTCCAAGTATCTCTAAGATGATTCCTGACTGTGCACTTGTTATCCTTAATGGTAACTACGCATTAGAAGCAGGACTTAATGTCAGCAAGGATGCTATTGCTTACGAACTTAGTACATCATCTGCTGCAGAAACATATGTAAACGTTGTTGCAGTAAAAGAAGGAAATGAGTCTAATCCTGGTATTGTTGCACTTTGTGAAGCATTAAGAAGTGAAAAGGTTCAGCAGTTCATCAAAGACACTTATGATGGTGCTGTAGTATTTTTTGAAAAATAATTAATTAGACAAGCCCACTTCGGTGGGCTTTTGAGGTTATTGTATATGAGCAATATTATTGAACTTAAGAATATTTCCAAAACCTTTGTTTCAAAAAACGGGGAAGGAAACGTTGAAGCACTTAACGATGTTTCTTTTTCAGTTGGAACAGGTGAAATATATGGCATTATCGGGCTTTCTGGAGCTGGAAAGTCAACACTTGTAAGATGCATCAATCTATTGGAAAAACCTGATAACGGCAAAGTAATTGTCGATAACAAGAGCCTTCTTGAGTTGAAGGAATCTGACCTTAGAATGGTACGCAAAGAAATAGGCATGATCTTCCAGGGGTTCAACCTGCTGATGCAGAAAACTGTACTTGACAATGTATGTTTTCCAATGGAACTTAATGGTGTAGCCAAATCTGTAGCAAGAAAGAAAGCACTTGAATATCTTGAAGTTGTAGGACTTAGTGAAAAAGCCAAAGCCTATCCGGCAATGCTTTCTGGCGGACAGAAACAAAGAGTTGCCATTGCCAGAGCTCTTGCAAGTGCACCAAAGATTCTTTTATGTGATGAAGCAACCAGTGCTTTAGACCCAGAGACTACAAAGTCAATTCTTTCACTTATCAAAGAGATAAATGAGAAGTATCAGATTACGGTTGTTGTGATTACTCATGAAATGGCAGTAATCCAGGAAATATGTAACAGATGTGCTGTACTTGAAAACGGCAGACTCGTTGAAGAAGATACTGTAGAAGAACTGTTCAGACATCCAAAGACTGCTGCGGCAAAACGCCTTATCTACAATGCAACAAGTCAGGTCAAGATTATGGATGGCGGTAAGATTGTACGTATTGCCTTTGAAGAATCAGAAACAAGTGAGCCGGTTATTGCCAACCTTATTCTTGAGTTTAAAACTGCTGTTAATATTCTTGAATCGAACATCTCTTCAATTCAGGGCAAGTCAAGAGGTCAGATGCTTATTGAACTGCCAAATGATGAAAAAACAGCTGATAAGATGATTGCGTACTTAAAGAAAATGAAGAGTATTACAGTAGAGGAGGTAAAGAACAATGAATAGTGCTGAATGGATCATGATTGCCAAAGGTATCGGTCAGACACTGTCAATGGTTCTTGTGTCTACTGTATTCGGTTATGTGTTCGGTCTTCCGCTTGGTGTAACGCTGTTTGTGAGTGATAAGGATGGTATAAAGCCAAACGCAAAGCTGTATGCAGTTCTTGACTTTATTGTCAATATCGGAAGAAGTATTCCGTTTATCATTCTGCTTGTACTTATTATTCCTTTCACAAGACTTTTAGTCGGTAAAGCATATGGTACAGCAGCTACAATTGTTCCACTTACTATTGCTGCCATTCCTTTTATCGGCAGAATGGTCGAAACATCTTTGAAGGAAGTAGATAAGGGTGTTATTGAAATGGCAATGTCCATGGGTGCTTCTACAATGGAAATCATTGTCAAGGTACTGCTCGTCGAAGCCAGAGTATCTTTGCTGAACGGGGCAACCATCTGCTTAGGAACAATCCTTGGTTACAGTGCAATGGCTGGTACAGTAGGTGGAGGCGGACTTGGTGATATCGCAATCAGATACGGCTATTACCGTTATGAAACCGACATAATGATAGTAACTGTTGTTATAATTATTGTGCTGATGCAATTGTTCCAGCTGGCTGGCAACACTGTATCGAAGAAACTTGATAAGAGAAAACAGCTATGATTGTATATTTAAAAGATCTGCAGAACATCAAAGATGAAAAAACCTATGAATTCTTCATTGAAGAGATTGTTATTGAAAATAACCCTTTTATCAGAAAGATTGTAAACTGTGATGGTTATTTTATCTTCTATTATGAAGGTGATCAGCTTAAGATCGAATACCGAATGAAGGGTCAGATGATCTGTCCTGATGCGTATACGCTTGAGGATGTAGAGGTAGACTTTGATGAAGAAGAAGTTGAAGATGTGACAACTGACAACGATTGTGATGGTATTCTGCTGTCAACCAAAAATGAAGCAAGTGATATTATTAAGCAGGTAATATTACCAATTGTGCCAATAAAAGTTGTAAAAAATTCAAAATAAGTGTATTCTATATGAGTGACTGGACAGTATGTGGAAATTTGATTCCTCAAGCTGATCCAAGACTTGAGTATTTAAAAAATTGTTTAACGAGGAGGATCAAAGATGGCTGTTCAACAGAGAAGAAATAGTAAAACTCGTACTGCAAAAAGAAGAACTCACTATAAGTTAACTGCACCTACTATGGTTAAATGCCCTAGCTGTGGTGAAATGAAGTTACCTCATCGTGCTTGTCCTAACTGCGGAGCTAAGTAGTTTACTTTAGAAGCTGAAAAGCTTCTTTTTTTATCTTTCCAGGCGATTCTGTCAGAATCGCCTTTTTTTTATGTTTTTTGTCTAAAACTCTTTACAAAATCATCTAAAAATACGATAATAGTGGTAGAAAGTGGTTATTTGTGGGGGAAAGTGGTAGATGTTCATAGGTGAATACAGCCATAATCTGGACTCAAAAGGCAGAATTATCATTCCTGCCAAGTTTCGTGATGAGCTGCATTCGACATTTATCCTTACCAGAGGCTTTGATGGCTGTCTGACAATCTATTCCCTTGAACAGTGGAACAAACTGTTTGAAGAAATAAACAAACTTCCTACAACAAAAAAAGCTGCCAGAGAATACATAAGAATGTTGGCAGGTAACGCTGGTGAATGTACTTTGGATAATCAGGGTAGAATTCAGATCCCCACATACTTGTCTGGACCTGTCGGAATTACTAAGGAATGTTCAATTATCGGTGTTAATGACCATGTTGAAATTTGGGATAAGGAAACCTGGAGAAACTACTATGACATGGCAAGTGAAAACTTCGAAGAAGTTGCTGAGAATCTGAATGACCTCATTAACCACTAAACACATTTCCGTACTTCTTGATGAAACTGTCGATATGCTCTCTGTCAAAGAAAACGGCATATATGTAGACGGAACACTGGGAAGAGGGGGACATTCAAAAAAGATCCTTGAAAAGCTTAAAGGCGGAAAGCTCTATGTGTTCGACCTTGATGAAAACGCAATAAATGAATCAAAGGAAATACTTAAAGCTTACGACAACGTCATCTATATCCATGACAACTTCATGAATATGAACAGATACGTTGATAAGGTTGATGGAATACTGCTTGATCTTGGAGTTTCATCACCACAGTTTGACGAAGCTGAACGAGGCTTCTCATACCGTTTCGATGGACCGCTTGATATGCGAATGAATCAGGAAGACAGGCTGACAGCAGCAGAAGTCGTAAATACCTATTCTGAAAAGGAACTTGCTGATATCTTCTATAGATATTCAGAAGAACCATTCGCAAGGCCTATCGCAAGAAAAATCGTTGAGAACAGGCCGATAAGCACAACACTACAACTTGTTGAAGTAATCAAATCAGCATTACCTCAGAAAGTATTAAAGAAAAAAGGACATCCTGCAAAACAGGTGTTCCAGGCATTAAGAATTGAAGTTAACCACGAACTTGATTCGCTTAAAACATTCCTTGAAAGATTCGATGGAATGCTCAATACAGACGGAAGAGTAGTAATCATTACTTTCCATTCACTGGAAGACAAACTGGTGAAATACAGATTTAAAGAACTGAGCAGTGTTGAAGATGACCTTCGCATTGCTAAAAGACCAGAAGAAGTTGAAAAAGCAAAATACAGACTTCTGGTACATAAAGCAGTTATTGCTGATGAAGAAGAACTTGAGATTAATCCTCGAGCTAAATCAGCAAAACTGAGGGGAATTGAGAAGATAGGAGATTAGTATGGCAAAGTACAGAAGAAGAAAGAAAAAGAACAGTTATCGTTTCACAGCATGTTGCGGCGTATTTTTCGTTATATGTCTTGTAGCTTCACTTATGTTCTCTTTATTCATCCGTACAAGAAATGACCAGCTTTCTATCGATATTCAGGAAATGACCAATGAAATCGCTCTGTTAAAGGGTGAAAACAAAGATCTTGACATTGAAATTCAGTCCCTTAAAAACAAGGACCGTGTCTATGTTATGGCTGAGACAGCAGGTCTAAATCAGATTCAGTCAAATATCGTTTCAATTGGAGATTAAATGAAACGTCAGAATAAGACCATACTTCTGATATTCTTTCTGACATTGATTGTTACAGTTGCTGTTTTAATCAATGTTTTTTTAGTATCTGTTGAAAGAATTCATGTCAGATCTATGACAAATCTTGATTCATATGTGGATTCAGTAAGTACGGCATCAGAAACCATAACCGCTCAAAGAGGGAACATCTATGATGCAAATGGTGAGATTGTTGCACAGGATGTTAAAACCTATGACATTATCTGTTATCTTGATTCTTCAAGAGTTGCTGCCGGAAACAAGATCGCTTATGTTGATGATCCGGAATATACAAGTTCTGTCCTTTCAGAAATACTTGATATGGATAAAGAGACAATTTACAAATATCTTAGCCAGAAGGGTCTCTATCAGACAGAACTTGGGCCTCAGGGAAGAAATCTGAGTGAAGAAACAAGAGATGAAATAATAAGTAACACATCGCTTCATGGAATAGGGTTTAAAGAATCAAGTAAACGTGTTTATCCGAAACTTGCTGATTTTGCACCATATCTTATCGGCTTTGCCCAGTCAGATGAAAACGGTAAACTTATCGGTAAGATGGGTCTTGAATTATATCTGAATGATGAACTTTCAGGTACAGATGGCACGCATACCTATCAGATGTCAAAAGCCGGTTATGTACTTCCTGGCATGTATGAAGAATATGTCAAAGAAGAAAACGGATATGATGTGTACACTACCATTGATTATTCAATTCAGGAAGCTCTGGAAGCATCCTTTGACGACATTCAGACAGTAAACAACGCTTCCAAAGCATGGGGTGCAGTAGTTGAAATAAATACAGGTAAAATTCTCGCCTGGGGCCAGACACCAAGTTTTGATCCGAATGTACTCAATATTGAAGACTATCTGAACACTGGTTCACAGTTTGCCTATGAACCTGGTTCAGTATTCAAATCAATAATCTACGCAGCTGCAATTGATATGGGTGTATATGATGGAAATACAACTTACGATTCAAGTACTTACTGCTATTCATCACATGGTAATACTCCATACAGAACCTATTCAAGTGATAATTTCGGATGCATCACTAATGCTGCCGGAAAATCATGGGGAACAATTAATTTTGACTATGGTCTGATCTATTCAAGTAACGTTGCGACAATGACACTTCTTGAAAAGTATGTAGGAACAAAAAACTATATTGATTATGTCTATAACTTCGGTTTCTTCCAGGAAGTTGATACTGACGGAATAGAAGAAGTAAAAGGCGTTAAAAACTATTACTATCCAAGTGAAAAACTTTCTCTTACCTATGGTCAGGGCTCTTCAGTTACTATGCTGCAGCTGTTACAGGCTTATACAGCGATATTCGGCAATGGTGAAATGCTTAAACCATACTATATTGACAAGATTGTTGACTCTGATACAAATGAAGTTATTTATCAGGGTGAAAGAACAGTTGTTTCTACTCCTATAAAAGAATCTACAGCCAGACAGTTACAATCAATCTTAGAAAGAGTAGTATCTGACAAGGCCGGTACTGCCCAATACTATGCAGTTGATGAAGTAAATATTATGGCTAAAACCGGTACTTCAGAAATTTCTTTAATTGGTGAAGGATATAATTCTGATGATTCAATTTCGTCAATTATGCTGGCATATCCTGCAGAAAATCCACAGTATATGATCTATTATGCCTATATTTCACCATATAACTATCTGAACCATCTGAACTCATCTGTAATAAAACAGCTTATTTCAAAAGTTGCCGTTCTTACAAGAAGCAATGTTGAAGCAAGCAGGTCAGAAAGAACTTATGAGAAGTTTATAATGCCGGATATTACAAATATGGATATTGAAGATGTTATGGAAACAGTTTCTTCATTACCAGTTGATGTCGTTGTTATCGGTGATGGAACCAGTGTAACAGGTCAATATCCTATAAGTGGCAGCACAGTATATTCAAATGCCAAAGTGATGCTTCTGACTGATGGAAACAGTATCGCATTACCTGATTTTACCGGATGGACCAGAAAAGAAGTCATCAATTACTGGAATCTCTCTGGAATTAAGATGACTTTAAACGGTTATGGAATTGTAAAGGAACAGTCAATGATGCCATACAGTATCGTAACCAGCGGTTGTGAAGTAGTTCTAACTTTAGAAGATATAAGACAGAACAGTGAAAAGGCAGAAGCAGGTGAAAATTAACTGATTGCAACCAATACTTAGTTGAATGTATAATTCAATGGTATGAATTACATTGTTAAAGGAATTATCGGATTAGTTATATCTGTTATCGGCATGGTACTTGTAATGCCACGCTTTATCGCATATCTTAAAAAACTGAACCTTAATCAGTGTTCAGAATTTCAGCTTGAAGAATTCAAAAAGAAGGCCAATACCCCAATTATGGGCGGCCTTTTATTTGTGCTTATACCGGTTGTAGTATTCGTATTTATCGCAAGAAGAAATCTTGATTCTAGAATTCTGTTTGTTTTACTGGCATTTCTTTCATTCTGTCTTGTAGGTTTCCTTGATGACTTCATGATTATCCTGGAAAGAAACAATGCCGGTTTATCGCCTTTAACCAAACTTATAATGGAAGCTCTGTTTACTGCAGGACTGTATGTTCTTTTTAAGAATGACGTATCAGGTCTTGTAGACATTCCATTTACCGGTATTACCGTTGAAGTATTCTATATGTATCTGCCGTTTATGATTGCGATGTTCCTTGCAGAAGCAAACGCAGTAAACTTCACTGACGGTATGGATGGTCTGTGTGCAGGTGTTTCTTCGGTTGTATGTATCGGTTTTATCGTTCTTTGTGTTTATATGGAAGAATATGTACTTGCTGTACTTTTGTTCTGTGTGCTTGGCGGACTTATCGGTTATCTTTTCTTCAACTGGCATCCGGCAAAGATCTTCATGGGTGATTCTGGCTCACTGGCACTAGGAGGATTGTTCTCTGCCGTATCTGTACTTTTAAGAAAAGAGATTGCTTTATTTGTAATCGGTGGAATCTTTGTTATAGAGATGGGCTGTGTTGTAATACAACAGATTGCTGTAAGAGTTTTCCATAAGCGTGTATTCAGATATACACCTATACATTACGCTTTTACTTTAAAAGGTCATAAAGAGACTAAAGTAGTCAGCTGCTTTATTCTTGCTGCATGCGTGTTTGCTGTACTGGGTGTGTTTATCGGTATCAACTAAATGTACAGATTCATTGAATGTGACAGAGCTGTTGATGAAAAGATACTTGAGGTCAATGGCTTAAACAGATCTGACTTGCTGATTGATGACTTTATCGTCAATACTGATCAGAAATGTATTCAGGATTTCAAGAAGAAAATTCTCGAGTTTAAAGACGAGAACTTTTTTATTGTTGGAGATTATGATTACGATGGTATATCAGCAGTTACGATTATCTCAAGACTTTTTGCTAGACTGGGCATAAGACATAATTTCTATATACCTTCACGTATCAAAGAAGGATATGGAATAAATACCGAAATGGTTGAAAGAGCGAAGAAATATGACTTTACAGTTATTCTTACTCTTGACAACGGAATAGTTGCTCATGAGGCGATAAACAGGGCCAAAGAGCTTGGATTGAAGTTTATGATTGTCGACCATCATGAATACAACAAACTGCCAGATGTTGATGCGGTTGTTCATCCATCATTACTTGAAAAAGAATATGAAGATGCCTGTACAGGCGGTTTATCCTGTCTTATTTCTAAAGCTTTTATAGAGGATGATTTTGCAGTTGTTATGGCGGGATGCGCGACAATGGCTGATATGTCAAAGGTATTCGGATATAACCGATATCTGATTCAAAAAGGCCTTGAACAGTTGAATAACGGTTCTTATTCCTTGATAAATATGCTGGCAAAAACAAGAACCTATGACTATTATGATCTTTCATTCAATGTCATACCTAAAGTAAATGCTATTTCACGTATGGGCTATTCTGCCAATATGATGGCTTCTTATTTCCTTAAATCCACCAAAGAAGCAATGAGTATGGTTGACGGCATTGATAAAGTAAATGAAGAAAGAAAACAGTGTTCAAAGGAAATGCTGAAGCTTGCCGATAAACTGGTGAATGATGATGAAGTAATGGTTATAACGGATGAATCATTTAAAGAAGGACTGTGTGGAATTGCTGCCGGAAGACTCTCTGACAAATATATGAGACCGGTAATAGTTTTAAGTGGCGACAGCATTCTTAAAGGAAGCGGCAGAAGTTATGGTGAATTCAATTTCTATGAATATCTTTCAGGATGTAAAGAACTGTTCAATAATTTTGGTGGACATGATAAAGCTGTAGGATTGTCAATAGAAAAAGATAAACTTGAAAAACTTAAAGAATACATTAAAAATAACCCTGTTGTTATTGAAGAATGTTCAAAGGATGTGCTCTTAATTGATAAAGATATGTTCAATATGGATACCATTGAGCTTATGGAATCACTTGAACCTTATGGCTCCGGATTTAAACCGATACTTATTGCCGTAAGAAACAAGAACATAGACTTTATTGATGGTACATACCCTAAATTCAGAATAAACGATATCTGTGATGCGATTCTTTTTGACAGAAGCAAGCTCAAAGATGACTTCAATTATCTTATCGGCAGACTTGAAAGAAGCCGTTATAAAAAAGGTACTTTATCATTTGTGATTGAAGATATCGTCTAAAATGCTATAATATGTTTTTCAAAAGAGGATAAGAGTATGAACTTAAAAGATTACATTGCAGACATTCCAGATTTTCCAACTGAAGGTATCCTGTTTAGAGATATCACACCACTGTTACAGGATGGCGAAGCTTATAGAGAAGCTATCAACATTCTTGCAGATTATGCTAAAAGCAAGAATGCCGAACTGATTATCGGTCCAGATTCACGTGGTTTCATCGTTGGCTGTCCAGTTGCATATAAGCTTGGCTGTGGCTTTGTTCCTGTAAGAAAGCCTGGAAAACTTCCACGTAAGACTATTTCTCATAAATATGACCTGGAATACGGTTCAAATGAACTTCATTTACATGTTGATGCCGTAAAGAAGGGACAGAAAGTTATGATCATCGATGACCTTCTGGCAACAGGTGGAACTGTTGAAGCTACTACTAAGCTGGTAGAAGAGTTGGGTGGCGAAGTAGTAGGATGTGCATTCCTTATTGAACTTGAAGCTTTAAAGGGCAGAGAAGTTCTTAAAGACTACGACGTATTTGCAGCATTAAAGTACTAAATCGAAGGAAACTTCGATTTTTTTATTGTGGTGGTATGTTGTAGAATGATTATGTGAAAATTCAGCCCGTTACTAAAGAAATGTTTTTTGAATCAGTAAAGTCCTATATTAATTCAAAGGACTCTTTAAGTCTGATTGAAAAAGCTTATGATTATGCGGAAAAAATGCACGAAGGTCAGGTGAGGAAATCAGGTGAACCTTATTTTACTCATGTACTTTATGTTGCCTATGAAATAACCAAACTTCATGGTGGACCAGCCACAATATCTGCCGGACTTTTACATGACGTTATAGAAGACTGCGGAGTAAGTGCAGAAGATTTTAAAAATGAATTCGGTGAAGAAATTTATGAACTTGTAGAAGCTGTCTCAAAGGTATCAAGACTTAAATATACTGATGAAAAAGAGTTCCAGGCCAACAACCATCGAAAACTCTTTATTGCGATGGCCAAAGACTTGAGAGTAATCCTTATAAAACTTGTAGACAGATTGCACAATATGCGAACTCTTGAATATCAGTCACCAGAATCGCAAAAACGTATTGCCAAAGAAACTCTTGAAGTATATGCACCAATTGCGCATAGATTAGGTATTGCCGAAATCAAGAATGAACTTGAGGACCTTTCTTTCTATTATCTTGACAATGAGAAATACCATCAGATAGCAAGCCTTGTAGAATCAAAGAAATCTGAAAGGGATGCTGCCGTCAATGAAATGATTGAAGATATATCCAAGGTACTTGCTGACCATAAGCTTCCTTTCAGAATTTTCGGCAGAAGCAAGCATCTTTATTCCATCAACAAGAAGATGGTTACCAAAAACAAGCGTTTTGAAGAGATACTTGATTTGTTGGCTATCCGTATTGTCACCAAAACAGAACTAAACTGTTATGAAATACTCGGATATATCCATGCGACTTACCGTCCAATTCCGGGAAGACTGAAGGACTACATTGCCGTACCTAAATCAAATCTTTACCGTTCATTACATACAACAGTTATCGGTATTGATGGCCGTATATATGAAGTTCAGATCCGTACTGAAGAGATGGATGAAATAGCTGAAAAGGGTGTTGCTGCTCACTGGGCATATAAGGAAATGGGCAAGAAAGCCTATGACGCCAGAAACGAACAGAAAGAAATCGTCAATGAACTTGAATGGCTGAAAGCTTTTGAAGATTCTGAAGCTGATGCTGACAAGTATATGGATCAGGTTACAACCGATGTTTTCAATGCCAATGTCTATGTAATGACACCAAAAGGAAGAGTAATTGACCTTCCTACCGGTTCATGTCCGATTGACTTTGCCTACAGGATTCATACTGAAGTCGGCAATCAGACAGTCGGAGCATTGGTCAACGGCGTAATGGTGCCACTTAATACACCGCTTAAGACTGGTGATGTCATAGAACTTAAGACCAATAAATCAAGTGCGCCAAGCGAGGACTGGCTGAAGTTTGTCAAGTCATCAGGTGCCAAGAACAAGATTAAGCAGTACTTCGCCCGTAAAGCCGATGAAGACAGAAAAGATGACATCGCGCTTGGTGAGCAGATGCTTAAAGATGAATTCAAGAAGAGAGATCTTGACTTCAATGAATATTACCAGAACAAGAGATTTGACAGAATCTATTCGATGTTTGAAGCGAACAACTGGAATGATTTCTGTTATGCAATTTCGAAGAAATCTCTTTCTCCTGCAGCTGTATGCGATAAACTGGCTATCGGTGCCAAAAAAGAGATTACGGCTGAAGAACTGCAGCTCTATACTGACCGTAACAAGGCGAAAAATCTCGGTTATTCCAAGACCGGAGTAATTGTCAAAGGTATTGATTCAATGCAGATAAATCTTGCACCTTGCTGTAAGCCTTGTAAGGGTGATTCAATTGTCGGATTTGTCACAAAGGGTCAGGGTATAAAAGTTCATAGAACCGACTGTCCAAATATAAACAAAGACAATTCAAGACTTATTGATGTATATTGGGATCCTAACTATGTCGAGTCAAGAAAATATGAGACCGCAATCCGTATTGTTTCAATGGACAGATCATATCTGTTGACTGATCTTGTGACAGTTATTGCACAGTACAAGGCTACAATGACTTCAGTCAATATTGTTGCCAATGCGGAAAATCTGACTGCTACAGCAGATATTTCACTGATTGTAAACAGTTCCGAACATCTTGAAACAATCATGTCCAATCTGCGTAAAGTCAATTCTGTTCTTTCTGTTGAAAGAGCAATCAAATAGTTATAGAATTATTTTGTCGATAAAGAAAAGAATTGAGACATTCATTCTCAAGAGAACTGATGGTCGGTGCAAATCAGTAATGACGTTTCAAGGGACACTTCTTTGATTGCTTAATGCAAAGTTAAGCCGTGTACTCGCGTTAAGAGAAAAGTAATAAGTTAAGGTGGTACCGCGCATTTGCGCCCTTAGTACTGCCTTTTATTTTTAGGGGGAGGATATATGTATCAGACAGTAAAAGGAACATATGATTTATTGGCCGAAGATATGAAGAAGTTTGAAAGAGTTGAACTTCTTTTCAGACATTTTCTGGATCTTTATGGCTATAAAGAAATAAAGACTCCGGTATTTGAATATACCGGTGTATTCTCAAAAGAAAACGATACATCTGACATGGTTACAAAGGAGATGTATTCATTCTCACCAAACGGCAAAGACTCTTTCACACTAAGACCAGAAGGTACTGCTGGTGCCATCAGATCAGTTGTTGAGCACAAACTCTATGCCAGTGAAGAACTGCCACTTAAGATTGCCTATGTTGAAGAGATGTTCAGACACGAACGTCCTCAGAAGGGCAGACAGCGTCAGTTTACTCAGATGGGTGTTGAATGTGTAGGAGATAAATCACCGCTTATTGATGCTGAAGTTATTGCGCTTGGTTATTTCTATGTAAAGACACTGGGTATTGAAAATATAAAGGTCTGTGTAAATACACTTGGTGACAATGCGTCAAGACTTGCCTACAAGAAGAAACTGCAGGATTATTTTGCTCAATATAAAGATCAGTTATGTCCTGATTGCCAAAACAGGCTTGATAAAAATCCATTACGTATTCTTGACTGCAAGTTTGACCATGAACTTGAATGCATAAAGAATGCACCAAAGATGGACCTGACACCAGAGTCAAAAGAGTATTTCGATAAAGTGCTTTCTTATCTTGATGCGTTAGAGATTCCATACATCATCGATGACAAGCTGGTAAGAGGACTTGATTACTATACTGATACAGTATTTGAAGTAATCTCAACAAGAGAAGAATCAGGTTCACAGTCAACGATCTTCGGTGGTGGCAGATACGACAATCTGGTAAAGGAAATGGGTGGACCTGAACTTTCCGGTATCGGTTTTGCGATCGGTGTTGAAAGACTTATTATATTGGCTGAAGCAGAAGGTATCTTCGATGAATATAAGAATGAAGTTGACTCTTATGTGATTGATATGACCGAAGGAAGTGAATTTGCATTAAAAGTAAGTGAACTGTTAAGAAACAATTCATACAGCTGTGAGATGAATTTCTATCCAAGGTCTATGAAATCGCAGTTCAAATCAGTTGACAGAAGAAATGCCAAGTTTACGATAATCATCGGTGAAGATGAAGTAAAAGAAAATAAGGTTACATTAAAAAACAATGCCACTAGAGAACAGTACAATGTGGCATATGAAAAACTGATTGATAAAATGGACAGTTTAATGGAGGAAGAATAATATGTACAGAGATCATACATGTGGTGAGTTAAGAAAAACTGATGAAGGCAAGACAGTTACTTTGTGTGGCTGGGTAAGCAAAAGAAGAAATCTTGGTTCTATCGTTTTTATTGATTTAAGAGACCGTTATGGAATTACTCAGATTACATTTGACGAGAACAACTCAGAAAAAGTAAAAGATGTCAGAAATGAATATGTAATCAAAGTAACAGGTAAAGTAGCCGTAAAAGAAAATGCCAACGACAAACTGGCAACCGGTGAAATTGAAGTTATCGCAAGTGATGTAGAAATTCTTTCAACAAGTGAAACTACACCAATGATTATTGCTGATGAAACTGATGCACTTGAAGAGCTTAGACTTAAGTACAGATATCTCGATATCAGAAGAAATCCGATCAAGGAAAAGCTTCTGGTAAGAGACAAGGTTACAATGATTGTCAGAAATATTCTTCATGAAGACAATTTCGTTGAAGTAGAAACACCAATTCTTTCTAAATCTACTCCAGAAGGTGCTAGAGATTATCTTGTTCCTTCAAGATTATATAAAGGCAAGTTCTATGCTCTGCCTCAGTCTCCACAGATTTATAAACAGTTACTTATGATTGGCGGTATGGACAGATATTTCCAGATTGCCAGATGTTTCCGTGATGAAGACTTAAGAGCTGATAGACAGCCTGAATTCACTCAGATTGATATGGAAATGTCATTCGCAACTGAAGAGGATATCTGGTCAGAAGTTGAAAAGGTAATGAAGGCTATCTTTAAAGAAGTTAAGGGCATTACTGATCTAACATTCCCAAGAATCAAATATGTTGATGCGATGGATAAATACGGTTCAGATAAACCTGATATCCGTTTCGGTAACGAAATGGTAAATGTTACTGACCTTTTCAAGGAATCTAACTTTGCTGTATTCAAAAACTGTGTTGCTGAGGGTGGAATAATCAAGGCCCTTGTATTCAAGAATGCTGCAGCAAATCTATCAAGAAAGAAATTTGATGAACTGAATGAATTCGTTAAAGTCTATAAAGCTAAGGCTCTTGCATACCTTAAATATGACAACAACGAATTTACAGGTTCAGTAAACAATGCACTTGAACAGGGCGAAAAAGAGGCTTTAAGAGATTATCTCAAGATGGAAAACGGCGATGTTGTAATGATGATTGCCGATAAGAAAGCAATTGCTGAAGTTGCACTTGGTGCTGTAAGAAAGAAGATGGGAGAAGAGCTTGGCTTAATCGACAAGAACAAATTTGCTTTCTGCTGGATTACTGAATTCCCAATGTATGAATATTCTGAAGAAGAAGACAGATGGGTAAGTGCACATCATCCATTCACTGCTCCAAGAGACTGTGATATCGATAAGCTTACTACCGATCAGGCAAACTGTTACTCAAGAGCTTATGACCTGGTATTAAACGGTTATGAACTGTTATCAGGTTCAGTAAGAATTCACAATTCTGAAATGCAGGCTAAAGTATTCTCTGCTTTAGGTCTTACTCCTGAAAAGGCTAAGGCTAAATTCGGTTTCTTCATTGATGCTTTCAAATATGGTGCTCCACCTCATTGTGGTGTAGGTATTGGACTTGAAAGACTTATCATGATTCTTACCGGTACCGACAACATCAAGGAAGTTGTTGCATTCCCTAAGACTGCTACAGCTTACTGTCTGATGTCAGATGCTCCAAATACAGTTGACCAGGATCAGCTGGACTTCTTGGGCATTGATATTGTAAAGCAGGATTAATTTGTTATAATTTAAGAGTAATAAGGAGGATTATCATGCCAGTTAAAGTAGATCAGGACGCTTGTCTAGGTTGTGGTGCATGTTCAGGTGTTTGTCCAACTGAGTCAATCAATCTGAATGGTGACGGCAAAGCAGAATGCAATGGTGACACTTGTATCGATTGTGGTGCTTGTGTTGGTACTTGCCCTGTTGGAGCAATCTCTCAATAATATAAGGAAACCGGGTATAACCCGGTTTTTTTAATGTAAAATAAATAAGTATGAAGAAGAAAATTATTGAAATGCCTTGTCTTAACGAGGCGAGAAAAAGAGAAGTCAAAAAAGATATTCCAACATCCGTTTTTAAGATGGATGATACATTAAGTAAACTTGGTGAAGGTAAATACTATCTGATTATCACTCATGGCTGCCAGGCTAATCAGCGTGATTCAGAATCAATGGCCGGATTACTTGAAGCTATGTCTTATAAGCCAACTGAAGAAAAAGAGAAGGCTGATGTTATCATCATCAACACCTGCGCCGTCAGACAGAATGCCGAAGAAAAGGTTCTTGGTGAAATAGGTGATCTGAAAAAACTTAAAAAGAACAAGCCTGACATGATTATCGGAATCGGTGGCTGTATGGCTCAGGAAGAAGAAGCAGTCAAAATAATCATGGAAAAGTATCACCAGGTTGATGTTGTGTTCGGTACCCATAATATTGCCAATCTGCCAAAACTGATTAAAGATGCAACTGAATCACATCAGCGTATTTTTGAAGTATTTTCTAAACTTGGTGAGATTGTTGAAGATGTGCCTGCAACAAGATTTGTAAATCACAAAGCCTGGGTAAACATCATGTATGGCTGTGACAAGTTCTGTACTTACTGTATTGTTCCATATACAAGAGGCACAGAGCGTTCAAGAAGCATGGAAGATATCCTTAATGAAGTTACTGACTTAAAGAATAAAGGTTTTAAAGAAATCTGTCTTTTAGGTCAGAATGTAAATGCGTACGGTAAAGATCTTAAAACTGATTATGGCTTTGGTGAACTTTTGGACAGAGTTGCTAAAGTGGGCATTGAAAGAGTCCGTTTTGTAACCAGCCATCCATGGGACTTTGATGAAACCATGATCAAGGCAATGAAAGACAATGCCAACATCATGCCTTATCTGCACCTTCCTTTACAGTCAGGAAGTGATCACATCCTGCATAAGATGAACAGAAGATATACTGCTGAACAGTACAGGAATCTTGTTGACCTGATCAGAAAAGAACTTCCTAACTACGCGATTACCACCGACATCATTGTCGGCTTCCCGAATGAGTCCGATGAAGATTTCAACGATACATTAAAGATGGTTGATTACTGCAAATATGACAATGCGTTTACTTTTGTCTACTCAAAACGTGAAGGCACACCAGCTGCTGTTATGCCTGATTCAATACCTCAGTCTTTAAAAGAAGAAAGACTGCAGATACTTAATAAGAAGATTGGCGAATACGCCAATATGAACAACCAGAAGTTTATGGATCAGGTTGTTGAAGTACTTGTGGATGGAAAATCCAAGAAGAATGACAAGACATATTCCGGATATACACCAGAAAATAAACTGGTTAATTTTACAGGTGAAAATGTTGCTATCGGTGATATTGTAAAGGTCAAGATCACATCGTGCATGTCTTTTTCACTGAACGGATATATGCTATAATTTAGTAGGTTTTTTAGGAGGAATATAATCGATGCAGAAAGTTCGCTTAATGGCTTTAGGCGGTCTCGACGAAAACGGTAAGAATATGTACCTTGTCGAAATCGATGACGATATTTTTGTTATTGAAGCAGGTTTAAAATATCCAAGTGAATCAGAACAGCTTGGTGTTGAATATATAATTCCCGATTTCAGATACCTTATTGAAAATAAAGATCGAGTTAAAGGTGTTTTCATTTCTCATGGTCATGATGATGTGATGATGGCAGTTATACATCTTGTAAAAGAAATTGATGTGCCAATCTATACGACAGCTTTGACTGCCAGAATCATCAATGATGAATTTACAAGACATGGAATCAAGAAATATATCAATGTAATAAAAAGAAACGATACAATCAATGTGAATGGTCATATTATTCATTCATTCGCTCAGATGCAGTCAATTCCTGATGGTGTCGGTTTTGTGTTTGAAACCGATATGGGACAGATTGTCTATACCAGTGACTTTATTATTGACTGTGGATATAAGAACAGTGTGTTCACTACTGATATAGATGCTCTGACTGAAATAGGTAAAAAACCGGTTCTTGCTTTATTGGCTGAATCAGGCGGTTCATCAAGAAACGGCTATACAGCTCCAAAACACAGAATTACAGAACTTCTTGAACGTGGTTTTGAATCACTTGAAGGAAGATGTATCATTACTCTTTACAAGCAGAATCTTTTCCGTATTATTGAAATACTGAATGTTGCAGCTCAGTGTAACCGTAAAGTTTTCTTCTATGATCAGGACCATATCAGACTGCTTAAGCACCTTGAAGAACTTGATTATTATAAGGTTCCAAAAGGCGTAATAATCAGTAAAGAACAGTTCAGTAATGACATGGATGATGTCATCATTGTTATTTCAGGAAGCGGATCAAATGTCTTCAAGCTTACAAGTAAGATTGCAATCGGAGAAGATATTCTTGTTGAACTGAGAAAAACAGATACTGTAATTATTGGTTCTCCAGTTGTGCCTGGATGTGAAAAAGATGCCAGCAGCATGGAGAATGACCTCTATAAGGACGGCGTAAAGGTTGTTAAACTTTCAGCCAGAGATGTTCTTTCAATCCATGCGTCAATTGAAGACATCAAAATGATGCTTTCATTCATTAAACCTAAATACTATATTCCGGTAAGTGGTGAATATGCTGCACTGGTAAACAATGCGGATATTGCTATTGATATGGGTCTTACTCCTGATAAGATTGTCATCCTTGACAATGGTCAGTTTGCGACATTTGAGAATGGACGTCTTGTTTCAACAAGAGACCTTATTGAACTTGAAGAAACACCGATTGACTGCTCGAATTCCACAAACGTGGCATCTATGGTACTTAAAGACAGAGAAGCGCTGTCTACTGATGGCGTTATCGTAGTTGGCGTTGTGCTTGATTATCAGACAAAAGAAGTAATAGGTGGACCAGATGTTCAGTCACGTGGTGTTATCTATCTTAAGGATGCTGACCATATACTTGCGGAAATCGGCAATATCATCATCAATACAATCAACAACCAGGTAAAAGATGGCTGTTTCGAAAATATGCAGGCACGTCTAGAGGCTAAAGAAGAAATGTCAAGATATGTGCTTAAAGAAACAGGCAAAAGACCAATGATTCTTCCTGCTATTGTTGAAATTAATCTGGGAGAAAACAATGGGTAGAAAATCAAATGCACAGATAAAAAAAGAAAAGGGTACACTGCTCGGTTCAATCATTTCGGTTGTAATGAGCGCAATTATTCTGATTGTTGCCGTTTCAAAGCAGGGTCCAGTAGGTATTATTTCCAATAATGTTCTGAATTTTCTTTTTGGCAAGTTTTATCCTATTCTTTTGATTATTTCGATTGTATATGGACTTGCACAGTGCTTTAAGCATAAATTTCATTTTACTTTTTATATCGGTGTATTTATGTTTACACTTGGTATGATTATTCTTTCAGGAATTCTTTACAACAATGATGTTGTAACATGGTCTTTATTCCTTGAATACCTTAAAGAAGGCGGACTTTCATTCTGGAAGAGTGAACTTCAGGAATTCGGTTCAGGAATTCTGGGAACGGGACTGTATATTCTGCTTGTTTCAGCAATTGAAAGAAAACTGACAATAACATTCACCGTTATCGGTCTGATTATCGGTGTATTCTTACTTATTCCGTTTGACTGGTACAAGGAAGTCTTTGATCGTCAGAAAGAAGCAAGAAAACTGAGAAAAGAAGAAAGAGAAAAAGAACGTCTTGAAGCAATTAAGGAACAGGAAAGAATCAAGGCTGAAAAAGTCAAAGAGAGACAGTTAAGAAAAGAAGAAGAAGCAAGGAAAAAAGAAGAAGAAAATCTAAGACTTGCTGAAGAGATGAACCGTCAGCATGAACTTGAAATGGCGAAGATCTATGAAGAAGAATCACATAGAGATGAAAAAGAAGAGCCTAAAAAAGAAACTCTTGATATGTCTTCTAATTCTGCGTACTTCATAAATCTGGGTGAAAGACCTCAGAAACAGACAAATGAAAATGAAGTAAAAGAAGAAAAACTTGAACTGATCAACGAAGATAAAAAGGTTATCGGCAAGAAGGTCATCAGAAGAAACGGTATCTATAAGTATCCGCCAATGGAACTTCTTGAAAAGAACAGCGATACCAGAAAGTCCAATGCCAATAAATTCAATGCAGAAGAAAAGGGCAGAAGACTTATTGAAATACTTAAGACATTTGATATCAATGCGACACTGCTTAATACCTATATCGGACCATCTGTTACCAAGTTTGAGATAAAGCCTGATACCAGCATTAAAGTAAACAAGATTCTGACAATTCAGGACAACATCAAGATGGAACTTGCTGCCAAGGATATCCGTATTGAAGCACCTATTTCCGGAAGAAATGCCGTAGGTATAGAAATACCTAATGCTGAAAATACGCCGGTCAGAATGAGAGAACTGGTTAGTGAAATCGGTAAGAATGACTTCAATACTACGTTTGCCTTAGGTAAGGGATTATTAGGAAACAATGTATTCTGCAATGTTACCAAGATGCCACATCTTCTGATTGCCGGTGCTACAGGTTCTGGTAAATCAGTATGTGAAAACGCCATTATTACATCAATCCTGATGAAGTCAAATCCGGATGCTGTTAAACTGGTACTTATTGATCCTAAGAAGGTCGAATTTACGCCATACCACGATATTCCACATCTTTTATGGCCGGTTATCACTGATACCAAGATGGCTATCATGATGCTTGAAAAACTGGTTGTGATCATGGAACAGCGTTATGAGAAATTCGCAAGTACAAACTCAAAGAATATTGAAACCTACAATAATTATGTAGAAGCATACAATGAGGATCTGGAAGATGGTGAAGAAGAACTGACCAAGATGCCTTATATCATCGTAGTTATTGATGAACTTGCTGATCTTATGGCTACCAGCAAGAATGAGGTTATCGGTTCTATTCAGCGTATCACTCAGCTCGCAAGAGCCAGTGGTATTCATCTGATTGTTGCTACACAGCGTCCATCAACCGATATCATCAATGGTGTAATCAAAAACAATATTCCATCACGTATTGCTTTCTCAATGCCTACAGCAATTGACTCAAGAACTATTCTTGATCAGGTAGGTGCTGAAAGACTGTTAGGAAGCGGTGATATGCTTTATTCTCCTCAGGGAGAACCTGCTCCTATAAGACTGCAGGGTGTTTATGTTACGGATAATGAAATCGTAAAGATTACTGACTGGGTAAAGAAACAGGCAAGTCCTAACTATGATGATACTTATTACACCATCATGAACAATAACTCTAATACCGGTGCTTCAGCTGGAACAATGAATTCAAGTGAAGTTGATCCGTTATATGATGAAGTGGTCGATTTTGTCAAAACAAGTCAGAAAGCTTCAACATCACTGTTACAAAGAAGATTCGGTATCGGCTACAACCGTGCTGCAAGACTGATTGATACTCTTGAAGAAAAGAACGTCATTGGTCCTGCCAATGGTTCAAAGGCCAGAGAAGTACTTCTCAAACCGGATAATGAAGAAGAATAAGACGTCTCATAGACGTCTTTTTTAATGATAAAATGGATACATGAAATATATTGATTATACAAAAGAAGAACTTAAGAAAAACATTGATCTGAAGGTTGTTAAAACCACTAAATATAAAGATATCAATATCTATTTTTCTTTTATGTATGAAACCGATGTCAAGGGTAAGGCCTGTCTTTCTTTAATCAAAGAGATTGTAGGCAATGCTTCTGAAGGTTTACCTACAAAAAGAGAAATGATGGCGAAAAAATGTATGCTGTATGGAGCAAGTCTTGATGCAGCACTTACAACTTTTTCTTATCATAACTGTCTGAGTTTTCACTACAACTTTGTTGATCCTAAGTATCTTGATGGGGTTACGCTGAAAGATTATTTTGATTTTATTACAGATACACTGTTCAGACCTCTGATTGACAAAGAATCATTCAAAGAAAATCAGAAAATACTGAAAAATGCCATTTCAAGAAGACTGGATAAGCCGGCAATTTATGCCCATAACAGGTTCAATCAGATACTATCGAGTCAGGATGAAAGATTCAGAATGCTTGACGCTGACATAATTTCAGAACTTGATGAAATTACACTTGATGATGTCTTGAAGACATACAGTGATATGATTGCAAAATCATACATTGAAATTGTACTTATAGGTGATGTTCAGGATGAACTCATTGAAAATATCAGAGCTCTTCCGCTTAATGAAAGAGACAGCTGTTTTATTGACCGTGATGAAGTTAAACTCAAAAATGTGAATTATATTGAAGAGTCAAAGAAAACTGCTCAGACAGCCCTTATTATGGCTTATAAGTTGAATGGCCACAATATCTTTGAAGGCAATAACTATTATTCAATACTGCTGGGTAATGCTGTACTTGGCATGCTTCCCTGTTCGCTCTTGTTTATAGAGGTAAGAGAGAAAAGATCACTGTGCTATACGATTGATTCCCGTGACAACAAGAAAGACGGAATGATTTCTGTTTCAACTTTGATTTCCTATAAGAATAAAGATAGAGTTATCAAAGAGATAAGAAAACAGCTGTTCAGACTTTCTTTAGGTCTATATTCAAAAGATATATTCAATATGTCAAAAAGGCTGCTTGTTGATTCACTTATTCAGTCAATTGATGATTCGGATGGAACCTACAATTATCTGCACTCAAGAGGCTATTATTCAAGTGAGAGTTTCAACGATATGATAGACGGAATTGAAAAACTGACTAAAAAAGATATTTCGAGATTATTCAAAGGATACAGACATATTATTACCTATGTCTTAAAAGGCGATGAAGAAACTATATAACAATACATTCAAAGAAGAATACTATGAAGAAACACTGGACTCAGGTCTTAAGGTTTTACTGTTCCATAAAAAGGATTATGTTTCTTCAACTGCTGCTATCGGTACCCCATATGGTGCACTGATGGTCAATGAAACAAAAGATGGAATATCATATCACCATAATCCGGGTATTGCCCATTTCCTTGAACATAAGCTTTTTGAGACCGATGACAAAGATATTATGAATGACTTTGCCAGAATCGGTGCCAATGTCAATGCGTTTACTTCATACAGTGAAACTGTCTATTATTTTTCCAGCAATTCAGATATTGAAAAACCACTTAATATGTTGCTGGATTTTGTCTATAACTTTGATGTTACTGAAGAATCAGTTGAAAAAGAAAAGGGCATCATTATTGAAGAGCTCAATATGTATGCAACAAATCCTGTACAAAGACTGCTGAATGAAAGTTACAAATCAATGTATCATAATTTCCCGCTAAAGTATGACATCGGAGGCAATGCCGATACAGTCAATGCGATTAGTAAAGATGAACTTATCGAATGTTACAAGATAAACTATCATCCTTCGAATATGGTTCTGGTTATTTCTACAAGTCAGGATCCTTATAAGGTCATGGATATCGTCAGAAACAATATGGCTGAAAAGAACTTTGCTAAAGAGTCGCAGCCTGTAAAAGATAATCTCAGTGAACCAACTGAAGTAGTCAATAAAGAATATAACTTTAATATGGATGTTTCCATGAACAAGCAGATTATTGCCTATAAGTTAGTTCCAGATTTCAAAAATTCTGAAGAAGCTTTCTATAGACAGGCAGCTCTTACATTCCTTCTGGAGGCTTGTTTTACCCCGTTCAATCCGCTTTATCAGAAATGGCTGGATGAAGGTGAAATCAATGACTTCTTCGGTTATGAAGTTGACTACACTACTGATTATGCCTATGTGCTATTCTATTATGAGTCTGATGATAAAGAAGGGCTCATGAACATAATCAAAGAAGGATTGGATCTAAGGAATATAGATGAAGATATACTTGAACAGATCAAAAGAAAATATATCGGTATCGGTTTTTCCAATATCAATCAGCTTGAAGCCTTCACTCTTGACTATCTGAAGGATTATCTTGAAGGAATGGATTTCTTCAAAGAAATTGAAATTATTAAATCCATTACGTTGAAAGATGTTGAAAAGTCCATTGAATTTGTGGATAAAGCAAGTGTTTCAATGATAAATCTTGAAAAAAACAGTTAGAAAATTGACAGGATTGTCACTCCCCTAAGACTTTTAATAAAGTAGAAAGGAGTGAATAAATGATTGAATTTCTATGTTTTGGAAATGTAGTTGAAAAACCCGAACTTAAAGAGACACAGACCGGACTTAAGTACTGCAATATCGTTTTAAAGGTAAACCGTCCGTATGCGAATGCTGATGGAATTATTGAGGCAGACGATTATTCTGTGACCTGCTGGAAACAGCTCGCTGAAGATATGGTAAGTGAACTGGACCAGAATAAGGCGGTCCTGGTCAAAGGAAGAATCCAGGCCAACAACTACAAGAAAGATGACGGATGCTCTTTCAGAACTGATCTGATTGCTTCCAGCATCAACATTGTTGCTTAAATGGAATCCTTGTTTAAACACAAGGATTTTTTTATAATATGGATATGGCTTTTGAATCATTACAACAGAAATTAACAAAAACAATCAGAAATATCCAAGGCAAGGGTAAACTCTCGGAAAGGAACATGGAAGAAACCTTACAAGAGATCAGAGTTGCTCTTTTGGAGGCGGACGTAAACTACACAGTAGTTAAAGAGTTCTTAGAGAAAGTAAAAGAAGAATCACTGGGTCACGACGTACTTAATTCCGTTGAACCTGGTCAGATGCTTGTCAAGATCGTTCATGATGAACTGATTAAAGTACTTGGATCAGAAACAGATGCCGGTATAAAGTTTAAAGATGGTGGCATTACAACCATTATGGTTGTCGGTTTACAGGGTACAGGTAAAACTACCCATGTGGCAAAAATTGCCAATCAGTTAAAGAAACAGGGAAAAAATCCGATAATTCTTGCAGGCGACCTTATCAGATCTGCTGCAATAGAACAGCTGGAAACTTTAGGTAAGAAGATTGATGTTGAAGTATATGCTCAATCAGTCAATTCCAAAGCAATCAATGTTGCCAAAGATGGCCTTGCCTATGCCAAAGCACATAACTACGATACTGTTCTGATAGATACTGCAGGACGTTTACAGATTGATGAAGTTCTGATGAAGGAACTTAAAGACATCAAGAACGCTGTAAAACCTGATGAAATACTGTTGACTGTTGATGCTTTGACAGGTCAGGATATCGCCAATGTCGCAAAAACCTTCAATGACCTTCTTGATATTACGGGCTTGATTGTAACCAAGTTTGATGGCGATTCCAAAGGTGGCGCCGTATTATCTGTTAAAGCAGTAACCGGTGTTCCTGTTAAATTTACCGGTGTAGGTGAAAAGATTGAAGACCTTGAAGCTTTCCATCCTGATAGATTAGCTGAAAGAATGCTTGGCATGGGTGATGTTGTATCACTTGTTGAAAAAGCTCAGGAAAAGTTCGATCAGGAAAAAGCCGAAGAAGCCATGAAACATCTGATGGCTGGCAAATATACGCTTGACGATGTTCTTGTTTCACTTGAACAGACAGCAAAGATGGGCTCTATTTCGAAACTCATCGGTATGGTACCGGGCATGTCTGATATCGCACCTCAGGTAAATGATGATGATGCCAACAAGCGTATGAAGATAACTAAAGCTATCATCCAATCTATGACTGCTTATGAAAAGGCACATCCAGAAGAACTGAGAGGTTCACATAAACGCCGTATTGCCATGGGCTCAGGAACAAGTATTGATGAAGTAAACAAACTTATCAAGACTTATGAGAAGATGCAGAAGCTTGCTAAAGTTATGCCTTCAATGATGTCAAGATTTAAATAATAACATTCGAGTCAAGTAAAAATACTTGACTCTTATTTATTTTGTGTATATCATTATACGAGTAAGGAGGATTTCCTAATGGTTAAATTAAGATTAAAGAGAATGGGAGCTAAGAAAGCACCTGCATACCGTATTGTTGCAATCGATTCAAAGACTAGACGTGACGGTAGAGAAATCGAGACAATTGGTAACTACGATCCAACAAAGTCTCCAGCAATTGTAAACGTTGACGAAGAAAAAGCATTATACTGGTTAAACAATGGAGCTAACCCATCTGATACAGTTCGTAACATCCTTTCTGATAAGGGTATTATGAAGAAGTATGCCGATGGCAAAAAAGCTGCTAAGTAATGATCGATCTTGAAAAAGTTCTGACTGACCTTGTTAAACCTATCTGTTCTGAACCAGAATCAGTAAAAGTAAAACAGATGGAGTCAATCAATGAGAACGAAATCCTGTTATATGTCTATGCACCTAACGAGGATATCGCCCGTCTTATTGGCAAACAGGGCACTATGGCTAATTCAATACGTCAAATGCTACAGGTTGCTTCAAGAATTGAAAACAAGCGTATTTCAATTAAATTTGAATCACTATAGGATGTCAAAGACATCCTTTTTCTTTATAATAAATGTATGGGTTTTATAAAAATCGGTGAAATTATCAACACATTTGGAATCAAAGGTGAACTGAAGGTCAAATCATTTTCTGACTTTGAAAAAGAAAGATATAAAAAGGATTCTTTTATCTATCTCGGTGAAGAACATCTAAAAGTATCAGTGAAATCATTCAGAAACCACAAGGGCTTTACTCTGCTTCTTTTGAATGATTATGAAGATATCAATCTGGTTGAAAAATTTAAAGGTAAATCAATCTATAAAAAAGAAGAAGATATTGAAAGACCAACAGATGGTTCATTCTTCAGAAGAGATCTTAAAGGTCTTGATGTTCTTGTTAACGGAAAGAAAGTCGGTGTCTGTACCGGTGTTGAAGACGGATTAAGAAACAATTATCTTAGAGTTAAAAAAGATGATAAGGATTATCTTGTTCCTTTCATCAAACCGTTTATATTGAATGTTTCTTTGGAAGACAAGATTATTGAAGTAATAGATATGGAGGGTTTGTTTTGAAAATAACATTCCTGACACTGTTTCCTGAAATGTTTGAAGGATTCAGAAACACATCAATTATTAAAAGAATTATTGATAAGAAAATTGCGGAAATTGAAGTGGTTGATATCCGTGATTTTTCACTGGATAAACACAGACACGTCGACGATACGCCATATGGCGGTGGAGCAGGCATGCTGATGATGGTTGATGTGCTTGATCGAGCTTTAGAAAGTGTTAAAAATGAAAACAGCTATGTTCTTCTTACTTCACCTAAAGCTATGCCTTTTAAACAGGCTGATGCCAGAAGACTGCTTCAGAAAGAACATATTGTTATTGTGTGCGGCCATTATGAAGGAATTGACTACCGTTTTGAAAAATACGTTGATGAAAAGATTTCTATAGGTGATTATATTCTTACCGGTGGAGAACTTCCTGGGATGGTTGTTTGTGATTCTGTGCTGAGACTGCTTGATGAAGGAATAACTAAAGAATCTCTTGAAGTAGAGTCATATGACAATAATCTTCTTGAATATCCACAGTATACAAGACCTTATGAGTACAAGGGTGATAAGGTTCCTGATGTGCTTGTAAACGGCAATCACAAGCTGATAAAAGAATACAATCTAGAGATGGCTCTAAGAGAAACTTTGAAGTATCGACCTGATTTGCTTGAAAACAGAGAATTCACAAAAGAAGAAGAGAAAATACTTGAAAGAATCAAAGAAGAAACCTTGTCAAACGATTAGAAGTTTGTTATTATATTAAAGCGTTCGCGCATTATTGTTCCGCTTTTCGTATGATTATGAACAGTAATTATATTACGTTAAAAGGAGAAAAAAGATGAATCTTAATTTAGTTCGTGAAATCACTACTGAACAGATGAAGAATGATCTTCCAGATTTAAGACCTGGCTCTACTGTAAGAGTTGACGTAAAGATTAAGGAAGGCGACAAGTCTCGTATTCAGGCATTTGAAGGCGTTATTATCCGCGTTCAGGGTTCTGGTATCGGTCGTACTTTCACTGTTAGAAAACTTTCTAATGGTGTTGGTGTTGAAAGAACATTCCCAATCCATTCACCTCTTATTGACCAGATTCATGTATTAAGAATCGGTAAAGTTAGAAGAGCTAGATTATACTATCTGAGAGGACGTGCTGGTAAGTCAGCTAGAATCAAAGAAGTTCGCTAAGATTAAAGTCGCATATGCGACTTTTTCTTTTGTATAATATTGCTATGAGAAAATTTTTTGATTTTTTAATAACAATTCTGGAGTCTGTTGTTATCGCCATAATTGTTGTACTTGTACTGTTCAAATTCGTCATCTATCCTGTTGAAGTTGAAGGCAGTTCAATGTATCCAACTCTTACAAACGGCGATCGTGGTTTTGCGTTTATCTGTACAAAACTCATTGGAATAAACAGGTTCGATGTAGTAGTAATCAAGTCAGATAAATCAGACAACAAGCTTGTTAAACGCGTAATCGGACTCCCTGGTGAATTTGTTGAATATATCGACAATGAACTATATATTAACGGAAAACTGACAGAAGAAGACTTTCTTGAGGATGGGGTTGTTACCAATGATTTTTCCTATTCACTTGGCGAAGATGAATATCTTTGTTTAGGTGACAACCGTGAAGTTTCAAGAGATTCAAGATATTATGGTGCTTTTAATTCTGATGAGATTGTTACTACACATATCTATATCTACAGAAGTGCTACGGCAGAAGGTTTAAGACAATGACAGATATACAGTGGTTCCCTGGACATATGGCCAAAGCCAGAAGGCAGATGTCTGAACAGCTTAAACTTGTTGATATTGTCATTGAGTTAAGAGATGCCCGCATTCCTTTTTCAAGTGCCAATCCTTTACTTGAAGAACTGGCAAATGATAAACCACGTCTGATCATTCTCAATAAGGCTGATATGGCTGATGAGAGTGAGTCTTTAAAATGGAAGAACTATTTTCTGAATAACGGATTAAACTGTATTATCTGTGATTCACTTAACGAAAAGATTACAAACAGAATTGTCGATGAAGTTAAAAGAATACTTCATGACAAACTTGAAAAGGCTAAAGCACGCGGTATAAGAAAGAAAGTACTTCGTGCAATGGTCTGCGGTATTCCTAATGTCGGAAAATCAACATTCATAAACAATGTAGTAAAAAAGAAGGCAGCAAAAGCTGAAAACAGGCCTGGTGTTACAAAAGCGCTTCAGTGGATAAGAATCAATGAAGATGTTGAACTGCTTGATACGCCTGGTGTTTTATGGCCTAAATTTGATGATCGTCAGACTGCACTGAAACTAGCACTTTTAGGTTCTATCAATGACGATATTCTCGATAAAAGAGAACTGTGTGAATTCGGACTTAACTATCTTAAAAACAACTATCCTGGAATACTAAAAGCAAAATATGACATTTTGGAAAATGAAGGTGATCTTATTGAAGCTATCGCCAGAAAGAAACTGTGGCTTAATAATGAAGGCGTAATAAATACCGATACTGCATATGCGCTGATACTTAAAGATATCAGAAACAATCATCTTGGAAGGGTGTCTTTTGAGCGTGCTGACTAACGAATACGAAAAAGAGTATTGGGCAAAGGGCGAACTTGTTTTGGGCACTGATGAGGCCGGAAGAGGTCCGATATGCGGTCCTGAAGTAGTTGCCTGTGTAATATTGCCTTTAAATTATGAAAATGAAGAAATCAACGATTCCAAAAAGCTTTCAGAAAAGAAAAGGGAAGCTCTTTTTAATACAATAATCAAAGATGCACTGTACTTTGATTTCCGTATCGTTACGCCTGAAGAAATTGATGAATACAACATCTATGCTACAAGTAAGATGGGTATGAAAGAACTGTGTGAAAAAGCAACTCTTCAGTCAGTTAATCTTACCGATGCAATGCCGATAAATGATACAAGAGTAAAGACTGTCTCCATAATCAAAGGAGATTCAAAGTCTATCAGCATCGCTTCGGCCAGTATACTTGCCAAGGTATTAAGAGACCATATCATGTGGGGCTATGATCATCTTTATCCTGAATATGAACTTATAAAACATAAAGGTTATCCTACAAAAAGACATCTCGAACTTATTGAACAGTATGGTTTAAAGGATTTTTACCGTAAATCCTACGGACCATGCAAGAAAATAGAAGAAATTTCACTTTTTTAAAGGAATTTTAATATATGCATAAAATAATGAGTTATGAACAGAAATAACTTGATTTATTATGCAAAAAAGTATGAAGGTGACTACAACCGTATAACTGTAGCAATCCGCAATGAAGAAGAAGTGAATGAAGAATGTAAAGACAGATGTATCACTATTCTTGATGATGAATATCCCAAATCGCTTCTTGACTTGAACTATCCGCCGTTTGTATTATTCTATGAGGGCGATATTTCTCTGCTTAAAAGTGAAAGTATTGCCGTTGTAGGTTCAAGAAACCCTACTGAATATTCAAAACAGGCCACAAAAGACCTGGTACAGAATACCGGAAAAACAGTTGTTTCAGGTCTTGCTAAAGGGATAGATGCCATTGCACATGAAAACGCATCAAGAAGTATCGGTGTTCTTGGTTCAGGCATCAATTATGCTTATCCTTACGAGAACAAAGATCTGATAGACAGAATGAAGAAAGAACAGCTTGTCATTTCTGAATATCCAGACAGAGTTAAACCATATGCCTATCATTTTCCGTTTCGAAACAGAATAATTGCCGCACTTAGCAATACTGTCTACATTATGGAAACAAAAGAATTTTCAGGAACTATGACAACTGTAAACGAGGCACTTGAACTGGGAAAAGAAGTAAAAGTATTGCCGTTTGATATCTATTCCAGTGGCGGAAAAGGTAATCTCAAACTTATACATGAAGGAGCAGACATAATTGACACGAAGGAGATTTTTGGTTAATTATAATAAATGATATGAAAAATTTAGTAATCGTTGAATCACCATCAAAAGCAAAAACCATCAAGAAATATCTTGGTAAGGATTATGAAGTAATAGCTTCAGTAGGACATATCAGGGACCTTTCAACAAGAGGAAAAGGCGGACTGGGTGTCGATATTGAGAACGGTTTTAAACCTGACTATGTAAATATGAAGGAAAAAGCCAAGACTATTGCTGAACTTAAGAAACTGTCAAAAGCCTGTGACAATGTCTATCTTGCAAGTGACCCGGATAGAGAAGGAGAAGCTATCGCTTGGCATATTGCTGATGTACTTGGACTTGATCTAAACGACAAGAACAGAATTGAGTTCCATGAAATCACCAAGAATGTTGTACAGAATGCTTTAGCAAATCCAAGAAGCATCAATATGGACCTGGTAAGATCGCAGGAAACCAGAAGAATACTTGACCGTATTATCGGTTTTGAAACTTCAGGCGTTTTAAGAAGAAAAATCAAATCAGAATCAGCTGGTCGAGTACAGTCTGTAGCATTAAGACTTATCTGTGACAGAGAACATGAGATTGAAAATTTCAAAGCTGAAGAATACTGGACCATCAAGGCTCTTCTTAATAAAGACAAGACAGAAGTTGAAACTGAACTGGTCAAGGACAACGGCAAAAAAGTAAAGATTGAAAACGAAACAAAAGCTAATGAATATAAGTCAAGAATCCTGGCTCCAGTTGAACTTATAGAGATAAAGAAGGATAAGAAGAACAGAATTGCTCCTCTTCCTTTCAGAACTTCTACTCTGCAACAGGAAGCAAGTACAAAACTCGGCATGACTTCCAAGAAAACTATGCAGATTGCTCAGCAACTTTATGAAGGTATTGATGTAGGTAACGGACCAGTCGGCCTTATTACTTATATGAGAACTGATTCAACAAGACTATCTGATGACTTTGTAAAGAGCGCAATGAATCATATTGAGTCAAACTACGGCAAGAAGTATGTCGGCAAATACAGAGCGACAGTAAATGAAAATGCACAGGATGCTCATGAAGGTATAAGACCTACATCAGTTGACTATGCACCTGAAACAATAAAAGATAAACTAAGTTCTGATCAGTATAAACTGTACAAGTTTATCTATGCCCGTGCACTTGCGTCACTTATGGCGAACGCTGTTAATGATTCTGTACAGTATGTATTTGAAACTGACAATCTTACACTGACTGCCAATGGTTCAGTTTTGAACTTTGACGGCTTCCTTAAAGTATATGGTGACTATGACAAGTCAAAGAACGTTGAACTTCCTGAACTTAGTGAACATGACATGATGGATGTAAAAGACATCAAGTCAGAACAGAAGTTTACCGAAGCTCCTTCAAGATTTACGGAAGCATCATTGGTTAAAGCACTTGAAGAAGATGGAGTAGGCAGACCAAGCACCTATGCGTCAATCATTGAAACAATAAAACTTAGAAAATATGTTGAATACAGAAATTCAACTGAAACTTCAAAAACAAAAGTATTTTTCCCAACAGAACAGGGTATGCTTACTGATGATAAGCTGAAGGAATTCTTCAAAGACTTCATCAACGTAGAATACACAGCTGAAATGGAAAAGGACCTTGATGAAATTGCTGTGGGAAGTCTGAATAACGTGGATATTCTCAGAGCTTCATATGACAAGTTTATTCCGCTTATTGAATATGCGAATGAGCATATGGAAAAGATAGCACCTGAAAAAACAGGACGTAAATGTCCTGAATGCGGTGGAGATCTTGTATTCCAGAAAAGCAAGTTCGGCAAGTTCGTCGCATGCGGAAACTATCCTAAGTGCAGATACATTGAAAAGGACGAAAACGAACCTGAAACCACAGGTGAAAAGTGTCCTGAATGCGGAAGTGATCTTATCTATAAAAAAGGCAGATTCGGAAAATTTATCGGCTGCAGCAATTATCCTTCATGCCGTTATATTAAGAAAGATGAAGCACCTGAACTTAAAGCTGGTGACACTTGTCCAGAATGCGGTAAACCTCTTGTAGAAAAAGAAGGAAGATTTGGCAAGTTTGTTGCCTGTGAAGATTATCCTTCATGCAAGTTCACCGTTAAAGCTGCAAAGAAGAAAGCTGTGCCTGTCGGTAGAGCATGTCCAGAGTGCGGTAAGGATCTCGTAATCAGGGGTTCAAGAAAAGGCGATTTCATTGCCTGCAGCGGA
This sequence comes from Solobacterium sp. UBA1761, assembly GCA_002315565.1. GTDB lineage: Bacteria > Bacillota_I > Bacilli_A > Erysipelotrichales > Erysipelotrichaceae > Colivicinus. Next base: position 4,210 of record DCHD01000009.1, on the reverse strand, counting down.
TTCCCTAAGTGCCGTCATACAGAAAAGATTTAAAAATGGAAGTTAAAGTAATCGGTGCCGGCCTGGCTGGAAGCGAAGCTGCTTATCAGCTGGCTAAAAGAGGCATTAAAGTAAAACTATATGAACAGAAAGGCATCAGAAGACATGATGCTTTTAAAACTGATGATTTTGCAGAACTTATCTGTTCAAATTCATTAAGAAGCGATGACATCAATAATGCGGTTGGACTTTTAAAAGAAGAGATGAGAACTCTTGATTCTCTGATTATGTCTGCAGCTGATAAAAACCGTGTTGAAGCCGGTTCTTCACTGGCAGTAGACAGAGTAGGTTTTTCAAAATATATCACTGAGATAATTGAAAACAATCCAAACATCGAAGTGATCAGAGAATCTGTTGAAGATATAGATACAAATACACCAACCATTATTGCTGCCGGTCCTTTATGTGATGGAGTACTTTCAAAGAAAATCAATGAACTCTGCGGTAAAGATTATCTGTATTTCTATGATGCGATTTCACCAATAGTAACCAAAGAATCAATTGACTTTTCAAGTGCCTACTACAAATCCAGATATGAGGATGATAAACCGGGTGACTATATCAACTGTCCATTAACTAAAGAAGAGTTTGAAGTATTCCATAAAGAAGTTGTAAACGCCAAAAAGATTGACGTTCACGACATGGATTCAGAAGTTTATTTTGAAGGATGCATGCCTTTTGAAGAAATGGCAAGAAGAGGCTACAAGACGCTGCTTTTTGGTCCTATGAAACCAGTAGGACTTGAACACAACGGTGTTAAACCTTTTGCAGTTGTACAGCTTAGAAAAGACAATGTGATTGATACACTGTACAATATTGTCGGTTTCCAGACTCATCTGACTTTCCCTGAACAGAAAAGGGTGCTTTCTTTGATTCCGGCACTTAAAAATCTTGAGATAGTAAGATATGGTGTTATGCACAGAAACACTTACATCAATTCACCTAAAGTACTCAACAATATGTACCAGATGATTAAATATCCGAATATTTTTGTTGCCGGTCAGATATCAGGTGTAGAAGGATATGTTGAATCGGCTGCAAGCGGTCTTTATTCTGCTTTATGCATGGCTCAGTATCTTGGTGGAGAAGTAAAACATCAGCTTTCAAGATCTACCATGATGGGAGCTATGGCCAACTATATTTCTAATCCGTCAATCGATAAACTTGTTCCGATGAATGCCAACTTCGGAATCTTTGAATCAGATTACAGCGGACCTAAAAACGGCAAAAAAGAGTATTATGTATCTCATTCTCTTCAAGAGGTAAAAGCATACAATGAAAAAGTCAATGTATAGTACATTGGATGATTTTATTGAATATTTCAGTATTAAAAGAAGCGGTTCAAAAGCAACCGCAGAAGCATATTACCGTGATATAGCAAGATTCATATCCTATCTTAACGATGAAGGAATAAAGAGTTTTGCTGCAGTTAATAAAGAAGATGTTTTTAATTATGTAACTCTTTTGCGCTCCGGTAAAATAACCAGAAACAGGATTTCCAATTCATCATATTCAAGAAATCTTTCATCACTCAGATCTTTTTATCATTACCTGAATGAAACAGGTGAAGCAAATGACAATCCGTTCAGACTGATAAAGAAGGTACATGTTGAAAAACATCTTCCTGATGTACTGACTTTCAATCAGATAGAAACCATCTTCGAGTCATTTGACCTTGATAAACCGATTGAGATAAGAGACAGACTGATACTTGAAATCATCTATGCCTGCGGTTTGCGTATTTCAGAATGCTGCTTCCTTTTGCTCGGTAATATCAATACCTCAGAAATGTATCTTAAAGTTTTAGGAAAAGGCAACAAAGAAAGAATTGTTCCATATTATCCTAGAATAAATGAATTATTGGAACTTTATTTTGAAGAATACAGATGTCTTTATGCAAAAGATGATAATCCTTATCTCTTTGTTTCTAAAAGAGGTGACAGGATATCACCACGATCAGTTCAGCTGATGTTAGAAGATGTAAGAGAAAGATGCAATATACCGTTTAACCTGCACCCTCATATGTTCAGACATTCGTTTGCAACCCATCTTTTAGATAATGGAGCCGATTTAAGAAGTGTTCAGGAATTTCTGGGACATGAAAATCTCAGCACCACTCAGATTTATACACATCTGACCTATGACAGACTTAAGAAGTCTGTGGACTCTGCTCATCCGCACGCCAGAAAGAAATAACATGATTAAGAAAATAGTGAAAATTTTTATCCCGTTACTGTTTATTGACCTGTTTTTTGTAACAGTGTCTTTTGGCTATAGCGATATCATAAGCTATCTGCGTTATATTCTTTTTGACCTTGGCATATCTTTTATCGTCAGTTTTCTAATCTGCTCTTTTAAAGAGAAAACACAGAATATCATTGTTGTCGTATTTGTTGCAGTTCTTTCAATTTTCGCTTTACTTGAACTGCAATTCAAGAATTTCCTGGATACCTTCTATTCATTCCAGGCAGTTGGAAACGGTTTTGCTGCTGTAACCAATTTTGCATCACTGTTTATAAGAACGATTAAACCTTATTACTGGTTTGAACTTCTTGCTGTAGTTATTTCACTTCTTCTTTTAAAGACTGGAAGAAATGTCAGTGTTCTTGAATGCTATAAGGGATTTGCGGTTTCTCTAATCTTGCTTTCTTTGGTATTTACTACTTTTACATACAGCAATGAAGGGATAAAGAGTGCATATACAAACCACAATGATTATGATCTTCTGATGGAAAAGATGGGTCCAAACGCTTTCTTCTTTAATGATCTTTACAATCTGACAGTTGAGAAAAAAGAAGAAGAATATGAAATTGAAGTCATTGAACAGGAAGAAGAAACAGTTGAAGAAGTCATAGAAGAAATAGACTACAACAGAGCATTTGATGATACAAAGTGGATTGAGACAATGAATGCTGAAACGGATGAAACAATGAAGTCTATAGACAAGTATCTTATGTCAAGATCCATTGAAAAAAAGAATGACTATACCGGTAACTATGAAGGATATAATTTTATCTATTTTATGGTTGAATCATTTGACTATATCGCAATAGATCCAATTCTTACTCCAACACTGTACAAGATGTACACAGAAGGTACTTCGTTTGTAAATCACTATGCGCCAATCTATGCCTGTGGTACTGGAGACAGCGAATATACCGGAATGACCGGTACATATCCGCTTGTTTCAGACTGTACACTGTATCAGTCGGAAATCGACAATCATCAGTCCCTTGCAGGTCTTTTCAAGAACGCCGGTTATGATACCTATTCATTCCATAACTGGACCGATGAATTCTATCCTCGTACAAAAGTACATCCGAATTATGGAATTGATCTTTACCTTGACTATAATGGACTTCATATTACTCCGCTGAACGGCTGGTTAAGTGATGTTGAGCTTGTGGAAAAGGCACTTCCTTATTTCATTGATTCAGAACATTTCTTTACTTTAATTGTCACAAGTGCCATGCATTTTCCATATGACTGTTCTACAACACTTGGAGATCAGTATTTAAGTGAAATAAATGCCGTATATCCTGATTATCCGGATACTGTAAAAAGATATCTATCCAAATCAATGAATTTTGATAAGTCACTTGAACTGTTGTTAAATGAACTTGAAAGTGCCGGGAAACTTGAGAATACGGTTATTGCATTATATGGAGATCACTCTCCAAGAAGCCTGACTCTTGATCAGGTAATAAGTGCAAGTAAACTCATGGACAGAAACGGTGCTGGCGGTCTATACAAGATGCCTTTTATCATCTATAACTGCAACCAGGAATCTGAGGTCAATGAAAACTATTGTTCAAGTCTTGATCAGCTTCCGACAATTGCCAATCTGTTCAATCTCAACTATGATCCTAGACTCTATGCGGGAAGTGACATTAATAATGGAAACTGTACTGTAAAGTTTGCCAATGGTGACTGGTTTTCCAATCTTGGACTCTACAGAATTGCCGATGGAACATTCACATCTTTTAATCAAGAAGTGTCAGAAGAATATATTTTGAAGACGAATACTGAAATCAAAAATATCAAGAAGACCAATCAGGCGATGCTCAAGTGTAATTATTATGCTAAAAGGCGCTTCGTTATTGATCCTGTAACAATAAATGATAATTGACAAATGTCTAAAAAACATTGTGAATCCAAATTGAAAATGTCC
>DCHD01000059.1:20296-21219 GCA_002315565.1 Solobacterium sp. UBA1761 | reverse complement strand
TGAAGTGCTAATGTAAAAGTAGACAAGGTATAAAAAATACCAAGTCTACTTTTTTCATACAATAAAGTCAGAAAGGAGATGGTATGGCACATCCAATAGGAAAGAAAAATGTGATGAGAACACCTGAAGAAAAAGAAAAGATAGTTCTTGAATATTTAAATGGCAAGACCGGAACCAAGACAATCGCTGACAACTATGATATCCACAATAACGTGCTTAAAACGTGGGTTAAAAAATATCGTAAAAACGGAATTGATGGTTTAAAGTCTCAAACAGGAAAACAAAAAGGCTCCAATATAGGTAGACCTAGAAAAGGAACCGAGATAGAAGAACTTCAAAGACAATTAGCTAAGAAAGATATTGAAATTGAAAGATTAAAAAAAGGTTATACCGTGAAAGGAGTTGGTGCAAGAAAGGAATACGTTACTACATTCGACAAGAATATGAAGTAATCTTTAACCTTAAAGACAAGTATTCAGTTAATTATCTCTGTAAGCTCATGGACGTTTCTAGATCTGGTTATTATAAATGGCTAAATAGAAAGAATAGTCCTTCAGCTAAAGACATAAAGATTAAAGAAGATTCTAGGTTTATTATTGAAGTATTTAATTCACATAAATCACATGGTTATAGATGGTTAACACATTACATAGAAAACAGATATAACGTTAAATACAGCGAAAATTATGTATTTAAGATTCTTCAATACAATTTCTTAAGATCTACATCTAAACATTACCAATGGCAAAAACCATTAGAAGAACATGAGACATATAAAAATCTTATATGGAATCACTGGCATAGAATAAATAAGCCATATGAAGTTGTAGTTTCTGATATGACGCAGTTCTACGCAAATAGAACATTATATGAACTAACATTTTATATAGATGTCTTCAATAACGAAATACTTACTTATGGGC